>DAOSDD010000015.1:0-34217 GCA_035362115.1 Clostridiales bacterium | reverse complement strand
CTTAAAACAAAATATCAATATAACTCTCTACTTTGTACACAAGTTTCCGTACAGTTCGGGCATCAAGCCGTTCAACATCCTTACATCTTTCCATTAAGGCATCACACATATCCGATCGGTTCAATTCAAGTATTATTTCTAACGGTAATAGAGGTTTATAAGGTTTAATCTTACCAACAAGTTTTAAGCTGTCGCGAGCAGCGACTTTAATTTTTTCAAGTGCCTCATCTAAATCAACTAACCTTGCGTTGTTTCTTCCAATACCATATTTGACTACAGCACACTCTATATTCCCGAGGAAAGCTCTGGCCTCAACGCAAGCTGCCTCATCCCCGCTTACCATAACAAACGGAACATCAAATGCTCCGGCAAAAATCGCGCCCTGTGCTATCTCTCCGCTCTTTCTTCCGTTAACTATGTAGTTATGCCAATTTACTGAGCTTTGTGTATGATCCAGGAAACCATTTATTGTACCAGCCATGGCATGTGCACCAACTTCCATATATGCGTCAATTTCACCATCTTTCAAAAGTCTCTGCCAACTTATGCTATCAGATACCTGAATTGCACGGGGATCCAACATTTCTTTCAAAAAGTTGTTACCTCCTCCATGACCATCCTTAACATAAACAGCAGTTGCTCCTCCTTCAAAAGCACCCTCGACAGCTGCATTTACATCAAGCATAAGGCGCTCAAGCGCAAACCTATAACCAGGAGTTCCCACGTCCGAAACTTTATCCATGGTATCTACTCCACTAATACCCTCAAGATCAGTCATTAATAGTACCTTCATTTTATATCTCCTCTCTATAACAAAAATATATATTGTATATATTTAATAATAACATATATTTTTTGATATTTATTTGTTTTTGCTTTTTTAATAGGGAAAAGACCTTTACACTTTATGTAAGACCTGTAAATAATGAGCTTATATTTGAGCTTCACTTTCCTGATATATTATTATATTATATTTTGTTTATATTCGTTGATTATTCGCTGAATATTCGTTTATTATGATGCCTGAATTTATGTGATTTTACTCAAATCGATAATCAATAATCAATAACTATTATGTTTCATGTTATGTTACCCCAATCAAGGTATTAATAACGTCCTGATATATTATATGTTCCTTAAATAATTAGAACCCTTTGTTTGAGAGCCTTGAGATCCCTGACAAAGACATATTGCCTACATATTTACATAACTGCTTGTATGTATATCCACAAAGAATTTGCGATGTATATGTTACAAATGCCCTTGTTTTGCTGGCTTCTCTGCTGTACTTTAGCCCCAATCTTGTTGCTAAGCTTGCTGATAATCATGTTGATAATAATGCTGATAATGATGCTGATAATGATGCCGGTAATTCTGCTAATAAGCCTGCTGATAATCCTTCTGGTAATCCTACTGGTAATTCTTCCGATAATCTTGCTGGCGATCTTCCCGATAATCCTCCCGATAGCTTTTCACCAAGTGTTTATTCAATTTTCCCAGTATCTCATCAGGTGCTTCATTCCTTAAAATACATGTATTGTCAATATCAAATGTCGATATGTGGAAATATTCCCTTTTCCATGTATAATATTCACTTCAGCAACGGATTGTAGTGTTTAAGTCTACAGAAAAATTCTACCCGTCACATTCATCATCCATGATTCAGGTGACGGCTCACGACATCCGTGTCGTGAATTACGAATTTTTCCTTGCCTTAAACATAACAATCCGTAAGCTTTGTTCAAATTTTATACTCGGAAAATCGTATACTGCTATATTTTGTATCATAGGAAGAAAATGCACCTGCATAACTATGCTTGAACACAATATTTAATAATATCACATATATTTTACCATTATTTTTAAAATATTTGCATTTCTGTATTGTTGAACATTTAGTTTAATTATATGCTTTTTTCGCCTGATTCTTTATAGTATCTATTCTTTTCGAAGTAATTAATATATTTTGAGTTTATATACAGTTCTGTTACTTTTTAATATTCTGATGCTTTTTCTCCTGTACTGTTGTAATTTATATTTGACATTAATAAATATTAAATAAATTTATTAATTATTTATTGTTTATTTATTAATTGTTTATTATTTATTTATAAATTATTTATTAAATGTTTTCCAGAGAGTTGCTGGTACCGCAGAACATTAGTTGCCAACGCTCCGCAGTGTCTTGTACATTAATCTTTATACATTAATTCTCGTAATTTAATCTTTGTACATTAATCCTCGCAAATTAGTCATCGTTTTTTAACTGTTTTAGACAATCGGTACATATATTATTCTCTTTAAATCTTATAACATCATTTACTCTTTCACAGAAGATGCACCCTGGGCTATATTTCTTCAATATAATAGCCGAACCTTCAGTAAAAATCTCTATTGGATCTTTTACCTTAATATCCATAACTTTCCTCAATTCTTTCGGGATAACTATTCTTCCTAATTCATCTACTTCCCTTACGATCCCCGTCCCTTTCATATATATATTCTACCTCCTATGTAAATTAATACAACCTATACATTCATTTTACATCATAGTAATATAATTTGTAAATAGCCTTTACTAATTTTTCAACAAACTTTTACAAAATTTTATAAAGCAGAATTTACCAAAAAAAAATAAAACCTCTGCTTGCCTTATCCAAATTATGACTTTCCCTAATGTCCTCTGTCTTCTATATTTTCTGCATCGTCAATTTCATGCTATTTGATGAGGGTTATATTGCACAAGAAAACGCTGTTTTTTTTCGTTCTTCAATATTATTATTATCCAGCCAGGCATTCGGATAATTATCTTCATATCCGTATTTTATTGATAAACGCAATAATTCCTCGCCTATTCCATAAATTACCTGTTTACCCATACCATCACACAATGGAAGATAAATAGTAATAAGTCCTAAAATAGCCAGTCCGCCAAGAGCACATTGCTTTTCAATAAGAATTACTTTTGCTCCGTTTCTTGAAGAAGCCAATGCAGCGGCAATTCCGGCGATACCGCCCCCTGCTACTGTGTTGTATTTGGTGCCTGGCTGGAAACACAACGGCTGAAGTGACTGGCTCTGAAGTCAGCTCCGGAGTTATCTATGTAATCAGCTTCCCAATAAAGAATCTCATTGGTGCCCACCTGTTGGGCAATTTCCACATCTTTGTAAAAGGCTTCCGGTGTTGTGGGCACCCATCCGTAAACCATAATTGGTGTTTTTCCTTCTGTTTCTTTCTTGAGGTACTCACATGCAAGTAACGCATTTCCTCCTTTTATATAGTAACCAGCTGCAATCACATCATCCATTAGATTTTCTTTTGACCAGGTTTTAATATCACATAATAGGCCATTAAGAGCGCCATCAACCCTGTTACCGCTCATGTTTCTGACCCATTGAGGTGTGTCTTCGTTTATCATTTCAGGCATTACACCACGGTAAGACCATGGGTGATGTACCATCGTAATTAGACGCAGCTTTTTTGAATGGCTTTTGGTCAATGCACGAGCTTGACGCATAAATTCAGTAATTGGTTTTGCACGACAGTGAATCCATCTTTCATCATTATTCGGAACACAGCGTGGATCGATACCAAACTCTTGTATAAAGGCTTCAATGTTAGGTTTCTCATAACCATAATCTGCTACTCCGTCCACATCCGACTGAGGGTTATCCCGAATGTCACCAGTACGAATCCAATCAATAAACAAGCCGTCAATATCATATGCCAGCATCTCGCGAATAAGAGCTAATTTGTATTCCCTCACCTCTGAAAACGCATAGCTCAGCTGAGAATGATAGCTTCTTCCATCCCGGCATATCCAGCGATATTGGGGATTCTCTCTGGTAAATTTACTGGTAAAACCAATGCCATGGTCATCTTCGTTGATGGACATCCATGCGAAAATTTCGAGTCCGATTTCATGTCCGATTTCAATTGCTGCACTAAGCGAATCAAAATTTGTATAGTCAAGCTGCATAAAACGCTTCATTGTTTCTTCCGGTGGAAGATCAATATACCCCGGTGAATATTGCCAAATTTCTTCATGCTCGTCAGCACGAAATGGCTCAACCAGTTTGCTTGCATAGGTCGCCTTACCAGAATCATAAACGCGCCAATATATTCTTGAAAATCCAAATTCCTTACAGCGGGTAAGCATAGTGCGTATACCTTCAGTACCCCATTCAGGTCCGTTGGTTTTCAAGTACCAGTCACTGTGGGTGAGTGGTGCAGAAAGAATAATATTGTTCATAATAATTCCTCCATGAATATGCAATTATATATACTACTTACAAATATTTATATTATTTTACAGTATATTCCTATATTAATTATAGCTTCGTTTGTGAATTCAAATCTTCGAGCTTCTTCTTGAGATATCTGATGCCATATTCGTTAAAAATTGCAATTGAAGCAACATCAGAACGGTCTCTTGCTGCTTTGGCATAACTAATGCAGGCTTCCTCAGCAAGATCCAACGCATGTTTTACATATGCTTTTGCTTCTGTTATATACCCTTTTGCTGCAACCTGTCCTCCCTCGAATACTGCCTCCGTCATTTGCAGGTATTTGATTCCAAACATAATCCGATTAATCCAGTAATCGACAAACCACATCCCCTTTTCGGCAGCTTTAGGACGAGCCTTTTGTGCCCAGTCAAGTGCCTGTTCATAATCCAGGCGCACCTGGTCCATATTCTTGGATGGTTCCTTTTTCCCCCAATGATAGCTCACCATATCCGGCACAGGGAATGCAAAGCCCAATCCTTCTCTTTCTAGAATTACTGTTGCATTTTCCAGCTCACTATACATATTACTCAACTCATATACACAGTCATTGCCGCACATGGCAGATATTAAACGCCAATAGGCTGCCTGTAAACTCTGGCTGCTATTCCACATTGCGTTTGCCAGATAATTAATGCAAATATCGTGGTCACTGGTCAACCAATACCGACTCATAAAACCTTTCCAACCAGCCTTTCGCGCCGTTGTAAGCAATTTACCCAAACTTTCTGCTGCGACCATTGGCAGAAAACCAATGTTATCATCGTGTAGTGTATAGCACAAAGTATAGATAGTTTCAGGTTGAATTGTACCGAGTGCTTCGCATCTTTTAAGTATCCTCGTTGGTGTGTAGTCGACGAAACACGTAATTTCTGTACCTTCCGGCAGAATACGGGTTAGCAGTGGAAATAATTCCTCAGCAAGATACATATACATCAATTTCATATCCGGTTTGCAGGTATAACTCATTGCCCTTTTTTCACGGAAAAACAAATCGTAGAAATACAATGCAACTATATCACCTTTGACCTCTTTAACTGCCCTTGCACCTCCACCAGGGTATTCCGTACGTCTTGCCGCCTTTTCCATAACCTCATTATAGGTACATATTTCCTCAATATCATATTTTTCATTGAGCAGCTGCCATGCTGTTTCCGAATATTCCACCCAGTCGCGGAATTCCGGCATAACAGGTGCAATTATATCAATGTCCGGATAGTTGTCAACCACAGATCGAACGACTGCAAGCGCCATCTCAAAAAGTTGGTCATCCTCTACTTTGATACTTGCTCCGGGTACGACTGTCTCAGTATTTAACAGTTTAACATATAACGGATCCTTTAATATTGGAGCAAACTCCCTTGTATATTCCAGAGGCAGTACACCCATTATGAATTCCATACCAAACTTGTGAGCAATGGAAATTACACCGTGTACCAGTTTCATCCCTGCAGCAAGCATTTCTGCACAGTTTGCTTCAACAGGCAGGTCACGGTTCCAAAACTCACTGCGATCATCAAACAAATCCCGACCAATCATGTCATCTGTAATCGGGTAATGATAGTTAAAAAATAGTCCGGTTGTTGAGCGGCGGATACTGCCAATTTCCAAGTCTATAAGTGGAAACTCCGGGTAAAATTGCATGTATATTCGATTAAATCTCAGCTTTGCAAGCTGGATGAGTATATTTTCATAATCAGAAATTCCCCAGCTTTCCGGTCCAAATGCAAGTCCATGGGGAAATGCCCAGGTCCGAACCGGCTCAAGCGGTTCCTCGCATATATCTACATCCGGCAAATAGAGAGTGCACTTTTCTGGCAGTACATCATTGTGGAGCAAAAATTCTACACCCCACTGTGCGGCTAACCCATACACAGCCCAAAGTACCGCTACAGGACTTCCACCGGAAAGTACCATGCTATTTTCTGAGACACGCCGAATCATTACTACTTGTTGGCTCATTACTACTTGTTCGCTCATTACTACTTGCTTGCTCATTACTACTTGCTTGCTTGAAGCTTCAAGTTTATCTGAAATGCCATTTTCCAAAAAATAAGGGTTTTCTTGTTGTGTACCAACATAAAACAATATTTCTGCATTTTCCGGCGACTCTTCCGAAATTGAAGCATCTACGTCGAACAGTTTTTCTAGATAGCCGCACAGCTCTTCTGCTGCAAAACGTATCACATTCTCACTATTTGATCTGATTACAACTGATGCCTTTTTAGGTTGCTTCTTGTTCATATCTATTAGCTTATCTCCCACTTAGCTTACCTCTCACTTTATTCAAAATATTTACGGTAAAACTATCAGCTTTTCACTATACTGGTAGAACTATCAGCCCTTCACTGCACCAATTAAAATACCCTTTGCAAAGTGCTTCTGCAAAAACGGGTAGATTACCAAAATCGGCAGCATCGCAACAATAATTGTAGTGTTGATCAGCGAAGCAGGAGGAAGGGTACGCTGCTGTATATTCATTACAGTAGCAGTAGCATCCCTCATAATCTGACCATTGGGATTACGTAGAATTTCCTGCAAAACTACGATGAACGGCATATATTTAACCTCTCCTACAAAATACAAGTAACTCGTCCAGTCATTCCAATGACCTACAGCCTCGAATAGAAAAATAGCTGCAAACATTGGCATGGAAATAGGTATAATGATTTTAAAGAAAATTATAATATTATTCGCACCGTCGATAACAGCCGCAGATTCAAGATCTTCCGGCACGTTATAGCAGAAATAATTGCGCATGATAACAAAGTGGCCAATACTGATAAATCCCGGTATTACCATTACCCAAAAAGTTTTAAGCAGGTGCATCCGTCCGTATAGCAGATAAGTCGGAATCAGTCCGCCACTGAAAAACATAAAAAACACAATGATAAAGTTAAGAGTTTTCATACCCATGACCTGCCGCTTGGATACACCATAAGCCATCATAGCAGTAAAAATCAATGAACCTATCGCGCCAACTATTGTCTTTAAAAATGAAATAAACATGGAGTGCTTGAACTCCTTGGCATGCAGCACAATATTATAGTATTCTAATGTAGGATTGTGTGGCGGCAAAATCCGCAGCGGCTGCTGTGCACTTGATGCAGATGGCGTAATGGAACCGATAAATACATACCACATCGGGTAAATGCAAAATATAGCAAAGGCAATGGTAAAAGCATATACAAACACATCATAAAAATTAAATCCCAGCTTATGTTTCATATTCATGGCATAACATTGACTCCTTTCAGCAAATAAAAATTGTAATATATATATATAGCAAGTTGTGAACTGTAAGCTGCATAGTGTCTAGTCAACCCTTGGCCTGACAATTTTTGGCTAAACTTATGTAAACCTCGCTATGTCTTAAAAGAATCCCATAACATCCATTTTATTTACAACTTTATTAGTCATAATGACAATACCGAGACCGATTACGCTAAAAGCCAATCCCAGCGCAGTTGATGTCTCAAATTTACCTTCCAGCAGACCGGTTCTGTACATGTATGTTGAAAGCACATCGCCGGTTTCATAAACTAACGGACTGTACAAATTATAGATTTGTTCAAAGTTTGAACCGAAGATATTTGATACTGACATTATGAGCATAACTGCAATAGTAGGCTTGATGCGCGGCAGAGTAATATGCCATAAAAGCTGTCCCCGGTGAGCTCCATCAATTGAAGCGCTCTCATATATTTCAGGATTTATACCTGCGATGGAGGCAAGATAAATAATTGTACCAAATCCTGCTGTTTTAATAATACCTGAAGCTACAATAATAAACCTGAACCATTTATTGCTTCCAAGAAAATAAATTGATTTTAACCCTAGAAGCTTTAAAATCAAATTGACTGCTCCATCTGCTGGTGATAACATAGCATTTACAATTCCTGCAAAAATTACCCATGAAACAAAATTTGGAAAATATACACTTGTCTGCAGGGTTTTTTTCAAAAATTGGTTCTTAATCTCGTTAAGCATCAGTGCAAGAAATATTGTAAAAGCCGTTCCAAAAATGATTGAATAAATGTTCAGCAAAACTGTATTCCAGATTACTTTGTAAAAATATTTGTCTGTAAATAGTATTTTGAAGTTGTCGAATCCCACCCAGGGACTCTTCAAAATGCCTTTACTGATTTTGTAATCCTTGAAAGCAACAGAAATCCCATAAATGGGGGAAATGCGAAAAATTATCAAATGAATTATACCTGGCAGCACCAACAGATAAATAAACCAATACATTTTTATGTTGTATTTCAATCGTTCAATAAAGCTCTCACGATCCTGTTTTTTTAGCGTAACCTCCATTATCCGCCCTCACTTTCCTAATAGCAAACTGCTTAGTCCGGGAATTCAGTAGGAGTCTTGTAAGCCCCCACTGAACAAGTTTGTAGTTATAATTTGCATCAATTCAGCTCCCGCATATAGAAGCATAGAAGCGTAGAAGCGAAAAACTTCCTGATGCTTTAGTTAAATTGGTAGGTAGTTATGCATTAGGGGGCTCAAAGCTCCCCTAATGCATAACTGTATAATTGCAAAACTGTATAACTATATAACTATATAACTACTTGCCCAAAGCCTCAAATTTTTCTTTTTCAATATCCAGCAAACGTCCATACTCTGCGGCATATTTGCTTCCTCCCGCATCCTCAAATTCCTGCACAAATTTGTTCCAATCTTTATCAACATCATATGTTCCGAATATAAAGCCGACAAAATATTTAACCTTGATTTCATTGACTTTTTTTCCTATCTGTTTGAACTCATCTGTAAAACTTATATAGTTGTAATACGTTGGAAGTTCCTCATAACATTGAGTCGACCACTTATTGTAGATTTCTGTACCATAATCGGCAAGATTTTTCGGAAGCTCAGTTGAAAAACCGCCTTCAGCGAGATTTTCATTATGCATAACCGATTCGCTCCAGCCATAACGGTCGGGAAGATACCGGGTACCGCTGCCTGAAAGAAGAAGGAATCCGAAGGTTAAGCCACCAAATCCCCACCCCATGTTGTCTTCCTTGAACTTCTCAAGATTATAGCCAACCACTCTTCCTTTAGCATCAAGGCTTTTATAGTGAACGCCTTCAATTCCATAATTCAGAACAGTCTGGCCTTCATCAGAAATAATCCAGTTGAGTATATCAAGAGCTCTATCGGGATTTTTGCAGGTACTGGTGATAAAACTACAAAATGGAACACTCTTGGCAACAGCTCTGGTCTTTCCATGACCTGCCGGTCCTGTGAGCGGTTCAGGCTGATAGACTACATAATCAAGGAATGTAGCCGGATCAATATCCGGATTGCCCTTTTTAAATTCATCATAAGGGTATAATGCTGAGTTAGGATTGCCATTAGGCAAATGAGACACTGCTACAGCGATCTTACCGGTAACAAAATCGTTGGCCATAAAAGTATCTGCTTCTTTTGTAAAAACTTCCTGGTCAATAAGGCCCTCAGCATACATGCCGGCCAGGCGCTTCCAAACTACTTTGTTTGCCTCATCAATGGAAGTATCACGCCATTTTCCGTCCTTATCTTTTTGAACGCTGGATGCATTCAGACCATAAGTCTGGAAAAAAATCTGATTTATTTCTCCGGAGCTTCCGGTCAACCAGGAACCCTTGTCATTCCGGAAGAAAAAAGGTATTATGTTTGGCTTTTTCGCCTTCACTGTTCTTAAATATTCAACAAACTCATCTACTGTTTTTGGGATTTTCAAGCCAAGCTCATCCATAATTTTTTTGTTGTAAATCGGTGCGCCAGCTACATTTCTGGTATAATCAAGAGCATACATGGAATAAAATTCTTTCGGCTTACCATAATAGTAACCATTAAAATACTGATACAACGGCTCTTTAAACATTTTTGCCAATGTAGGATATCTTCCGGGCTCTGCATTGACCAATTTGCCTATGTCTACAAAAATTTCCTCTTCGACGCCCTTGGTAATCAGGTCGGTTGTCCCTAGCCATGGTGCCAGCGAAATAATATCTGCAGCCTGACCGGTACTGAGGTGGAGCCTTTGTTTTTCTGCATCGGATGGTTTAAACTTCAAACTAACATTGAATTTGTCCTCAATGTATTTAGCTATAACATTACTGCTTTGGTCTTCTGCCAGGGTAGTAGGCAGGAAAACCAATTCAAGGCTGACATCCACTTTAGGTTTAACGGTAACAGTTGCTTTGTTTTCCCCTTCTGTGGCAGTTTTATCATCCTTTTGGGTTGTGGTGAATGTACAGCCTGCGAACATTGTAGCACACAGCATCAGAGTTAATAGGATAGAGACAAGTTTATAAGATGACTTCATAATATATCCTCCCTTTTAATTTTTTAGCTTTAAAAGTTTCGGTGAAAGAACATCGGCATGCCTGAGTTTCATTGTTATAACACTATCATTGTACCAAATTCCGTACATTATTTGGTGCAATATTTCACTGTAACTGTGTACTATTTTGCATATTTTGTATATTATTATCATTGTTTTTTTCTACAGGTATGCACACCTTGACTATAGTGCTAACCCCTTCCTGACTAATAAAGTTAATTCCGCCCTGATCTCCATAATAGATTCGGATTCGCTTTTGCACATTGTATATACCCATACTCTCTCCCGGAAGGTCACTTTGCAAGAGCTCATTAATCTCATAAAGGCGATCCTGAGGGATACCATCTCCATTATCCATGATACTGAAAACAACACTATTCTCCTCTAAGTAACCGCATATGTGTATGATACAGTTCTCTTTTTTAAAACGGAATGCATGCTTGAACACGTTTTCAATGATTGGTTGAAGGGTAAACTTGGGCATAGTGTTTTCATAAACATTTTCATCAATTTCCCAGATAATTTTTACCTGATCCTTATAACGCAGTCGTTGTATGTCAATATATGTGTTAGCGTAACGAATTTCTTCTGCAACGGTTACAAGCTGTACCTTGCTGCTTATTCCCAGGCGGAAAAGCTCTCCTAGCTTGGTCAGCATGGTCTCAGCACTTTCATTGTTATATTTCATCATCCATTTTATTGATTCAATTGTGTTATATAAAAAATGTGGATTTATCTGTGCTTGAAGTGCGATGAGTTCAGATTCTTTTTTCTCTTTTTCCAGTTCCTTTGCTTTCAAATGTACGTTATACAAGGTTTCTGTCAGGTCGTTGATTCGCCCGGACATATGGTTAAAAGTATCAGCTAATTGACCAATCTCGCTAAAATAGAAATGAGATGAAAAATCCACTTGCAAGTCACCTTTAAAAAAGCGTATCAGTTTATGAGTCATATTATTGAATGCATTCGCAAAAAACTGCGAAATAGAGTAGGAAAGAATAAATATCACTATACATATGGTCAGGATAAGATACAGGCTTGATGAAATAATCAGGTTATTATTTTTTATAATATCATCACGCGAAATTTCGCCAACAAACGCCAGTGGCATGCGGCTGTCTTCCGCAGTTATGATATCATAGAGTTTATTGTTTCTGACAACCTTTCTATTTCGGCTCCCCGCGAAAATGCCATCACCTATATAGCCCATATACCCGGATGGTTCTCCAATACGAGCGGTATTGCGACCGGATACATACAATCCTTTTTTATCCAATACAAAAAAGTCACTGTTATCATATTTAATATTATAATAAAGATTTTTAATTTCAGTCTCAGGTATAGTCAGCTTGATGTAACCTATTGTGCGAAATGGGGGCAATTCCATACACAAATCATAAATTCTGCGTATCAGGCAGATCATCCGTTTTCCATACCGATCTATGTCGGTATAATTCCATACTGCGTCACCCCGGGACTTGACTGCCATATCCTTATAATTAGCACTAATTTTACTACCAGTCTCATAATCATTGCCGGCATATACTCGAATGCCTTTACTATCAAAAATTTCAACATTTGTGGTTGTACCTGCAAAAGTCATACTTTTTTTTACTACTTTGTCCAGCTTCACAATATCTGAAAGAGTAATTTCACTCATTTTCTCTTCATGTTCAGTTAAAAAATGTTGTACGGTGCTATCCATGACAATCTTAATAGATGCACTCTCATTGACTTCCATATATACTGCTATATCATGTACTATTTTTTCCACTACCTGAGTCAGCGAATCCTTAACAATATGCTCAATATTATTAGATGCGCCAAAATAGAATGTCATAATATAAACCAGCATAGGAATTAGAATAACCACATTATAATAAAGAAACACCGTATTTCTCATTGAACTGTTGATATTACGCTGCTCCTCTTTTCCTGGCCCCGCGCTCTCAGCTCCAAGACTTTTGACCTCATGCAGAAGGGTATGAATAGGCCTGACAGTCTTTCCAACCAGTAGTTCACCAAGGGCAAAACCAGCAACACTGCTAAGGAGTGTGAACACTATAACTAGCTTTAGTACATTTTTAATTGCACTAAATAGCTCTGATATACTTTTAGGAATTACAGCGGTCAGGCTGCTTCCTTCTATATTTTGATACTGGATCTTCCAATCCCCCTGTTCTGTATGTGCCGTAAAACTTCCGTTCTCTCCATCTATTTTCTCAAAAATTGGCTTTGCCTGAAAAGTATTTTCATACATAAAACCACCCAGGATAACTTGATTCTCCCGTTCAAACAGCATGGCATTACTTCCCACACCCAGCATGCTATCTATCCATGTGCTGTCCATTTGCAAAACCAATATACCTGCTTCTTCTCCACCTTCTGTTAGTGCAGCTGCAAACATAATATGATTATTCCGGTCAATCCATGGACTCTCATCATCCAGGGTTGGAATCAGAACTACATTACGCTCAGACTGTGACAGCTTCGAATGTAAACTTTTATATTCTGGTGCGAAATTTGCAAGCATTATTTGCTTATTTTGCATCATAGTACTGTTATCTTCTAAAAAAATCTCAAATCCACTGACTTTTAAGCCAATAGTTCGCTCATTCAGGTCATTTTTAATTTCTTTTTGCAGCTGATTTTTAGTATACATATTTTTTTCTTCCTGATATCGGCAGCAAAATCGATTTTGTTCACTATTTTGGACTATACCATTAATAAGATTTTCGATTAGACGTAATTCAAATGAAATCCTATCAGTCACTTGCTGTAGTTGGTTCTGGTAAATTTCCCCAACTTTCAAATCGACAATATTTTTATATACACCAAAGGAAATTATACCCTCAATTACGAGAAAGAGAAAACACAGCAAGGCAGCTGTTAGATTAAGAAACAGCCGCACAGACATAGTATTTTTCCTTTTGGGTTTTTTCATAAATGTATCTTCCCTTATTACTTATTATATTACTTAGTTCCTATTACCTATTGCCTATTACCTATTGCCTATTGCCTATTGCCTATAGCCTATTGCCTATTGCCTATTGCCTATAGCCTATTGCGATTTAATAGTTTTTCCTCGTTATCCTTCCTAAATTTGCTCGGACTGATGTGTTCGAGCTTTTTGAACTGTTTGCTAAAATGGCGAAAATCATCATAACCTACTACTGTAGCGACCTCATAGATCTTGTAGTCAGACTTGGCCAGCAGTTCCTTCGCTTTTTGGATCCGTACCATGATAACATATTCCATCAGCGTATAACCGGTTTTTTGCTTGAACATGCTTGAAAAATAGGAAGGACTCACCATAGCTATATCACATAACTCTTTGCTGGTAATCTTACGATTGTAATTTTTTTGGACATACTGTTTGACAACCTCAATCATGTGATCAATGGAATATGTATCTTCTGTTCTCTCTGACTGCTTGATTAATCGATTAGCCAGCATAATCAACCATTCCCGCAGTTCATCAATGGTTTTTTCTTCCACTAAAAATCTGATTTCCTGATCAACACCTTCACCATATACATCCGTAAAGGAAATACCCTGTTCTTCCAAGGCACCCGCCAGCTTTAGCACGAGTTCAATTACACGCATGAATAAAATTTCAGGGTTATATCTGCGCATACCCAAATAAGTATCACAATAGCATTTAACTGATTTTTCGGAGGATATCATATCTCCTGAAACAATATATTCTATGATTTTTCTCACTAATTGGTTGCTATCAATGGTTTTGTCCAACAGTTGCACTTTAGTGCGTCCAGGTTCGTTCTGAATTTCGGTGTAACTGATTACTTTTCCGAGACCAATGTAAAATTTTTGCATAAGCGCATTCTTGGCTTGTATATAGGAACGGCTCAAACCAAAAATATTATCAAAAATTGATCCAACTCCCACGCTGACAAGGATTTTACCAGTATAGGCAGGTAAATTTTCTAATTTTTCTCTTATTGCATTACACAAATCACGTCCTGTATCCTCTTTCTGCCTTCTATGTACGCTCCAGACAGCAACTATTGTGTATGTGTCCTTTTGGAATAACACGCTCAGCAGTTGGTATTGAGGTAAACGTGCTGTCTCATTCTCCAACACTCGTTGAAAGCAATCTCTGCTGCCATCATCAAATGTTATTTTAGTGTTCATCAGTCGACTGATATGGAACACAGCAACGCCAAAAGATGCAGTTTTATCAAATGGCATATCCAAAATAGCATGTATTCTGTCCGTATCCTCTTTGTTCAAGCGGTTTTCTAAAATATCCTGAATAATTTTTCCCTTTGCAACCGGGATTGTGAGCTCGATTTTTTTCTTAATATTATTAAATTCAGAATCCTTGCTGTATCGACTATCGAGTTTACATTTCAATTGATAAAAAGTACTTAGAATCACATCATTTTTAATAGGCTTGAGTAAATATTCCGTTACGCCAAATGCAATGCATTTCCTGGCATATTCAAAGTCATCAAATCCGCTTAATACAACGACCTCGGCTTTCGAACCCAATTCCCGCAGCTTTTCTATAAAGCCGATACCATCCAGTCCCGGCATACGTATATCAGTAAGAATAGCGTCCGGCCATAGCTCAGGTATCATCCTCAAGGCAGTTTCTCCATCATTTGCCTCGCCCACAACTTCGAAACCAACCTCTTTCCATGGTATCTTATTTTTTAAACCATGACAGATAATTTCCTCATCTTCCACGAGCATAAGTCTGTACAAGCCGACACCCCCCCTATTCATCGATAACTTTTCTAAAAATATATTATCGCGGGATTCTTCTTACTGCAAAAATTTACTTTAAAACTTAAGACTTAAAACCTAAAACTTAATATCTACACTTAATACCTAAACTTAATATCTGAAACTTAATACCTAAACTTAATATCTGAAACTTAATACCTAAACTTAATATCTGAAACTTAATACCTAAAACGAAAATATAATTCAATAATAGCCTATATTTATATTTCAATCAACTATAAGGTTATATTAGGATGCATTTTCTAAAAGTGAAGAAATATGCACCTGTTATATTATCACAGTTAAAGTCTCTATTTGAAACTATATTTCAACTTGTTTATGAACTAATAAGCCTCAAATTAATCTGGCAAATCCCACATGAGCAACGGGGCCTTTTAATAAATTATCTACTTTTTCATTTCTTTTTGCTTCAGCAATCAAGTAAAAAACTTCATCAATTGCATCTCCATATTTTTTTACAATCTCTTCAGTATGAGCAACAGTTGGATAAATGGAAGTAGGAGCCAGGAATCCTCTTTCAAGCATTAATTGCGTATAAAGTGTCTTTAATTTATTGTCGAAATCATTTTTAAAAGTAAAATGTGCAAGGCAAGGATAACCTTTCCCCACATCAATTTCAACACCATGTTTCTGAGCGTTAATTTCCCATAGATTCATAACAAGTGTACCAATTTTGGAGACATGCTCATAAGCTTTAACTTCTTTCATCTTTTTTAAAGCAGCTAGTGCAGCCACAGGTCCTATACTTTCGGTCCAGTAAGTACTGCTGATAAAAGAGAGATGTGCCCCTTTCATTGCTTCCCTGGTGCCTATTACCGCTCCCATTGGATATCCATTTCCAAGAGATTTTGCAAAGAAGGCAATATCCGGATTAATACCTAACTTCAGGTGTGAGCCTCCATAGATTAAGCGCCATCCTATTGTAATCTCATCAAATACCAATAATGCCCCGCACTTATGGGTTCCATCTCTTACATATTCAAGAAAGCCCGGTTCAGGATCATTGTACCTCACAGGCTCCATTACCACAGCTGCCAACCTGTTGCCATATTTATCAATAACCGACTTGAATTCTTCCTTGTTGTTGTATCTGAATGTAACAGTTGTATTTCTTAATTCCCTGGGTACACCTACAGGATCCAGTCCAGGGAGCAAATGTCCTCTCAAAGCATCACTTTCTCCAAGATTTGCTGCCAGATACCAATCCTGCCATCCACTATAGCCGCAAATTGCAACCACTGATCGATCAGTTGTCGCTCTCGCTATCCTAACCGCTACAGCTCCGGTCTCTCCTCCTGTTCTTGTAAATCTTACATTTTCCGCCCATGGGTGTATATCACAAAGCAATTCTGCAAGTTCCACCTCTTCCGGTGGATTCAAAGTACACATACTCCCCATGTCAATTCTGCACCTTACTGCCTCATTCACATCAGGGTCGGCAAAGCCTAGAATACAAGCACCTATACCATTTGTCGCCATATCATAGTAGTGCTTTCCATCTAAATCCCATACTTCACAACCTTTAGCTTTACTGAAATAAGCAGGCCATTGCCCAGGAGCCATCATTTCCGGCCTTTTGCTTAATAGCTGTGTTCCCCCTGGTATTATTTTTTTAGCTTTCATATATAAATTCTGGGTAATACTGGATGTTCTGTGGCTTTTATCAGTTGTATCTATTATATCAGTCATAGGTAATTTATTAGTATCATGTAATTTATCAGTTTTATTAAACATATAAAATCCTCCAGTAGATACTATCTATAATGCATACTACATATTACATATTACATATTATATATTGCATATTACATGTTGCATATTATATGTTGCATATTACATCTAGGTCATTGCTATATATAAATAAAGAAAGATTAATGGTAAAAACATATACAAATACATTATAAAAATCAAAGTCAAGCTTATGACGAAAGAACGTCAGCATCTGTAGTCTTACTATTATAACGCTGTGATTATATTACCGTAATAGTATCACTGTGATTGTACCAAATACTGTGCATTATTTGGTGCAGTATTTCACTGTAACTGTGTATTATTTCACTAAAACGGAACATGAGGACCGAACTGTCCCCATGTTCCTACAAAACCTAAATATAAAAAACAAGTCTCAGGCACCGAGCCTATATAATAATCTATACTCACTTGAATATTCACCGGCATTTATGGTTAATATTAGGCAGTCTGCTGCCGCAAGAGGCAGCTGCATGCTTACTCTTGGCCCCTCTATATTTTGACCTGCTTTCGCCTTTCCATATTCCCATTCAGTTAAATTATATGAATTTTTACCTAGTGTTAGGGTAACAATTGCTTTTCCAGGCTCAATATCAACAGGTGAGTCATTCAATAGCCATATAACAGCCTCAAACAAATCATCTGCCTTATACGAAAAACGGTTTAAGCGGGCACTCAGCAGCACAGGCCGGCAAGATTGAGCTGCTGCATGGTAAGCTTTTTTAGGTGCTGCAGGATAAGAAAGCAGACTATTGTTTGCTACACATGGCCATGGCTCGTTATAGCACCAATTAAGTGCCATGGAACAATACGGTTTCTGTCTTCTGGCTTCTTCAAAAGCTGAACAGCAGGGATACAGCAGAACTTGATTACCAAAATTCTTCGGTATCTTGCATACTAATCGTCATTTTTCATTTTTCCCAGGCAATCAGGACATATATTATTTTATTTAAACTTAATATCATTATTTACCCTTTCACAAAAGATACACCTTGGACTATATTTCTTTAATATAATGGATGAACCTTCAGTAAAAATTTTCATTGGATCCTTAACCTTAATATCTAATACTTTTCTTAATTACTTTGGAATAACTATTCTTCCTAATTCATCTACTTTCCTTACAATGCCTGTTCCCTTCATATATATCCAACCCCCTATGTAAATTAATACTACCTATACATTCATTTTGCATCATAGTAGTATAATTGGTAATAGTTTTTTGTTAACTTTTCAACAAAATTTTACTAAATACCGTCCCTATGTTTCCTTCCCTTTACTTCTGTTTCCTACTACTGTTTAAGTGCCCCAACCATAATACCTTTAGTGAAATACTTTTGTAAAAAGGGATATACCAGTAATATAGGTACAGTTGCTACAATAATAAGAGCATACTTTATTGAAATTTGTACTGCATATCTATCTTCGCTTGCAAACCGGGCAGTTGTCTTTGTTGTATCGTTTACAATAAGTATCTCTCTTAGAACAAGCTGAAGGTTGAACAGTTTTCTATCCCGAAGAAAAATCATTGCATTAAAGTAACTATTCCAATGGTCAACCCCATAAAACAGGATCATTACAGCGACCACCGGCATTGAAATAGGAATAATTATTTTATATAATATCTGCAGATCATTAGCACCGTCCAGCTTTGCTGATTCTTCCATTTCAGCAGGCACCTGTTGAAAGCCGGTTCTCATGATAATGAAGCACCATACTCTCATTGCATTTGGAATAATAACTGCCCATATTGTGTTATATATATTTAGCCTTTTTATAAGCAGATAAGTTGGTATAAGACCACCATCAAAAAACATTGTAAACACAATTATAAACATTATGAAGTTGCCAAGCAGGATATTTCTCCTTGAAAGTGCATATGCTGCAAGAGAAGTGAGAGCAACATTTATTGTTGTACCTAATACAAGATAAATAAGTGTATTTCTGTAGCCAAGAGCTACCATAGGGTTGTCAAAAACAATTTTATATGCCTGCATGCTGAAACCAAGTGGTTTCAACAACAGCCCTCTGTGCTGCGCAATAAGGACAGGTTCACTGATAGACCCGAATAATATAAAAACCAGCGGATAAAGTGCTATCATACTGATTAATGCAAGAAACAGATAGTTAAATACATTAAAGATTATACTGCCTGATGTTCTTCTCTTCATTACTAATTACTCCTTACTATAAATAATACTCCTTACCATAATTTGTTTTCACTCAGTTTACTGCTCATCCAGTTTGATGCCGTCAGCAGAATCAAGTTGATTGTAGAGTTAATTAATCCCACAGCTGCACTAAAACCGTATGACATTTCCTGGATACCCCTCTTGTAAACATATGTAGATATGACTTCCCCTGTTTCCAGTGTTAAAGGATTGTACATTAGTATTATTTTTTCAATGCCTACATTCATCATATTACCCATTCTTAAAATCAACATAATAACAATCACGGGCATGATACCCGGGAGTGTTACATGCAGTGTCTGTTTCCATCTGTTAGCACCATCAAGGTCACTAGCCTCATATAGGGTTGGGTCAATATTGGTTAATGCTGCAAGATACAATATTGAATTCCAGCCTGCTTCCTGCCATATGCCGGAGCCTATATAGAGAGGTCTGAACCATTGGGGTTTCTGCAGGAATTGTATAGGTTCAATTCCCAGATATGAAAGCATGCTGTTCACAATACCATTGTTGGAGAAAAAATCATATATTATGCCAACTGTAACTACGAGTGATACAAAATACGGCATATATGTAATTGTTTGGACAGTCCTTTTAAAGGCCATACATTTAACTTCATTTAAAAGCAGTGCAAGAATGATAGGAATAGGAAAGGCAAAAAACAGTGATATCAAATTAATTAAAATTGTATTGCGAATTACCCGCCAGCAATAAATGCTGGTAAAAAAATCTCTAAAATTCCTAAGTCCAATCCATTCGCTTCCCCATATGCCCCTGGAGAAACTATAATCCTTAAATGCTATCTGAACGCCATACATAGGCACATAACGGAAAACAATTATATACACAAGAGCAGGAATAAGCATTAAATAGATAAGCTTATTTCTTTTTAAATCATCATATAATATTTTAAGTTTTGTTTTAAGTTTTGTTTTAAGTAGTCCGGATTCAAACTCCGTCCGGGTCTGCTTCGCCCGGGTCTGCTTAATATTTGTTGTGTTCATTAACCTCAAATCCTTTGACAGAAGTATCTGTACAGGGAAGATATTCATTAGGAGTCTGCTCGAAGAAGCTGGCTCATGCAGTCCGCTTTATAGCTCAGACTTTCCGGGCAAACTCCTGATCTTTCTGCACAGATCATTTTTAGTAGTTTTATGTTATTATAATTATTGAGATTTTAACATTTATTATAATTATTAAGATTCCAACATTTATTGTAATTATTAAGATTCTAACGTTTATTGTAATTATCAAGAGCTTTCTGCTTTGCTGCAATAAGCGAATTAATCTCTAATGTTTTTATCTTTTCTACAAACTTATCATAGTTTTCAATAGGTTCCACACCCATGATAAATTTATTAATCATTTCATCCATATAAGTTTTAATATCTGTTTCCCTCGTAGCATTTTTTGCTAAATCTTCCGGAGAGATAACTACATTGTCAGGGATCAGTTTAGATGTATCAGTAGCGGCCCATATCTTAATTGCGTCCTTCTGCTCAGGCAGACTGATAAGTTGTTCATATGAACGGTAATCCAGTGTATATGGTCCCCCCATATTGGTAGGACAGTATTTAACCTGATTCTCATCTACTGATATATCCCTGGGCTTTAGAATCAAATCCGTATATTTAGGGTACCCGTCTACCATAGTGTATGTAGTACCTTCTACTCCGAAATTCATAAGCATATTGCCGTCTTCGCTATAGGCATAGTCCAGCCATTTGACAGCTTCAATCTTATTTTTGCATTTGGTTGTTATTGCAGCTCCGATATTTAAAACCATACTATCTCTTTGCCCAAGCTGAGGCTTATCTCCAGCTTTCAGTACCGGATATGGAGTACCTACCAATTTGAATTTCGAATCCTTATCCTTCATCATATTTGTGTATCTGCCTATAGCTCCAGAAGCACCTGCAGTCAAAGAACCCAGAAGATTGTTTGTCACATTGGCTACAAGAAGCTCTGTTTTCATTGCAGCATAATCACGGTCAATAAGGCCATCAATATACCATTTGTTCATCACTTTCAGGAATTCCTTAAATTCAGGCTGTAAAGGACCATACTTAACTGTTCCATTATCCTGATAATATTCCATTGCAATCCCCCAAGCTCCTATAAAGGCGCGACCTAATCTAAATGAACCAAGTGGATCACCGAAAGCCCCAATCAAAAGAGGTATCTCATCAGCCTTGTTGTTTCCATTAGGATCCTTACTCTTAAAAGCTTGCAGTACTGTATACCATTCATCTATTGTAACAGGTACATCCATACTGAGATTGTCAAGCCAATCCTTCCTGATTATAGGACCGAACCATACAGCTGTAGATTCATGATTGTATACATTCTTAAATGCAAAATGCCTGCCTTTATCAGTAACTGCTCCTCTTCTTATATCAGAATTACTATCAAGAATTTTTTTATAATTAGGAGCATATTGATCAATTAATTCATTTAGACCTATTATAACATTGTCATCTATCAATTGCTCTGGAGTTTGCTTCATCTCAGACCACGCAACACTTATTATATCAGGATATTCGCCTGATGCCAGCATAAGATTGAACTGTTCTACTCTTTCCTCAAGTGTATTAGCAACAGGGTGTTGAAATTCGATATGGATGCCGGTCTTTTTCTCCATTTCCTTATAGGCCAGTATTTCATTATAATCCTGTACCTGTCCTCTCGCTGAATTAGCTACATAATAAGTAAGGGTTAGAGGTTTGTCTACTATAAGTGTGTTGTTCTTTTCCTGTCCTGTTATTGAGTCTGCAGCACTGCTTGCAGTTGTCTGATTGGAAGTATTCCCATTTTTCGACGTTTGTCCGCATCCGCTAAATAGCAGCATCACTAAGAAAACAGAAACAAAAAGTGCTATTAGCCGTATAATATTATTTCTCATATCTTTCTCCTTTCAATTATTAACTTCACCTTTCAATTATTAACTTCTGCTTTTAATTGTTAACTTTACCTTTCAATTATTAACTTCTGCTTTTAATAATTAATATTAAGGGATCAATCAGAAACATCCGCGGCATTTCTGTATCTGCATATTCATTCTACCGGAAATGCTTCAAAAGTAAACTATACATACTTAATAAAGACTATATAAAGTTAATTAATTGGGTTTACAATTTTAAACATTGATTATCAAATATAAAGATAAAATTCCTGTCCAAGGTAAATGGCTTTATATAGCATATCACTTATGCTCAGATGAAATCATGGACTTATATTTACCTGGTGTTACTCCTTCAATTTTCTTGAATACTCTTATAAATCCCACATCATTTGTATATCCAATTGATTTAGCTATTTCAAAAACTGTGAGCTGCCCTTCTGCCAGAAGCTGCTTTGCTTTTCCTACCCTTATTTTAGCTATATAATCACTTAAATTCTCACCATTGGCATTCTTAAAATATGTAGATAAATACTGAGGTGTTATATTAAGGTTATCTGCAATTGATACCAAACATAAGGTATTGTCAGTATAATTCTTCGCAATATAGTTTTTGATTTGCTCTAGAAGATGGTTTTTTCTGTTATTCCAGTTGGAATCAATATAAAGGCAAATCAATTTAAAAGCCTTTTTAATTTTTTCATGCATTTCTTCAATTGTAGAGCATCCTGTCAAGTAATTGACTATATCGGTTTCGCCAGTTAAAATATTTTCGAACTTGATATTAGTAGTATTCATTATCCTAACCAATGTACTCATTATATTGAAAAAAAGGCTCTTTCCATGTTCAGGCGCAACATTATACGGTTTGAAGTTATCGTTATATATTTTATCCAGTATCTTTTCCACACTGTTGTAGTCCCCGTTCTTAACAGTATTAATAATAATCAACTCTGACTCAAGCGGATAATAATAATTTTGTTTCACACTCTCGATTTCATTAAAACAAATAATTTCACCAATACCTTTCACAAATTTGTAATCAATAGCTCTTGAAGCTTCTTTATATGATTCACCAATTCCAAAAGTACCTTTGTGAATACTGCTTATGCCTATTGTAATAAAAACATCAAAATGTTCCTGTGCTGCGTTCCTGAGCACTTTGGATATGTTTAACAAATCAGATTCGGCTTTATCCAGTCTTTCCTCAAAAACATTAAATAAAAGAGCAAGTCTGCTGCTCTCAAGCTCGATGAGATAACCCTTACCATATTCATTGACAAGCTCATTTCCCATGTTTGTTAATGCAAATCTTGCCAGTGCCTTTTCATTTTCAGAATCTTGCGAAAAAATGCTTCCGAAATTCTCTATTTCAATTATTAAAAGCATAAAATAATCTGATACAAAATCAATATCAATGAATTTAAGCGATTCCTTTGTGATTGTAGAATAATCAATTATCCCATACATGACTCTCATAAGAAAATTGCTTTTAACAGCAGGCATCTGACGGTATATTATATCGCTTAATTTCCTATTCTCGCTCATACCATCCAGAATAGATTGCTTAATAAAGTCATACTCATTCTGAATATTTTTATCCTTAATTTTCTTTTCGCTAAAGATTGCGCTTATCAGGTTTTTTACAGGATTATAATTCTTATATGTAAGGAAGAATGCCAGCATAAGTCCCAATACTAAATAAAAAAAGATGTTATTTTGAATCCAACGCTTCATATTATTAACCTTTTCCATAAATTCATTTTTAGGCAAAATACTAATATATTTCCAGTCTGATTCCTGTGAAATGGAACAATACACCATAATTTCAGAACCGCTTTTGTCTTTATATACACTCACATCATTATTAAACTCGGAGTAAGGTATATCTGTATTATCCAGAATATTGCCAGTACTCATTATAACCTGGTTATCTTTGTTAATAATGCATATATATCCATTGGTGGCCCACTTTACATTATCAAGCAATTTTTTTACTTTGCTTTCATCAATAAATATTACCAGACATGCTTTAATATCCTTTTTATTACCGAATGGGAGTGATTGGATATATGTTATTACCTTCTGTGGTTTTGAATAAGCCAGGATTTCCTTTACAGGAAGATAATATTTATAATGATAGCTATTCAAGATTTCAATCCATGAATTATAATCAATCTCCATATATTTGTAAAAATTATCATAAAAGGTACTGGAATTAGTCTTCATATCAGGCATAAGTATTACATCGTCTTTTGGAAAATATACATAAAAGTCAGAGATAAAAGTGTTTGTCCTTTTATAAACAGCAAGCTCATTTTTGAAATCGATATATTGGTATGTATTTGATACATCTGGCGGATAATCAATGCTAATAATATTGTGAAGCTTTGAACTGAATGAGATTTGATAGGCTGTACGCTCAGTTTCTTGCAGGTTCCCATCCATTATATGCTTTACCTGCTCAAGCATAGCTATATTATAACGGTTTACATTTTCCTTCATAATAGATTCAGTCTTTTTGTAAAAGAAGCCCCAAATTATTAAAGGAATTAAAGTCAAAATAATGAATGAAGTGAACAGTGTAATAAGGACGCTCCTTTTGCTTGACAGGTATACTATATGATTTTTCAGGCTGTACATATATAAACCCTCCGTCTGTTACCTTCCACTCTCTTGCTTCATCAACTTATTCACAGGATTTCGCCTTTTGAAAAGAGAGCTTCTTACAGATATAGCATCATGATGGTCATTATGGTTATTATAACCTAAAATCATCATAGATGAGTAACCCTGGTAAATTGCGTCTTTATTCGAGTTATTATTAAGATAAAATAATTATATAACCCATCCAAGTAAGTGTCAAGATTTTTCGATTGATTGGAGGTGCATCAAACTCTCCCGTTTGACACTTAAAGAACAAATTAAGCTTGAAGCCCGTTGATGATGTTGGGTTTCAAGCTTTTCAGACTTAACCAAAATGTGCACAATGTCATTTGCTTTTAGTTGCTTTAAAAATTTTTTTCATTTGTTTTGAAGTAACAATCTGGTAATCGGTATAGAAGCCAAAAGCTTCATGCAAAGCATCGGTAAAATCTGTCCTTATGTATATCGGTTCATAGCCTTCGCCCTTAATCTCCTTAAAATTCATTTCTCTAAGTTCACTGATAATCTCATGACAGGTGAATTCTTCATGGAGCCTCTTTTCAAGCAGTCTATAAATAACTAATGAAATAAAGCAAGTGATAAAATGTGCTTCAATCCTGTCGTCATCACTCAGATATACAGGCCTTGCCCTGAATTCACTTTTAATAATTCTAAAGCATTCTTCGATTTCCCATCTTCTTTGATTTATCTTGATGATTTCGGAAACATCATCATCCAAATTTGTACAAACCCCATAAAAACCATCAAAGGCTTCCTCTTTCTGGATTAGAGCAGTGTTAATGCCGTATATTTCCTTATCTGCAACTTCGCCGTAGATAGTTATGTTTGTCTTACTGATAAATCTTTTGTAATCGTTTTGCCTGCATTTCTTTATTGCCTCAGGACTGTCATCTATTGTGTTTTGAGCACGTTCTATTTGAGAATTCCGGATATTACACAGATAATCCCTGTATACGACAGAATATGTAACAATCAGTTTCTGTTCAAGACTATTTTCTTTAATCCAGCGTTCTTTGTAGAAAACCTTGGCTCGTATTTTTTCTTTATCTTTAGCACTAGCTTTTTCTATCATCTCATCAAGTTTAGAAATATCATAGGTTTTTTCGTCACCCGGAAGTTTCCAGCCGGTTGAAGCAAGAGACCATTTTTTAAGGTGTTCTTTCAATTTTTTGATGGACTGTGTGGTAATAAAGGCACGTCCGTCCTTGTCATTGAACTTTCGATTCTCTTCGGAAGAAAGACCTGCATCGGTACAGACAACGAACCTGGAAAGCTCAAAATCAGATAGGATTTTCTTTTCCAAGGGCTTTAATGTGAGTTGTTCATTCATATTTCCCCTGTTAATACTTAATGCGAGAGGAATGCCATCTCCGTCCATGAACAGGCCCATTTGAGTAATAGGGTTTGGCTTATGCTCTTTTCCTGCTCCATATTGCTTTTTACCTTTCGCTTCTTCAATTTCGAAATAGAAATTGGTGCAATCATAGTAAAGTATACCGGTATTTCTTCTTGATATCTTAAGACTGTTTTCATATAGAGTACTTTGAATAAAATCAGTTTCTTTAGCGAGGTATTCAAGTGCTCTATATATCTGATGCAATTTAAAACTGGGTTGTTCAATAAACTTTTTGGATTCTTCGAATGTTGCAAGCTTCGATAAAGGGAATAGTATCCTGCCATAAACTAGTCTGGAAAGAATGGAATCCAAGTCAAATTTGAATTTATATTTTTGGGAAATATCTTTGCAAAGCTTATGTAGTTCAAGTTCATGATATATCTGCTGCAAAAAAAGATACCCACCATTGAATGAACAGCGCACATCCTTCTCAATCCTCTTGTATGGCGAATACCTAGCAATAACATCAGGTTCGCGTCCTTCTTTTTCAAGGCGGTTCAGCTCTTTGACATATTCCTCTGCCCATTCGTAGGGGTCTCTGCCGTTTAGCTTGGCTTTCAACTCCGCATAGGTTCCAAGCTTTTCTACAATCTTGTTGCTACGTTTACCCTTATCATAGACAGATTTTGTTACATAGAAGGAAGCAGCATTTTTGGATCTAGAAACCTGTAGTCTCATGACATACACCTCATATTGTTATAATATAGGTATTGTAACACATTGCGACGCATTGTGCAATGTGAATTTTTTAAATTTGACAAAAAAACAAGCCTTTTTCAAGACTTACAGCGACTTTTTTATTATTCAATTGTCAAACACTCGTGTTTGCAGATTTTGCTAATTTTCGTATTGACTTTTACTTTTATTTAATATATTATAATGTCAGTTGAAACGGTATCTCGAAACAATAAAGAAGACTAGATGGTTTTTATAATAATACGGGAAAGTCAAAGTCTTAAGATTTTTGCAATTAAATCACTGATATTAAATCACTTATAATAAATCACTGATAATATCACTATTTTAAGTATTATCTTGCCACAAATTAATTTTCATACATTAAGTTGACATTATTATATTTTCTTTGAAGTTTGCATAGTATCCTAGTATAAGTAGTTTGTATATAACTGCGGATTCGCATCACTACAGATAAATATTCAAATTATTTGAGAAATGAAAGGGGAATAGGCATGCTTCAGACTAGAGCGAATGTCAGACTCAAGAAAAGAAAAAAGATATTTCAAAAAGAAGATGCGGCTTTGTATTTGATGGCGCTGCCTACGCTTATTTATTTGCTTATTTTTTGTTATGTTCCGATGGGTGGGCTTGTGATGGCATTTCAAGACCTCAATATCACAAAAGGTATCTTTAGAAGCCCTTATGTGGGCTTGAAAAATTTTGAATTTCTTTTCCGCACAACCGATGCATGGGTCATCACGCGCAATACTGTATGTTATAACTTGATCTTTATCGTGGTTAATCTGATCATCTCGATCTCTTTAGCGCTGATGCTCAGCTCGCTTCGTTCAGGCGGATACGCAAAAACCATGCAGACAATCTACATGATGCCTTATTTTCTGTCCTATGCGGTAGTTGCCATCGTGGCCAACGCCTTTCTAGATAGGGATAACGGATTGGTGAACTCCATCCTGAGATTAATGGGGGAGCCTGGTAAGACCAATTGGTATCATCAGCTTAGGATATGGCCTCCTTTGTCGGTATTTGTTAATGCATGGAAGAACGTGGGGTACCAAACAGTACTATATCTAGCTGTTATTTCTGGAATTTCTGTTGATTATTATGAGGCAGCAGTTCTTGATGGAGCGACTAAATTCCAGCAAGCATGTTATATCACATTACCGCATCTGCGGTATATCGTAGGCATTTCGTTAATCCTGTCCATGTCGTCGATCTTCCGCGGAGACTTTGGTCTGTTCTACAATGTACCGATGAATTCAGGCAAGATCTATCCGGTGACGGATGTTATTGATACCTATATTTATCGTTCTCTCACATACCTGAATAATGTTGGTATGTCGACGGCAGCCGGGCTGTATCAATCGGTGGTCGGATTTGTTTTGGTACTGGTTGTCAACAAAATTGTAAACAGGATCGACCCGGACAGTGCCATGTTCTGATTGTAAACCAAGAAAGGATGTCTGTTTATGGCAAAAGAAGTAAAACGAGTGAACAAACTAACCTTGCTATCCAAAGGCTGGAATGCCGTGTTTGTCATCATATTATTTTTTATGGCGT
Organism: Clostridiales bacterium; assembly: GCA_035362115.1. Taxonomy (GTDB): domain Bacteria; phylum Bacillota; class Clostridia; order Acetivibrionales; family DUMC01; genus DUMC01. The sequence continues at coordinate 5,662 of DAOSDD010000015.1, read as the reverse complement.
TGCTGGTCGTGATTCCGATGCTGTTGATCCTGATAGTATCGTTGTCCAGCGAGATCAGCATAGCAGACTATGGATATACTTTCTTCCCCAGCGAGTGGACACTGGATGGTTACAGGTATTTGTTCAAAACAGGCGATCAGCTGGCAGATTCTTATTTGGTTACGATTTTTTATTCCATCACCGGCACGCTGATGAGCCTGACTGTCATGACCATGTTTGCTTATGTAATAGCTCAGAAAAAGTTTAAGCACAGCCGTCTGTTCACTTGGCTGCTGTTCTTCACGATGCTTTTTAGCGGCGGCTTGGTGCCCATTTACATTCTCAATGTGCGCTATTTGCACATCAATAACAGTATTTGGATTTTTTTGCTCCCATCGCTGGTTAACGCCTATTATACGGTTATTCTTCGAACCTTCATCCGAACCACAATTCCCGATACACTTTTTGAAGCCGCGCGGATCGATGGTGCCGGGCATTTCCGCATCTTCGTGAGCATTGTGCTTCCGCTGTTTAAGACAGGCATCGCAACAGTCGGCCTGTTCAACATGGTGTCGCGCTGGAACGATTGGTTTACCGGCATGCTATACATACAAAATCCCAAATTGGTTCCTCTGCAGACCCTTCTGACCAAGCTGCAAAACACTATAGATTTCCTCAAACAGAATGCAGCGATCGCAGGCACGCCAGACGGCATCGCACTACTGCGTACACTTCCGGACGAGAATATGCGCATGGCTTGCACTATCATCGTAATTCTTCCTATTCTGTTTGCTTATCCCTTCTTTCAACGTTATTTTGTACAGGGCTTGACAATGGGCAGTATCAAAGGTTGATGTTCACTGTTTTCTTGTCGGTATCGGGGTTGCAATACAATTTCCAAATAAAGGAGGATTATTTATGAAAAAGTTATGGATCACCCGGACATTTGCGTACTTAATAGTTATGGTTATGATTTTCTCGCTCACTGCCTGCTCTGGTTCAACCAAGCCTTCGGCATCGCAAGGCGACAATAGCGGCGGTAATGAACCAACAATGAAAGAGTTGAATTTTGTTACGCTGGATTGGTATTTGGGTTTAGACCCGATGCCGGACAATCAGATGGTCAATGACGCGGTCAATAAATATTTGAAGGAAAAAATCAATGCCAATGTCAACATGTACTATTGGTCAGCCAAGGATTGGGAAACCAAAATGACCACAATGATCAGCGCTGGCCAGGATGTTGGCATCATTGGTTTTGGCAGCCAGTCCAAGCTGGATTATGTAGTGCATTCCAACCGCGGGTCCTTCCGGCCGCTCGATGATTTGCTTAATAATTACGGAACAGAAACCAAGGCTCTGTTTCCCAATGAGATCTGGGAATGTATGAAAATAAACAAGCAAATATATGGAATTCCGTCACTCAAGGACAATTGCTATATCATGTCGTTTATATACAATGCTGATATGGCAGATGCACTTGGACTCGATATGGGATCAGTCAAATTTACTAACTGGCGGCAAATAGAGCCATTCCTGACGGAGGTATTAAAAAAACGTTCTGAAAAATTCCCTGAATATGACCAGTATCCTCTGTGCGGAGGTGCCGGCCGTGAAATACCATACAATTTTGCACTTGAAACCTTCCTTAACGATTCTTATTTGGCCGTATGTAATATTGCTCCATTCTTCGATGTAAAAGGTTATGATGACGATACCGTATTCAATCTCTATGCAACGAATGAATATCGTGAGTTTGTCAAGAGCCGCCAGCGCATGGTGGAAAAGAATATATTTGCCTATGATTATACAGGTAAGAGCGAATGGAACTATAAGGGTGGTATGTTTGCATGGCCTGGCTGGGGTTATACCTACATGCAGAAGAACTTGTATGGTGATGCATTTACAACTAAAATGATTGTTTCCGACCATATCTGGACCGAAACAAATAACTACTTTAGTGCCGGCACTGCTATTTCATTCAACTGTGCCGAACCCGAACGTGCTATGATGATCCTCAATTTGGTCAATACCGATCCTGAGTTTGCGACTATGATGCGCTTTGGCGTACAGGGCAAGCATTATATTACCAATAACGAAGGCAAGATGCAGTTTGAAGGCAGCGAGCGCAACGGCGGTGCCCGTGCCGATTATGGTTACTACTACTGGTACGCTGCACCAGTGGGCAATCTTACCATCGTTAAGGCACCGGAAAGCCTGGTTGGTCCCAATGGCATCATGCTGACCGAGATAAAGAGATATAACAAAGAAGCGGTCATGCCTAACCACATGGGTTTTGTTTTTGACATTAAACCAGTTGCCAATGAGATTGCTGCCTGCACCAATGTGGTCATGGAATACCGTGATATTTTGCGTAATGGGCAACTTGAATCTGAAAAGGAAGTAGATAAAGCGGTTGATGAGTTTGTCGCAAAGCTTGAGGCCAATGGCGTCAAAAAGGTACTTGCGGAAACGCAGAAGCAGATCAATGATTGGAAAGCCAGTAAGTAATGATAAAGTAATTATAATTTTAATGAAGCGGTAGATGTCCCCCACCTCGACTAGAAGAAAAATAGGTTCTCCAACATTGAATGGTCGTTCGCTCTGGTCTGATTCGAGTGAGCGGCCATTTTATGAAATATTATGAAGGAGGAGTGCAAAACAGTGTCCACACTTACATTTACCAGCTATGAAATGCCCTCGGCTTCATTGGGTAAGCTCAATCCATTGCCTGATCTGCGCAGGACAGCTGACCAGCATGTTTCAATTCCCATTGACGAGGCAACCATCACGAAGGAAGAAGCCAGATATATGGGCTGGGGGCGGGTCAATGGCATATTGCCCTATTTGCTGCAGGACGGCTATAATCGTAAAAAGAAGCCCCATGCCTGGAAAGCCGCTGTGCTGGAGAATAATTTTATCTGTGCAACATTTTTGCCGGAGCTGGGTGGAAGGCTTTGGTCCCTTATAGACAAGACGACCGGCAGGGAATTGCTGCACCGCAACCCAGTCTTTCAGCCATGCAATTTAGCTTTACGCAATGCCTGGGTTTCGGGCGGTGTAGAGTGGAATATCGGTATCATCGGACATAGTCCTTTTACTGTGGATCGAATGTTTACTGAGCAACTGGCGTTGGATGACGGTACGCCGGTACTGAGAATGTTCCAGTACGAGCGGGTGCGCCGCCTAATCTATAGGGTTGAAGCCATGCTGCCTGATGATTCAAGGTATCTGTTTGTGCGGGTCCGCATCGATAATTCATCTGATATGGGCACAGCATTCTATTGGTGGAGCAACATTGCAGTTGATGAGCGGGATGATACGCGTGTACTGGTTCCATCCCATAAATCCTACCGATGGGGCTATGGCGGAAAGCTGACTAAAGTGTCAATTCCGTATATGACGGTGTCAATTCCGTATATGACGGTACAGGCTGATCAAGTGTATGGTGGGGCAGGTAAATGCGGCACATTGCACTGGGATATCAGCCGCACAACACAGTTGCCGCAAGCGATGGATTTCTTCTTCGATATCCCCCAGGGGCAGAGACGGTGGATTTCTGCGGTAGACGGAGACGGGTATGGCTTCGTGCAGACATCGACTGATGTTTTACAGGGACGAAAATTATTTGTTTGGGGAATGGGATCAGGAGGCCGAAATTGGCAGACTTTTTTAGCACAGCCGGGCTGTGCCTATATGGAGCTTCAGGCCGGCCTGGCACGCACTCAATTAGAGCATCTTCCCATGAAGGGTGGGGCTGTGATCAGCTGGATGGAAGCGTATGGGCCGATTGCAGCTGAAGCCAACATAGTGCATGGAGAAGATTGGGCTGCTGCTATTGGGGCCATCGAGAAAGCACTGGAATGTGCCTGTCCCCGTGCTTGGGTGGAGCAAATGCACCAAAGGGCTAAGCTGGAATTGGATGACAGGACTGGTAGGACAAAAACAGTGGGTGCAGGTTGGGCTCTCGTTCAGAAGGAACTTTTGGGAGATAAATTCCGGGATGGCGGTTTGTACTTTCCATCGTACAGCATTGGACACCGTGAGAGGCCATGGTTGCAGTTAATCCGCGAGGGAGCTCTGCCATGTCCTGGAGTATTAGAGGAGCCGGGTAGTTATCAAATCGGCAGTGAATGGGAACAATTGCTAGCCGATTCCATACGTCAGGGAGGGAGCAGGCACTGGTATGGCTACTACCAATACGGTGTCACATCGGCCTATGCGGGTAAACTTGAAGAAGCAGAAGATGCATTTGACCAGTCCATACAATGTGCAGTCAATCCTTGGGCATTGCGCTGCAAAGCAGTTCTTCAGGATATGGAAGGTAACACGGAGGAAGCAGCAGAGTTGTTGGTTCAGGCAGTGACCATGCTGCCCGAGCACAATATTGCCAAAGAAGCACTCCGAACTCTGCACAAAGCAGGTAAAAACCAGGAGGTTATTAATCTGTACGCCAGGCTGCCTAAAAGTGTACGCGCGCTTGGCAGACTAAAAGTTCTGCTGATCGAAGCACTGCTGGATACAAAAGATATTGACCGAGCGGAGCGCATGCTCAATAGTAATATCGTGCTGACTGATGTGCGGGAAGGCGAGGTTAAGCTGACAGATCTGTGGTTTCGCATGGTTGCAATTAAGCGCTCACAAGAAAGAGGAGTGGAGCTGGATGACACCTTGCTTGAACAATTCAAGAAGGAATGCATTCCACCTGCTCATCTGGATTTTCGCATGCATTAAGCTATCGTATAGCACTAGAAGGATTGGTGATGTGTGTTTCTGAGGATTGGTGATGTGTTTCTGAAGATTGATGATATGTTTCTGAGGATTGGTGATATGTTTATATGGAGATGATGTTGTCCGTTGATGGGGGCGGCTCGAAGCTCAGAATGGTGCTGTTCGATGATGAATTCCGTCTGCTTGGTTGGGGAATAAGCGGCGGGGTAAACACTAACCATACTTCTCTGGAAGACAGCCGTGCAAATGTTGTTGATTGTCTGGGTCAGGTATTCGGCAGGAAGCCGCTGGTACACATGGGCAGGTTGTATGTGGTGTTTGTTGGGCCAGTGAACATTCTATATGAAGAGCTGGCAAAATATGCGACAGTGGGCGATATCGTTGCGCTGAGTGAAGCCAGGGCTGGGCTGCTGGCGGGTGCGCTGCGAGATGAAGGGATCCTGGCACTGGCTGGTACCGGTTCGGATGTCTTTTATGTGCGAGAAGAGCAGGCCCTCAATTCGGTAGTAGGTGCTTGGGGACCGATACTGGGTGACCAGGGAAGCGGGACATGGATTGGACAAAAGGCCCTTCGGGCGGTAGTTGCCTCCATCGAAGGTTGGGGCGAACCAACTGTGATCCGTGAGTTGATTCAACGGAAGTGGAAGCTGGAGAAATATTTTGATATGGTCAATATCATTCATAGATCCGTGGCTCCCTTCAGGATAGTGGCTTCTGTTACGCCTTTGGTTGGGGAAGCAGCGTATGCAGGAGATCTGGTTGCACTGCAGATTCTTCGCAAGGCCGGTCTGATGATGGCGGTACAGACTGATTGCCTGATCCGCCGCCAGTGTATTCCGGAGCAATACCAGCGTGTAGTGTGCTGCGGAGGTGTTTGGAAGGCCCATCCGAGCATGTTCGCTGCCTTTCGTGAGCGACTGCAGGAGTTATATCCCGGCATCCCGGTAGATAA
>DAOSDD010000014.1:0-34753 GCA_035362115.1 Clostridiales bacterium | reverse complement strand
ATGCCGAACAGATGCAATATTATATTGAATTTATTGTAGGTGATATTATTGAAATCCCTATATTATTCGGTGGATCTTATGGAATGCGGCGCAGTGAATGTCTTAGCGTTAGAGAATCTCAATTTGATTTTAAGCACAAATTCTTTAGGGCCAATCACACTGTAACGACGGCAACCATTGATAATAAGAAGATATATATCCCTTCCGATAAGCTTAAAACAGATTTGAGCAACCGCACCTATCCCTTGATCCCTTATGTGGAAGAAAGAATAAAAGCTAAAATAGCTGAAAATAAGGAACTAAAGGAGCTTTGCGGCAACTCTTACAGTAAAGAATGGCTTGGGTATATTTGCGTTCATCCATTAGGTGAAATTATCGACCCGGACTATATAACCAACAGGCATCGTGATTTATTAAAGAAAGCAGGATTACCCTCTATTAGATTCCACGACCTTCGACATTCATGTGTAGGTTTGATGATGGCAAATGAAGTGCCTATGGAGCGTATCAGAGATTGGGTTGGTCATAGTGATATTCGGACAACGGTTAATACCTATGGTCATCTAGAATACCAATCCAAGAAAAAAACAGCAAAGATTATTCAGAAATCTTTGCCGCTTAAAAAGGCAGGAGCTGCTAATCTTTAGAATTAACAGCTCCATGATGGCGGAGAGTTAGGGATTTGAACCCTAGATACCTTTCGGTACACTGGTTTTCGAGACCAGCTCCTTCAGCCGCTCGGACAACTCTCCAAATTATTTAATTACCTAAGTGCCCCGGATAGAACTCGGATAGAACAACACCAAAATCCAAATTCATTCGAGCTTCGACGGTACTGAAAACCGCATAAATACAAGGTTTCAACTACGTGATTTCCACATTGCCCAACACATTTCGGGACTACCACCTTAAGCCAACTCGGACACCTCTCCATAATTATATTCATGGTTATATTCATGCCTAACTGTATTCAGTTTACCAGCACAAAGTACAATTTGTTACTTCGGCATGATTTTGCAATAAACTAAACAATATCTTCTGAAATATTGTAACATATTAAAGTGAAACAAATCAACAAGAAAATGAAAACAGGGTGCATATTTTATTTTTGAAGAAATATATTCCAGACGTTGTCTTTATGATACCCAGGGTTTTAACTAATGGTTCTTCAAACAATTATTTCAAAAAAACATATATCAAGGGTCATACTTCTTTTTTGTTCTTAATTCCTTGAAAAAACTTTTAAGTATTGCAGAACACTCATCTTCCATAATTCCATAAACTACATCCACTTTGTGGTTAAATTTCTCTATGCTAAGAATATCAACTACAGATCCTACAGCACCTGCTTTGGGATCCGGTGTGCCGATATATACGGTTCTTATCCTGGCTTGAATAAGAGCACCCGCACACATTGCACAAGGTTCCAAAGTTACATACATATCGCAGTCATTGAGCCGCCATGAGCCAAGCTTGCGGCACGCTTTTTTGATAGCCGTTATTTCAGCATGGAGGGTTGCATCATTTTTCAGCTCTCTTTCATTATGACCCCTGCCTATAATTTTTCCATCCTTAACAATTACAGCACCAATAGGAACCTCGTCCTTTTTATACGCTTTTAAGGCTTCTTTATATGCTTCATTCATATACCAGTAGTTATCATGTGTTATTCCGGAAACCAAGTTAAACACTACCCTCCTTCATTAATGGACTAATAATTGGTTATTATTAGTTGTTTTGGGCTTTCCAATGCTATTCTAATCCTTCAACGCCAAACAGTTTTTCTAGCCCAATACTGATTTCTAAGGAAATTATAACACAAGCAAAGGAGTTATAGCAATTAGCAAGAAATCCAAGTAAATTCATAGTTTTAAGAGTACTTAGAAAATATTGCTCAGGCATAGAATTTTGTTTATTGCACTTAGAAAAGGTTTAATTTATAATCAAAACTACAGAAAGGAAGGTTGGATTTTCTATAATTGTATTTGGACTGCCTGGACAGTTAATTCTCTATCAGAATAAATTACTTGATAATTTGTTGTAACTATTGTGACTGTGTATATATTATATGTAATGATGCCAGTGCAGTAGGTTATGAAAATGAGTATTCATTTAAGCGGGCATTTTTAAGGTATGAAGGAATAAAACCCCGGGATTATATGCTCAATGCACTTCAAGACAATTAATGATTAATATTAATACAGAAGAATAATTTTATAGTACAACCTATTACTTCTAATACAATACTGCTTTGACAAGTAGAAGAATACAAATTAACAGCCCTGGTGTTCTAAATCCAGGGCTGTTAATTTGTATTTAGTATTAGCACCCTCTGCTTTTGTTCATTAACTTCTCCTATCTCTTTTATATACTTCATTCTTCTTTTTCGAGTTTTCTGGAATCTTATTCCTTACTTCATAATCGTAAAGGCGGGTTTTCCTGCCATTAATGGAAAAGGGATTTGGACTCTTTTTTGTTAATTCAAGTAATTCTCTGTAATTCATGAGATACCTCCTTTATACAATCTAATACCAGTATATTAAACAGGTTGCCAATTGTTGAATTTATGTAAACAACGTAATAATGCAAAAAAAAATGTTAATTCATTATCTATTTGGGTAAATACTAAATATATAAAACGTGATATACACATTTGAAAACAACGGTTTTGGAGGTAATTGTTTTATGAAGAAATTTGTTTGTACAGTATGTGGTTATGTGCATATAGGAAATGAACCGCCTGAAAAATGTCCTCAGTGTGGAGCTCCTGCAAGTAAGTTTGTGGAGAAAAAGGGTGATAACATGCAGTGGGCTGATGAACATAGAATTGGTGTTGCAAAGGATGTTGATCCTGAAGTTTTTGAGGGATTGAGAGCTAATTTTATGGGTGAGTGTACTGAGATAGGAATGTATCTTGCAATGAGCCGTCAAGCTGATAGAGAAGGTTATCCTGAAGTAGCGGAAGCATACAAAAGAATAGCTTTTGAAGAAGCTGAACATGCTGCAAAATTTGCTGAACTCCTTGGAGAGGTTGTATATGCAGATACTAAAAAGAATCTTGAGTTAAGAGTTGAAGCTGAATTTGGCGCATGCAAGGGAAAGAAGGAACTTGCTACCAGGGCAAAACAATTGAATTACGATGCAATCCATGATACAGTTCATGAAATGTGCAAGGATGAAGCAAGACACGGACAGGCATTTAAGGGCTTGTTAGATAGATATTTCAATAAATAATAGTATCAATAAAATACAGCTCTTGACAGTTGGTAATACAGCTGTGTGAGGGCTTTTTTATATTTTTAACAATGCAAACAAATGTTCTAAAACATATTGTGATTATTAATTGTATAGGGTATAATAAAAGCTGTATAAAGAAACGTGAAGCTACTGATAAGGAGTATGTGAGTGAGAGAAAGTATAATAATAATTATTATTATGTTAATAATCAATTTGCTTGGTTTTGTAGCCGCAGCAGCAGATAAGCATAGAGCACGAAAAAAGATGTGGAGAATTCCCGAAAAGTACTTTTTCCTGATTTCAATTTTCGGAGGGTGTCCGGGAGTGTACCTTGGTTTTATAATATTTAGACATAAAACCAGGCACCTTAAATTCATGCTTGGTATACCTTTAATATTTCTGGTGCAGGCAGTGCTAATATTCTACGTTTTAAAAACTATATATTAATACTGGTTCCGCAAATCGGAATAATAAGCTAACCAAAATATTAAATTAATAAGATTCACAAATTAATAACAATCATAAATTTATTAGAATCAAAAGTAAATATCTGAAAACTCAATATTCATTCTTTCGATAAAACTTCCTTCAATATTATTATTGTTATGATTATTATAGCCATATGGTGTACCGTCATTAGATTCTATAAGCCTTGCAGGGAGCTGAATTGTAAATTTAGCTCCCTTGAGATATTCGCTTTCTACAGATATAGTACCTCCATGCATTTCAACAAGAGATTTGACAAGCGATAATCCTATTCCACTTCCCTCGTGGGATCTAGTAAGTGTTTTATCTACTTGCCTGAAGCGTTCAAATATCTGTCCGAGTTTGTCTTCCGGTATTCCTACACCGGTATCCTGCACCGTAATAGACACATAATTTTCCTCAACGAATAAGTACATGTAAATACTTCCACCTGAAGTAGTAAATTTTACAGCATTGGCAAGGAGGTTAAGCAGTATCCTTTCAATAGCATCAAGGTCACAGGCTATTATTTTTTTCTCTATATTTGTGTTAAATGTTAAGTTCAAATTTTTACTTTTTATATACTCTGCCACGGATAAGGCAATTTCTTCAACGATATTTACAATATTGCAGTTTAAAGGGTTTAGTTCAAGATATCCGGCATCTATTTTGGTAGCGTCAATTAAATTATTCACGAGCCTTAACAGCCTATAGCAATTTTGCTTGATGTATTTCAATTTGCTCGAGAATTTATTTGCATTTATTCCTGCTGATTCATTTTCAAGGTACATAAATAGTAATTGTGTTGAACCAAGTATAATATTTAATGGTGTTCTGAACTCATGGGACAAGTTAGCAAAGAACTCTGTTCTTAACCTGTCCAACTCAAGAGTTTGGATTAATAATGTTGTCTTTTCCTTAATTTCCGCTTCCAGCCTTTCTGCCTTTTTTTGCTCTGTAATATCTATCCCTGTAGCAATAACATGCTTAATAGATCCGTTTTTGTCTAAAAGAGAAGTGTTTGACCATGATATTAAGCGGCGGTTTCCATCTTTAGCTATCCAGAAATTTTCTAATTTCACTTGAGTTTCCCCTGGTTTTATGTTAAAAAAAAGTGATTTGACCTTTTCAATTTCCTCAGGAGTTATAAGTATGTCCCATATATATTTATTTTTCACTTCATTAAGCTTATAGCCGGATATCTTTTCACAAGCATGGTTAAAAGTGATAATACGTCCATATGGGTCTGCAGCAAGAACAAGAGCATCTACTGTATTTAAAACTGCATAAATAAAATCTTGTGAATCACGAAGCATTTCTATTGCCCTCATTCTCCCTGTAATATCCGATGATATAAACATAACTCCTTCAGGCACAGGGAAGCTGTGAACTTCGTACCAGGTACTGCGGCCCTCTTGCTGTGGATATCTGTATTTATCAATAATAGTAACAGGATTTTGAGTTTCCATAACCCTTTTATATGCTTTATAGTATGGTGTTTCTTCGAATCCCGGTAAAATATCCGTTATTTTATGCCCAAGTAAATCCTCTCTGGATTTTTTGTTAACAAGTCTTAATACGGCATTGTTTACCATGGTATATCTTGAATTATGGTCCAGGACAGCAACAATATCAGGAATTGATTCCAATAAAAGCTTATATCGTTCTTCGCTTTTTTTCAGCAGCTCTTCAGTGCTTTTCCGATCAGATATATCAAGTATTTGTGAAACTAAATACAAGGGCTGTCCACTATTGTTCTTAATTAACGATACATTCAAAAGAGACCATATTGTATGTCTATCCTTATGAATATATCTTTTTTCTATCTGAAATGAGCAAATTTCACCTGACATTACTTGACTGAGGTATTCAAGACCTATATTAATGTCTTCGTGATAGGTTATATCCTGGAAGGTTTTGGACATTAATTCCTCTTCTGCATATCCCGTTATATTGCACAAAGCCTTATTTACTTCGATAAACTTTCCACTTTTAGAAACAATGGCTATTCCAATAGCTGAAGTTTCAAAGGCACCTAGGAATTTCCTTTCTGTTATATTAGAATCTCCTTTTACCTTTTCAAAAAAAATCAGGAAAGTTCCCAGTGCAATAAAAATATACAACAGATTATAAAAAATAGAACTCAATGTTTTATATATGGGGTATTGACCTATATAAGGCAAACATAGTTTGATGATGCCAAGTAAGATATATGAGCTGCCGGTTATGTATTTACTTACTTTTTCAATTTCGCTGTTCCTTAAAAACAAAATGCCAATCCAAAGTGTTAATAAATCAGCTATGATGCGGTATGGTAAATTTAAAACAGAATACGAACCAGGATACGAAAAACGGACAATAACCAAATATGCGGAAGTTAAACTTGTTACTAATATCCATATAATCGGCAACTTATACCCAAAAAATAAATAGGTTCCGTTAAGAAGAATAAAGACTCCAAAGAGAAGCAATAAATTAAGCAGCAGTGGATCAGTTAAGATAGCAGTGATAATTAGGCCGATATCCTGTGATTTTAAAGCACAAAGAATTGATAGCAGTAAAATTGCACCCCAGCCTGTTAACCATACAATTATATACTTTTTTCTATCTATGAAAAATAAATATGTATACAGAAGGAATATAAATAAGGCAATTATAAAATCTCTGCTGTTGAAGATCAGATTTACTAAATCTATTAAGTTTATTGCCACAGTGGAGCTCCTCCCTAATTAAAAGATAAACATTAAATTTCATAACTCATATGTCAACCTAATTATGTAACACCAATGTATAACAATATTATATAACAATCAGAAGCTGTTATCTACAAAAATTATTAATAATCACAACATGTTCTACTGGGAGTTATTTCAACGATAGTATAAGTTTGACAAAGGCTATATACTTGCAAGTTTATGCCAAAAAATTAAAATTAAATTTAAGTTAATCTGTATATTTGATATAATAACGGTGGAATATTTGCTGCACATTAAAAAATCCCAGGGTTTAAAAAACACTAGGATTTTACTTTTCATATGGTGTTCCCGGCGGGAGTCGAACCCACGGCCTTTCGCTTAGGAGGCGAACGCTCTATCCTTCTGAGCTACGGAAACATATTTTTTGTGTTGACCAACCGTTGCATAACTTAGTCAATAAGGCTCTTTTCAGTGCACCCGGCAAAAGAGGGAGAAACCTTAACACCAATATTATAAAATTAAAGTTCAAATTTGTCAACTCAAAAAAGTTACCAAAAAAAGACGCAAAGAAGCTATCATTATTAGCTTTCTCCTTTTACTATGTATGTAGGGCCATTTTGTGTTATAAATAAATTAATGATTTAGCATTGTGGCAAAATTTATGTTAAAATCAAAATATAAATGCTGTACTGTATTATATCAGGCACATTATTGTATAACAATATAACAATATAACAATATACACTATAATAATATATAATAATGGTGCATATAGGTACATACAAATATGCAAATATGGAAAAACTGAGCACAAGTTGTCTTGTCGCATTCGGTGCATATTCGGTGCAATTCGATAGAATTAGGGTGGTGATAGGTACAACGGAAAGGAGTAATATGCTTGTAAGAAGTGAAATAGATAACAAATATAAATGGAAACTGGAAGACATATATTCCAGCGATGAGGTATGGGAATCGGACTTTGATAAGGTTAAGAAAATGATTCCTGATATAGCAAAGTTAAACGGGACTCTTGGAGAATCATCAGGGAAGCTGTTAGAGTGCCTTAAATTAAGGGATAATATTTTGTCTATATCAGAAAAGCTTTATGCATATGCAAGGATGAGAAGGGATGAGGATAATTCAAATTCCAAATATCAGGCTTTAAATGATAGAGCATTTGCTTTGCTGACTGAATTATCCGGAGCAATTTCATATATCGAACCGGAAATCACTGGTCTTGGCAAAGACATACTGAAAGGTTTTATTGATGAAAATAATGAGCTTAAGATTTACTCACATTTCATCCGCGACATTTTAAGGGAAAAAGATCATATATTAACTCAAAAGGAAGAAGAGATTCTTGCACTGGTATCGGAAATAGCACAAGCACCCGCTGATATTTTTACCATGCTCAATAATGCGGATATCAGATTCCCTTTTATTAAAGATGAAAATGAGAAAGAGGTGGAATTAACCAAGGGCAATTATATAAAATGTCTGGAAAGTACTGATAGAAGAGTGCGTAAAGATGCTTATGAAGGACTTTATGGAGTGTATAAAAGCTTTCGGAACACCTTTGCTTCATCTCTTTCAAACAATATTCGAAAAGACCGTTTTTTTGCAAGCGCAAGAAAATATAATTCAAGTCTGGAAGCGTCTCTTAGTGAAGACAATGTACCATCCCAGGTTTATGATAATCTTATAAAGACAGTTAATGATAACCTACATCTTTTACATGGATATATGGGATTAAGAAAGAAAACTCTTGGCCTCGATAAGCTCTGTATGTATGATGTTTATGTACCTTTGGTTAAAGAACCTATGAGCAATATGCCATATGAAGAGGGTTATGCTCTTGTTGAAAAGGGACTTGAACCTTTAGGTCAGGAGTATTCAAGCCATATTAAGGAGGCTTTTAATTCAGGATGGATTGATGTATACGAAAATGAAGGGAAAACAAGCGGAGCATATTCATGGGGATCTTTCCTTACACATCCTTATGTTTTGCTTAATTACCAGGGGACAATAAAAGACGCGTTTACCATTGCTCATGAGATGGGACATGCAATGCATACATTTTATACCAATAAAACACAACCTTATATATACTCTGAATATAAAATTTTTGTTGCTGAAGTAGCCTCCATTATGAACGAATTCCTGCTTATGGACTACATGATTTCACATTCAAAAAATAAAGAAGAGAAGACCTATCTCATTAATAGTTATCTGGAGGATTTCCGAACAACTTTATTCAGACAGACCATGTTTGCTGAATTTGAAAAGGTGGCACATAATAAAGTGGCAGAGGGTGAAGCTTTGACAGCTCAAAGCTTGTGTGATATTTACCGCAGCCTCAATGAGAAATATTTTGGAAGCAATGTAGAAATTGATGATGAAATAGCTATTGAGTGGGCAAGGATTCCCCATTTCTATACCAGCTTCTATGTGTACAAATATGCTACAGGATTTTCCGCTGCTGCATCCTTATCAAAACAGATCCTTGAGGAAGGCAAAAGTGCTGTAGACCGCTATATTAAGTTCTTGAGCAGCGGCGGTTCAGATTACCCCCTCGAATTGCTTAAAAAGGCAGGGGTTGATTTAACCGTGCCGGCACCTATTGAAGATGCTATGAAGAAATTTGAATCATTGCTTTGTGAATTTGAAAAGATGCTTTAATTTTATAAAATTTAAGGAGGATGTGATTTACATGAAAGACCCACGTATGGAAAAATTAGCAAAGATGCTGATAAATTATTCAGTTGATATTAAGCCTGGGGAAAATATTCTTATAGAAACCACGGGAGAAGGGGATGAACTTGCCAGAGAATTGATAAAAGCCACTTATGAGGCAGGAGGAGTACCTTTTATTACCCTTAAAAACACTGAGACAAACCGTGTGCTTTTGGAGAACTGTACTATTGAACAGATAGATAGAACTGCTTCTTATGAAATAGCAAGAATGAAGGATATGAAAGCTTATATAGGTATACGGGCTCCTGAAAATGTAAGTGAAATGGGTGCGGTGCCTGCAGATAAAATGAAAATATATATGGAGCATTATTCAAAGCCATTGCACTCTGAACTTAGAGTTAAGCATACAAGATGGTGTGTGCTGAGATACCCCAATAACGCCATGGCACAATTGGCAGGTATGGCTACCGAGTATTTTGAGGATTTTTATTTTGATGTATGTACCCTCGATTATCCTAAGATGTCCAAAGCAATGGATAGTCTGGTTAAGTTCATGGAAAAGGCAGATAAAGTTAGAATCACAGGGAAAGGCACTGATTTAAGTTTTTCAATTAAGGGACTGCCTGCCATAAAGTGTGATGGGAAAATGAACATACCGGATGGAGAAGTATTTACAGCTCCGGTAAGAGATTCTGTTAATGGTGAAATAACATACAATACACCTGCATTGTATCAGGGGTTTACCTTTGAAAACATACATTTCCAGTTTAAAGATGGAAAAATAATAAAAGCTGAAGCTAATGACTCAGAAAGATTAAATAAAGTATTGGATACTGATGAAGGTGCAAGATATATCGGGGAATTTTCAATAGGATTAAATCCATATATTATGAAACCAATGAAAGATACTCTTTTTGATGAAAAAATCAGCGGGAGCATACATTTTACTCCTGGAAATGCTTACGATGAATGCAATAATAATAATAAATCAGCCATACACTGGGATCTGGTATTTATTCAAAGGCCTGAATATGGCGGAGGAGAAATCTGGTTTGATGATATCCTCATAAGGAAGGATGGACTTTTTGTGCCTGAAGAACTTCAGTGCCTAAATCCTGAGAATTTGAAGTAAAATACGAATATTTTTCGACTTCATGGAAAAACTTTAATTTATTAAAATCCCCGGGGAGGTTTAATAATTGCATGAGTAAAAAGCATTTTATTATGAATAAAAGGCGTGTTAACAGCAATAAAAAATATTTCAAACTATTAATATCTGTTTTAGTAATAGCCGGTTTAGTTATTACTACATTGTTTGCTACGGGGGTAATCCCTCCCGGCGGTTTTCATACTACATCTTCTGATTCAGGAAGGAATAGTAAGGCAAAGGCAGGAGATGGAATTGATACTGAAGAAGCTTTCGACCAACAGGAAGAAACTGTTGATGGAAGTATGACTGATGATAGTACATCAGATAATAATATAATTGATGATAGCACAATTGATGGCAGTATAACTGAAAATGGATACAAAATAGCTATCGAAAACAACTCTCCGGAATATGATGTAGAAATATATTTGTATTTTGATAATAATAAGAAGCCTTTTATAGAGGCAGATTATTACCTTAATGGAATAAGCCGTTCCAGGTTGTATAAAGAGGATGATATCCCTGGACTGAAGGATATTATGGATAAAGAAACTTCAGCTGGCAGCGGAAACTTAGGAGGCAGTGTAACTTCAGGAGTCAGCGGAACTTCAGGGGATAATACAGGAACATCCGACACTGAAAAATCAAATCCTTTCAGCATTTCCGGGGCTATATTGAACACCAAATATGCTAAAGTGTACTTTTGTATAAAGAAAGATTTAAAGCCGGAAGAATCAGCTTATAATCTTTATGCACTATCATTGAAGGACGGGAGTATCAGGCCTCTTTATCAATGGAAGGGAAATAGTCTTAATTCTCCTGTCTTTTCACCTGATAAGGAATATATAGTTATAAGTTATTTAAAGGATATTAATGGAAATAACTCTTTCGTTCATATTTTTAACAGCTCAGATGATGAAGGCCTTGTTGTTGATAACAGGACAAAAGATGGACAGTTGATTGGACGTAATCGTTCTGACGAAAAGGGTAAAAATTACTCTTACTATATAGTCAGGTGGAAATCTGAGGAGGATTTAAAACTCCGGGAATATTCTTATATTCCTGATAAGGATATGAATCCCGTAAAAGATGAGCAGAGTTATGAAATAACTTATAATGTTTTGAAAAACCAGTTAACTTATCCTGAAGAGAAATATTCCCAAAGCACTGCTTCCAAGCCTGCTGAAACATCTCAGACCAAGCCAGCTGAAAACTCACAGAATGGCACAGTAGAATCGGTAAGTAGAGATGGAACCGGTGGGAGCAGCAGTAATGGTTCCGGCACCAGTAGCAGCACTGGCAACGGAACCAACGGAACCAACGGAACTAACGGAACCGACAGAACCGGCGGCACCGGCACTGGTACCGACAATAGTACAAACGGTAGTACCAGTACTGGTACGAATGGCAGCACCAACACTGGTGAGAATGGCAGTACCGGAACTGGTACTGGGAGCAGCACTGGCAGTGGAACTGGAAGCACCAGCGGCAATGTCAGTGATACAGGCACTGGTAATGGTAATGGTAATGGTAGTGATAGTGGTTCCGGCACTGGTACTGGTACTGGCAATGGTACTGGTACCAGCGGCAGTACCGATTCCGACGTTAATAACAGTAATGGTACCAGCAATGGCAACAATACCGGCAATGACAGTCAAAGTCAGATAAATAGTGAGGCTGTCAAAGTGATAAAGAGTTTTTATGCTTATGTTAGTGAGGGTAAATACGAAAAAGCCTATGATTTGTTTGATGATAATTTTCAAAGCGAATCTCAAATGTTCATGGGGTTCAAAATAAGCAAGGCTGAAATAACCCTTGAAGTATTTTCTGCTTTTGCCGAAGCGACTGAAATATTTAAAAATGTAAAGGTGGAAAAAGTGTTAAAAGAGGAGTTACAAGGAAGTAATTCCAAAATACACTACACTCAGAGTATGGCATTAGACCCAAATAAAGAACCACTAGTTTATTCTCTTGTTGCCACTCTTAAAAAAGCAGGAGGGGTATGGAAAATAATAACTGTAGAAGATGGGAAATTATCAAAGTAGTTTTATTTTAAAGTAACTAAAGGATGTAAGTGCTATTGCGGTAATAAGCAGGGCAATAGCCTGCCAGCTTGTCATAAGTATTCCTGCTGCAGTCATAAATGAGATACCTGAGACCGAAGCACTGTACTTGGTAAATAGGTCAAGAGCCAATCCCTGGGGGGTCAATAAAGAAATAATCTTTATGAGTCCTCCCATATCTTTAAAGCTCCAGAAGCATCCGCCTAAAAAAGCAGTAATTATTGAAAAGAGAGGTGCCCCGGCCTGCAACTGCATTCTTGTTTTTAAAAGGGATGATATAAAGAGGCTTATGCCTATTACAGATAAAAGGTAAAGAATAATTATTAATACATTTATTCCTTGAGAAAAGATATTTACTCCAAAAACAATAGTACATATCAATGAGAAAAAAATAATCTGCAAAGTTCCTACAAATAGCAAGGAAAGGATATTACCTGCAAACAAAGCATTAAGAGCACCCGAACCTGATATTATCCTTCTTAATGTACCGTTTTCTTTTTCATCAATAAGCCAGCTGCTGTTGAACATTATCAGAAACATAACAAATGCCACCAGCATTCCAAAGGCTGATGATGTTATGTTGCCTGGAAGGTTTTTATTTTTACCTGCAGTCCCGTTAGAAGTACTATCTATTTCACCATACTCTATTCCCATAACCGGTCCCTGATCCCATAAGGAATCTGTATATTCCCAGGCTTCCTGCCATAAAGCATTATTCTGAGTTTTTGAATCTTTTGAATCTTTTGGGTCTTTTGGAATTTTTGGGTCTTTTAAGATACCCATTTTATTATATTCATTCACTACCCAATCTGCAGCAGTAGTATTGAGCATGATCCTTGCTACTTCACTGCCTATAACCTCACTTATTATATCCGAAGATATTGTTGAAGGCGAATATACCTGTTCTATTAAACCACCGGTGTTTCCTGACAGAAGATTTTCCTTAAAACCTTTCTTTATAATATATGCAGCTTCTGCTTTATAATCTTTAACCAACTTTAAAGCTGTTTTTTCATCAGTTAAAATGAATTTAAATCCTTCTTTTGCGGATATCCTCTCAATAATAGACTTTGAATAGTCAGTATTATCAAGATCACATATGGCAACCGGAATCTTATTCTCTTCTTCATATTTCAATGCATAACCGGTTATAAGGGTCAGAAAGAGAGGGATAAAAGTCATTGCTATAAGAAAACTTTTATCTGAAAGTAGTATTTTTAATTTGTATTTTAAAACGATGAATATTTTGTACATAACTTTCCTCCAGAAAATAATATTGCATGCATGCCTTATTTAGCGGTTTCACCTGGAATTTCCTGATAAACGTATAAGACATACGGACATTCCCAGGTAGGTTATTCCCATCAATGCTAGTACAGCAATATCTGTGTAAAAAGATGAGGATATTTGTCCTGAAAATATTTCCAGGAAGCCATGAACCGCCCAACGATTAATTGTAAAATTGCTTAAGTTTTTTACAACATCCGGCAATGCTGTCAGTGGGTAAATACTTCCGCCCGCTGCTGCCATTAACAAGGTACCAAGGCTGCCTGCAAGGTCTGCTGTAGCGGGTGTGGGTGATACAACGGCTATGAAAATCGCACATGAAGATATGGTAAAAACTGTCATGATGAACATAATCAACATATAAAAAGGCGATGCGTTGAGATATATTTTAAAAACCAATCCCCCTGGAATAATAAGCGCTAAAAATTGAAGCATGGATAGTATAAACACAGTTACAAATCTGGCAAAAACAAATTCTATATCTTTAAGAGGGGAAATATTCAATCTGTTGCTTATACCGTGAAGTTTTTCTCCAGCGGTAAATTTAATTCCCATTATTCCACTGAACATTATAAAGACTACCAGCAGTGCAGCGGTAAAATACTCATATTTTGTTACATTTGGAACATAAGATACCTTCCTTGCTGAAAAGATATCACTTTTAGAGAGGGCTTTTAAAGAAAACTTTGTAACTACATCATTATATTTTCTTTCATAAAACTCCTCTCCAGAGGCAGCCTTTTCATAAAACACATAAGCTGTCATAATCCCGTTCTGAGCTGACGATATTATATTTGCATAGCTATCCATGTAACCTTTAATAAGGTCTGCTATTAAAGGCTTACCCGGGTCGGTTATAACCTTAAGTGGTTTATTCTCACCTATAGACATGCTGTATACAAAGCCTTCAGGGATTATTAGGATTCCTGCCGCCTCGCCATTTTTAAGCATGTCCATGGCTGCTGCTTCACCAGTTTTTATGAATTTAATAGAAGTACCTGAATAATCCGGATCATTCGGGTCTTCTACGGCCTTTCCAGTGTTAATAAACTGGTTAATAAGCATTCTTGATTCAAGGGTATTATCCTTATCTATCAGTGCTATATTGAAAGATTCAATAAACTTATTCTGATTTAAAAGAGGAGACAGGGACAGTATAAAAATGCTGACAAAAGCAAAAGGAAGGCCAAAGAAAAGCATCACTGCCTTCCAATCTGAAAAAAACAATTTCATATCATTTTTTATTATAACAAGTATCCTCAACTGATTTCCCTCCACTTTTGTTATAACACATGCCTTTAGCTGAACCAAGACTTAATTATCCGATGAAAATGCATTTAAAATAGATTGGTTACTCAGCAGAAATTTTGCTGCTGAAAACTGAAGTTCCATTACCAATGCATTAACCTGGTTTTCATCAGCAGTAGTCAAATTTATTGCACTTTCATTATTAAGTTCAGGTATATTAAGATCAATATCATATCTATCTTCTCGTTTCAAATCCAAAAGTATATTAGCATTGTCAAAACCAAGCTGGCTTGCTGTCAATCTCATATTCACCCTGCAATTTGTATTTATAGCTTTTCTTTTGTCATCTTTGCTGCTTTCAGTTGATGAATTTACTGTTAAATCGAAGTCAGGCCATATATTGTTTACACAATTAAGGTGCATATATGTGTCCCCCGGGTTGCTTCCCTTAACATGCTCAAATTCAATAACAGCTTTATCATCAGTACTGCCTGCATTGCCACTGACAGATGATTCCTGCTCAATGATTGCTTTTGTAAAGAACCTGCCTGCATGGATACTATATTTTCTTGCAGGTTCATCATCGGCTTTTGATGATAAGTTGATTTTTCTGTCTGTGAAATTACCAACCGCATCAACAACAAGAGTCATATTGAAACCTTCCGGGAAAGCTGTAGTATCAATAATATTAATAAGTTCAGTCTTTAACTTTTCAGTATCTCTATAGTTCAGGATTTCTGCTGCTGCAGGTTTCAGCGAGGGGAATATATTCAAATACCCTGCTTCCTCAAGCATACTAAATACTGAGGTCAAATTTCCCATAGTCATGTTTACAAACCTGCTGTCACTTAAAAAAACTTCAACAGTTTTCTTTGATATAGTTTTAAATTCCTCTTCGTCAAGCTTAACATTAAAGATGTTATACCTGCTTTCCTTATTAGCCTTGGAAGCTGATTTCCCGGGCTCTTGTGAAATAGTACCAGAAGTACTACTATTATTATTAGAAGCATTTATATCAGTAGAAGCATTAGTGCCGGTTTGATAGGACATCTCTTTCATTTTAACGTTCTTAGACATACTGATATTACCTTCTTGAATATTTTCTTCAAGAAACTTTAGATAATCTGTAAATATGTTTTTGGAAGCCTCCAGAGAGAAGGTTGCTGCATTCTTAATTTCTGAAACATTAAATATTTTTTTGACAGGCATATCGACGCCGAATTTTTTTAAGGCAGAAGGTAAATTGTTTCTATCAAGCACAAAATATTTATCGTAAATTACCGGAACCTGAAGTCCAATAGTATCATTTTCTGAAAAAGTATTTATATCCAGAAAACTTTGTCCTTCAAGAAGAAATGAAAGGGTACTTGCATTTAGTCCTTCTTTTAAGTTATATCTTGAGTTCAGGACCAGCTTGCTGCTGTTTATTATATCTATAGCCTGCCCCGGAAGGTCTCCATAACCATAACCGGAATTGCCGCCGCTGCTTACACTAACGTTGCTGCTGCTCCCATGAGGCAGCTTTGCCGATAATTCAAGCCTTGTTCTTGAGGGCTTCTCAAGGAAAGGCTTCATTTCAAGAGCTTTGTCGTTTTGTCTTTTTTCAGCATCGCTCATCAATTTTATAAAGTTTTTTATTTCAGTTTGAAAATAAAGGTCTTTTACATTTTTCCCGGAATTTAATAAAAGAATAGTAACCAGGACAGCTGCTGCCACAATAACTAAAGCAGCTGCTATTATAATATATAAATTTTTTTTAGACATATTAGGCATATTTGTGTTTTTTTTCAATGCTGTTTTCATAAATAATTTCACCCCAATGACCCAATGAATTTTTGTGCTGCAGGTATTTAACGTTTGTATAATATACACTATAAATGGTTAACGTTAATTTCCCGTTTTAATGTTTTTTGCCTAATGCTCTTCAGAGAGGACCACATTAAGCACAGTATCTTTTAGTGTGTGATTTTTTCCATCCCTTTTTAGTTTTTCTACAGTATCGCATTTTAGAATTCTTCCATAATTCATGATTGCAACCCTGTCGCAGACCATCTCCATTTCTTCAATGTCATGACTTGTGTAGATAATAGTCCGTCCTTCCCTTTTCAGATTTTTTATAGCATCAATAATGTAATGCCTGGAGATAATATCCACCCCTACAGTAGGTTCATCCATAAGCAGGATGTCCGGATGATGAAGAAGAGCTGCAGCTATATTGATACGTCTTTTCATGCCTCCTGAATATTCTTCTACCTTGTCGTGGGCACGGTCTTTCATTGCTACTACAGCTAAAGCCTCATCAATACGGGCTGACAATTCCCGGCCCCGCAGACCGTAAAGGCCTCCCCAGAACTTCAGGTTATCATAACCGGTAAGTGTGGGGTAAAGAGCAATATCCTGGGGTACAAATCCAATCATTTTTCGTATCTGAAAGGCTTCGGTAAATACACTGTATCCATTTATGATAATATCTCCCTTATCAGGTTTAATGAGAGTAGTTAATAATGATATAAGGGTAGATTTTCCTGCACCGTTGGGCCCCGCAAAACCGAATATTTCGTCTTTAAATATGTCCAGGGAAATATTATCCACTGCTAAATTTTTAGCATAGCTTTTAGTTAAATTATTTATACTGATTAAAACTATGCTGCTTTTATTATTGTTATTACTCCTATATGACATATTCCCGTCATCCCTGGTATTTCCGACATTCCCGGTATTCCGAAAATTTCCGACATTCCGGGTATTCATAATATTCCCAGTATTCACAATATTGCCGATGATACCAACCATTTTACGAACCCCCAAGGTTATAAAATAATATACAACTCTTCCGTATTCAGCCTATTAGGTGAACTTTGAATAGTTAAAAAATATATAATTACATTTTAGCAGATTTTTATATGTTTGTCTTGTTAAAAAATAAAAAAGCAAAAAAAGGGTTAGCCTTGCGGCTAACCGTTGTAAAGGGGGTCAAAATGTATTTTGTGAGGTCATTAATTATTATTGACCGATATTCTCAGTTTATACACCTATTTCTAAAAAATTATAAAATCATTAATATTTTTATAACTATAGATAACATACAAAAGAAACTACATTACAAAGTTTTGTACGCTTATGCTACCTTAGCGAATACACAAAAAATTCAATTTATTCCATGTAGGACCGTTTTTGTATTATATATACCTATATACAAGTTATTGACGATATATTTTAAAACATATTGCACATAATATTTGCATAGTTGCAAATTTACAGGATAAAGTAGCAGAAATCAAGGAGTGAGATAGTGTGTATCATAAGAATATAGACGATAATGATATAAATCAGGTAAATCAGGTAAATCATGATATCAATTTAACTCTTGAAGAAATATCAAGTGGGATAAACGAGGGAGAAACTCTTATTCTGGATGTGTCAGATAACCATTTTAGTCAGATGGATAAAATATTTGACACTCTTATTATGAGAGGCTATGATGTCAGAAAGTCTTTTTTTAAAGGAAGGAATCAGATAGTTGTAAGCAGGAAAAGGTCTTAATCCTTGAAGTACTTACCTGGAGATTCTCCAAATGCATTCTTAAATGCTCGTATAAAATTTGAGTAATCTCCAAACCCACACCTGTTGCATACCTCAGTAACTGACATGCCTTCCTTCAGAAGTGATTTTGCCATAATAAGACGCTTTTGGTGAATATACTGGTGAATAGTATATCCTGTATATTTCTTAAATTCTCTTAGTAGGTGGTACTTGCTCAGGTAAAACTTTTGGGCTAAGGAATCCAGGGATAAATCATCATTAAGATTTTTATTAACATATTTGATAATATTATTCACTTTTTCATCATATTCTATATCTTCATCAAGTTTATCACCAAAAGATTGAAGAAAAGACTTATTAATATATACAATAAACTCTAAAAGATAAATATCTTTGAGTATGTTGCTGCCATAGCTTACACTGTTACATGCATTTTCAAATTTGGCAAGAATATCTTTAAGAACATCCAGCATCTCTGGCTCAGGTCTTATAAGATTATTTTTTTCCGGGAATGAAGATTCAAAACACAAGGAAAGATTAGTGTTATAAAGACTTTGCTTTTTTAAAAAGTCAGGATTAACCCACACTACGATTCTTTCGTACACACCTCCCGATTCCACTAATGGCTTGTGGAGCTCGTTATTGTGTATAAGGAGTATGTCCCCGGGCTTTAATCTATAGGATTTTCCTTCAATCATGTAAGTAACATTGCCTGACATAAAATAGAATATCTCATAGAAGTCGTGGTTGTGATACTCGATTTCATTAGCCGATCTGTCAATATAATGGAAATATTCAAAATCCGGAGTAATCATGTATTGCCTTGATGTAAAATCATGGATAAGAGTCTGCATATTAACCTCCATGTCTCCAATATGCCAAATGAATTGCCACACCAGACAATTATATAGCAATTTTTGCAATAATACAAGCAATAAATGCAAAGAAAATTGCAAAAAAACAAATGTATAATTGTAACCGGATAGTATTTTATAGGTTAAAAGGTTAAAAAGTTAAAAAGTTAAAGGTTAAGGGTAAACATTAAAGTTATTAGGTTAATAGATCAGCAGGTTTTCAGGTGCATATGCAAATATGTAAATATGTAAATATGTAAATATGTAAATAGGTAAGTAGGAGGACATACCATGATTAATCCTGCACAACAGCTTATTGATATGAAAAAGGAAAATGACTTTTTAATATGTATTGATTCTGATGGATGTGCTTTCGATACAATGGAGGTGAAACATAAGGAATGTTTTATACCTAATATAATTAATGAATGGGATTTACAGGCAATTTCCAAGTATGTCAGAGAGGCAGCAGAGTTTGTTAATCTTTATTCAAAATGGAGAGGAATTAACCGTTTCCCTGCAATAATTAATGTTATGGATCTTTTGGCTGATAGAGAAGAAGTGAAAAAACGCGGGTTTAAAGTACCTAACCTTGGTCCTTTACGCAAATGGATTGAGGGAGAAACAAAACTGGGAAATCCGGCACTGGAAACTGAAGTTAGAAGAACCGGCGATCCACTTCTTGCAAAAACATTGAAATGGTCTAAAGCAGTGAATGATACTGTAGCTAAGATAGTTCGTGGAGTACCACCATTTCCATTTATAAGAGAGAGTCTTGAAAAAATGCTTGAGTATGCAGATATAATAGTAGTTTCTGCAACACCCGGAGAAGCATTGATAAGAGAGTGGGAAGAGCATGATATTTCAAAATATGTTAAAGTTTTAGCAGGCCAGGAAATGGGAACAAAAGCTGAATGCATACATTTCGCCATAGGCGCAGAATATGAAAATGAAAAAGTGCTTATGATTGGCGATGCGCCTGGAGATTTAAAGGCAGCAAGAACAAACAATGCTCTCTTCTATCCTATAAACCCTGGCAACGAAGATGATTCCTGGGAACGCTTTTACAGCGAAGCATTGGATAAATTCATCAACGGGCAGTATGCAGGAGCTTATGAAGAAAAGTTGATTGCGGAATTTGACAAGTATCTGCCTTCAACACCACCCTGGAAGAAAAGTAGCGTTAAATAGCGTGAACTAATGTAAAATAGTGTAAGATAGCGTGAAATAGCATGAACTGATGCGAAATAATATAAAATAATGTATGATTAAGGCATAAAAATTTACACAAACTAATAGAAAAATTATGGAAATCAGAAGGAGGTTTTTTTATGAGTAAATCAGATATAGGTCTTATAGGCCTGGCAGTAATGGGTGAAAACCTGGTAATGAATATGGAAAGTAAAGGATTTACTGTAGCGGTATACAATCGTACAGTAGAAAAGGTTAAGAATTTTGTTGAAGGCCGCGCTAAAGGTAAAAACATAATTGGAACTTACTCTCTTGAAGAGTTGGTAGGATCCCTGAAAAAGCCACGTAAGATTATGCTTATGGTAAAAGCAGGGAAGCCGGTGGACGATTTTATAGACATGCTTATTCCTTTGCTGGAAAAGGGAGATATTATTATTGATGGCGGTAACTCACACTTTCCGGACACAATTCGTCGTACAGAATATGTAGAATCAAAAGGACTCCTTTATATCGGAACAGGAGTTTCTGGCGGAGAAGAGGGTGCTCTTTTAGGACCAAGCCTAATGCCTGGTGGGTCTCCTGATGCATGGCTTCATGCAAAACCTATATTGCAGGCTATTGCAGCAAAAGTTGAAGATGGTTCTCCATGCTGTGACTGGGTTGGGGAAAATGGGGCAGGACACTTTGTAAAAATGGTTCACAATGGAATTGAGTATGGTGACATGCAGCTTATATGTGAAGCTTACCACCTGATGAAGGATCTGCTTGGTATGTCGGCTGATGAAATGCATGAGGTTTTCAAGGAATGGAATGAAGGTGAGCTGAACAGTTATTTAGTTGAGATTACTCGTGATATTCTTGCATATAAAGATGATGATGGTCAACCTATAGTTGATAAAATCCTTGATACCGCAGGACAGAAAGGTACCGGCAAATGGACTGCTATTGCAGCCCTTGACGAAGGTATCCCTCTTACATTAATAGGTGAAGCAGTTTTTGCAAGATGCCTCTCAGCTTTAAAAGAAGAAAGAGTTGAAGCTTCAAAGGTTCTTTCAGGACCGGCTGTAAAATTTGAAGGAGACAAAAAGGCATTTATTGAAGATATTAAAAATGCGTTATATGCTTCTAAAATAGTTTCATACGCACAGGGCTTCACCCTTATGCGTGCAGCAGCAAAAACCTATAACTGGCATCTCAACTATGGCGGTATTGCCCTTATGTGGAGAGGCGGATGTATAATAAGGTCTATATTCCTCGGTAAAATAAAAGAAGCATTTGATAAGAATTATGAATTGACCAATCTATTATTGGATCCATTCTTCAAAGAAAAAATAGAAGCAGCTCAGGCCGGCTGGAGAAGAGTAACTGCAACGGCATTGTCCAATGGAATTCCTGTACCTGCATTTACAACAGCTCTTTGCTATTTTGACGGATACAGAAGCGAAAGGCTGCCTGCAAACTTGCTGCAAGCACAAAGAGATTACTTTGGAGCACATACTTATGAACGTGTTGACAAACCCAGGGGAGAATTCTACCATACCAACTGGACAGGACGCGGAGGCTCTACTTCTGCTTCAACATATATAGCATAAAGCATAGCATAAAGCAAAAGGGGACATTCCTTGAAGCGGACTTTGAAGGTGTGTCCCGCTAACCTTTAGACTAAATACCTCTTGCTCAGGAGAGGAGTGTTGTCTTACCTTAGAAAGGAATGAATATTTATGATGGATATTATTATGAGATCAAGTGAAAAAAGTGGAATAAATGATATAGAACTCAAGAAGGCTCTTGAGTGTTCTATTGAAGCTAAAAAGGCTGGCTTGAAAAAAGTTCTCCTTTTACCTCCTGATATTACAAGAGCACACTCAGGCGCCGGTAAAATAACAGCTATGTATTATGAGATGCTGAAAGATACCTGCCAGGTCGACATAATGCCTGCTCTGGGCACCCACGAACCAATGTCTGAGGAAGAACGCAGAGAAATGTTTGGCGATGGCATTCCAATGGACCGCTTTATACCTCATAATTGGAGGACCGATGTAGTTAAAGTGGGGACTGTCCCTGGAGAATATATTGAAGAAATTTCCGAGGGACTATTAAATGAGCCGATGGATATTGAGGTAAACAAGAGGTTGCTGGATAAATCCTATGACCTTATTGTATCCATGGGTCAGGTAGTGCCCCATGAAGTTATTGGTATGGCCAACTACAGCAAGAATATTTTTGTTGGATGCGGCGGAAGTTCAACTATCAATAACTCTCATATGCTTGGTGCGGTTTATGGTATGGAAAAGCTTATGGGGAAGGACCATTCTCCTGTAAGAAAAGTTTTTGACTATGCTGAAGAGAACTTCATTAAAGACATTCCTTTAATGTATGTCCTTACTGTTACAACTGCAGTAAAGGGTAATGTATCAATACATGGGGTTTTCATTGGAAGGAATAGAAAGGTGTTCGAGGAATCAATTAAATTAAGCCAGGAAAAGAATCTCACCTTTATTGACAAGCCTTTTAATAAGGTTGTTGTTTACCTGGACGAGAAGGAATTTAAGAGCACCTGGCTTGGGAATAAGGCTGTTTACAGAACAAGAATGGCAATTGCAGATGATGGAGAACTGATAATACTGGCACCAGGAGTCAGAAAATTCGGAGAAGATGACGGAAATGATGCCTTAATCAGAAAATACGGATATGTAGGGAGAAAGAAGGTTCTGGAGCTTACAAAACAAAATGCCGATCTGCAGAACAATCTTTCAGTTGCCGCACACCTTATCCATGGGTCATCAGATGACAGATTCTCAATAACCTATGCAGTTGAAAAGCTGACAAAGGAAGAAGTTGAAGGTGCTAATTTTAAATACATGCCTTTAAGTGAAGCATATAAAAAGTATAACCCAGCTAAGTTGAAAGATGGCTACAATACATTGGAAGATGGAGAGGAAATATTTTATATAAGCAATCCAGCTTTAGGCTTATGGGCAGACAAGAGTAAGTTTTAGGTTATTTATTTGAAATTATAAAATTATAGTGTGATAATAACACAATAATCAGATTATGACACAAACTACGAATTTCACTGTATTGATGATAAATGAGTTTGTGTCATAATTTTTTTATGAATTCACTTTAATAAGCCTCATTAATTAATTATTCTTCATATAAAGCGGAATGCTGCCATATTTTGTACTTTAGGAGGAAAATATGCTCTAAATGTACTGTCAGCAAAAAATAACACGGCAAAAAATTAACTTGCCGCAACTTCCAATATATAGTATTATATTATAAGAGATATTATTATATGGTATAAGAGATATTATAACTGGTTTACATATTATATCCAGGAGGGATTCACATGGGTGATGTGCTTTCAAGCTATACCTATCGCCAAGGAATAGAAAATGCTATTGGCGGTAAAGTTGGTGCTGTCATGTGGTTATCTGCAGCATTCCAGATAATACGTGCAGCAATGCTAGTATATTTATTTATTTTATTTGTGAAACTTGTCACGAGAGGAATAAAAGCCCTTGACTTATACATAGATGAGAAAACCAATATCAAATAATAAAATATGGCGATGTTATATTTTCTAAAAATGGGAAAATAAGAATAAAGCTATAACTATATCCGCATGCACAATTCAGCTCACGTCTATATTACAAGTATATGCTGCAGCATATACTTATTTTTACGCCATTTTAAAAATTTTCAATGTATATCCGATTTACTGAGGGGCAATAATCATACTATATAGAACAGGTTTTAAAACATTTAAAACCTGCTTCTGTTACCTTGATGTAACTTACGATTTGCAAATTCTTCATTAGTTCTTTCAAATCGTAAATTATATAGAATCTTTTGCGTTGAATTTTAGCAAAAATAGTATTATAGCCGCAGAAAGGGGGATGCACTCACATGATGAAAAAAGGGTTTTTAAATTCTGCTATTTTAGCAGGTTCTATATTTACATTAATCATAGTATTAGTATTTTCATTTTCCTATTATTTTAATAAACGAAAATTATATAAGGTACCTGAAGAAGCACTGATTGAATCCTTTGAAAGTTCAGGGGCAGTATATGTTTCCAGCGAAATATATTTTACTGCTGCTCTTGATAAAAAATATGAAAAGGATGATTATTTAAATAAATTGCTGAATGATATTGCCCAAAGCTTGAATTTGGACCTTGAAGGAAATAGTAGTAGTGAAGATAATAGTGTATCCATGGATGTTTACGAAAGTGATTTAGTACGAAAACTGGTAATAAGCGGCGAAAAAAGCAGCGGAGAAAGTATATCCATTTCTGTGGAATTATTGAAGATGACTGATTCACCAAAGCTACCTGAAATGTCTGGATTGCCGAAGTCACTGGAACAGCCGGGGAGAAAAATAACAGTTGGGGTCACTGGAAGTTTTCCCTATTCAGGATTGCCTTTAATTAGTAAATCTGTTGAAGCCGCATTTAAAATGAATAAGGTAAAGCCTGTTACAAATTCCTGCATCATAGGAAATTACCAGGGTAAAATTGATTATATAAATATGAATGAAGTATGTAAAAATATATTTAGTATATTAGGCGCAAAAAAAGTAGGAAATGTTGCACAAAATAACCTGGTGAGTGTGTCGGCTTACTCTCCGGCTATTGGCAATTCAATTAAAGTTGACAGAAACAAAAGCAACATTGACATTGCTGTAAGATATAATGGATATGAACAGAAAACTTATATATGGATTGCTACACCTGCTATTTCAATGACATACTGAACGAGGAGAGAAACCGATGGCTAAGTTTATTATAAATGAATCTTCAGAATTAAAAGGCATAGTTAGAATAAGTGGTGCCAAAAACTCGGCATTGCCTATTATAGCAGCATCTCTTTTAGCAGATGGAGAAAGTATAATTGAAGAAGTACCATATCTAAATGATGTGGTAATAATGTGCAATTTAATGGAATTTCTCGGTTCAAAAACTGTTTTATCTGAGAAAGAAAAAACTCTTGTTATATCTTCCCCAAATATTAACAGCACCGCAGCTCCTTATGAACTTGTACATAAAATGAGAGCGTCCTTCCTTATTGCAGGCCCTCTGCTTGCCAGAACAGGGTATGCAAAAGTGCCGCTGCCTGGGGGGTGTGCCATAGGAACAAGGCCTGTTGATCTTCATCTTAAAGGATTCGCTGCTTTAGGTGCTCAAATAAATCAGGGACATGGATATGTAGAAGTAAAGGCTGAAAAAAAGCTTAAAGGTGCTAAAATATACCTTGACTTTCCCAGCGTAGGTGCTACGGAGAATATTCTAATGGCAGCGGTACTGGCAGAAGGTCAGACAGTTATAGAAAATGCTGCTACTGAACCTGAGATTGTAGATCTTGCAACATACCTCATATCAATGGGAGCTGATATTAAAGGCGCAGGCACTGACACAATAAAAATAAATGGTATGGATAGTATAAAAGGAACACGTCATTCCATTATACCTGACAGAATTGAGGCAGGTACATTTATGGCGGCTTCAGCTATTACAGGGGGGGATGTAGTGTTGGAAAATGTAGTTCCTGATCATTTGAAACCTGTTAGTGCAAAACTTACGGAAGCGGGAGTAGAAATTTCTGAAGAACTTACGAGCATACGTGTAGTGTCGGATGGGAAATTAAAGGCTGTAGATATTAAAACTCATCCACATCCGGGCTTCCCTACTGATATGCAGGCTCAAATGACTTCTCTCATGTCCAGGGCAAGTGGAACAAGTATGGTAGTTGAAACTATATTTGAAAATAGATTCATGCATATAAGCGAACTAAAAAGAATGGGTGCAAACATAAGAATTGAAGGACGAAGTGCGGTAATAGAGGGTAAGAGTAAACTTATGGGTACCCAGGTAAAGGCAACTGATTTAAGAGCAGGAGCTGCTCTGATAATCGCAGGAATTTCCGCAGAAGGAGTGACAGAAGTAGAGGATATTGAACATATAGACAGAGGTTATGTAAAGATTGATGAAAAACTTAAAAATTTAGGTGTTGATATTTACAGACAGGATTAATACTACTTTGTTATGTTTCCAAACTAGCATAATGGAATAACATACAGGTTACTGATTATGCATAAATAAGCCCCGGCAGAATATATATTAATATAATAGCTGAGTGGGGTTAATATGAAAAAAGTTATATATTTCATAGTTTCGATGATAATAATCGTCGTTGTCCTTCCAATGCTCATTGTAAAAAGCTGCAGCTTTAACGTTATTGGCAACGGGCAGGGGCAGATTCAGAACAGGAAACAGGATAAAGATGAGGAAAATGATGATAATAAAAATGATATAAATAACCAGATTTCGGATGAAGAAAATAAAAAATGGCAAGATAATATAAAAATAAAAGTCTATATCGAATCAGAAGACAAAGTAAAAGAAATAGGTTTTGAAGAATACATAACCGGTGTTGTTGCTGCAGAAATGCCTGCAGAGTTTGAAGTTGAAGCGTTAAAAGCCCAGGCTGTTGCTGCACGTACTTATGCATATGGCAGACTAAACGGATTATATAAAAACAGTAATGATATACATAGTAATGCAGATGTATGTACAGATTTTGCCCATTGCCAGGCCTGGATCAGTAAAGAAGATGCTTTGAAAAAGTGGCCTCAGGATAAGGCAAATCAGCTCTGGGATAAAGTAAGGAATGCAGTTCTTGACACAGCGGGGATAATAATAATTTATAAAGGCAATATTGCCAACCCTGTGTTTCATTCAACCAGCGGAGGCAAGACTGAAAACGCTGAAGATGTTTGGGATGTAGGTCCGGTAGATTATTTAAAAAGCGTAATAAGTGAGGGCGAAGAAGGAAGCCCTTCGTTTAAAACTATATCCAATATTTCAGTTGAATCATTTTGCAAAACCCTGAAAAACTGCTATCCTAATATAAAATTGAATGACAAAAATTTATTTGGTGATATTGAAATCCTTGAATACACTGGAGGAGAAAGGGTAAAGACCATAAAAATCGGAAATATCACATTAAAAGGAACGGAGTTTAGAAAGGTTTTCTCACTTAAATCAGCCAATTTTGAACTGGAAAAAGGCGAAAACAATATGGTTAAAATTATGACCTATGGATATGGACACGGTGTCGGTATGAGCCAATGGGGAGCTAACAGTATGGCAAAAAAAGGGTCTGCCTGGGAGGAAATTATCAAACATTACTATACAGGAGTTGACCTTGATATAATTGATGATAACAGGTACATTTTTTCCACAAAATAAATAAAGAAGACTAGCAGAAAATTTCTATCCATATGTATATTGTTGCCATATACGGTAACAATATTATATGGAGGTGGAAACTGTGAGTATGAAAAAGTTTTATTCAGAAAAAAAAGGCTCTGAAAAAAGTATTTTCCAGGTTTTTAATAAAAAAGGCTTCTATATTATTTTGGCATTGTCAGTAGTCATAGTCGCCGGAGCTGCAGTACTTATCACAAGACAGAATTTGGATTTTCTAAACCTCAAATCCGAAAAGGAGAATTTCATACCAGATGATTTCGAAAACTATTTGACCGATTTTGAAAATGATTTGAACAGTAATGAAGTTGACCGACATGAAGACATGCAGACAGCGAGTAATGATTTGCAGACCGAAAAGACCACTGGAATTAGTGAAGTTGAGAAAGATGTAAAACAACTGGGAAATAATGAAGAGGTAAGTGGGAGTGGTAATTCCAGGGAGAGCAGCATAACAAGTGAGAATAATACTACAGCTGATAATACTATAGCTGCTAAAACCGATGACAGTGAAGCTTTAAAAATACCGGGAATTAAGCCTAAAGACAAACAGGAAGACAAACAGGAAGACAAACAGGAAGAAAAACAGGATAAAAAGAAGGATAGGGAGCAGGATAATAAAAAACCAGGGGAAGAAAAAGATGCAGCACCAGAGAATAAAGACGATAAAAAAAGTAATGACTCAAAAACAGCAGAAGGAATTGAAAAGGATTTTATAATGCCGGTATATGGGACAATTATTAACGATTTTTCCATGGATAAGCTGGTATATTCCAAAACGCTTGAAGACTGGAGGACCCATAGTGGTATCGATATATCTGCTGTAAGAGGAACTGCAGTTAAGGCAGTTGCAGATGGAGTAGTGTCTGAAGTAAGGGAAGATCCAAAACTGGGATATACGGTTATAATTGATCATGAAAATGGGATTAAAACAGTATATGCAAATCTGGCTTCTGCAGATATGGTAGTAACAAATCAGATTGTCTCTCAAGGTGAAAGCATAGGATCTATAGGTGATACTGCTGCATACGAAATTGCCCTTGAGCCTCATTTACATTTTGAAGTAATAAAAGATGGCGTACTTGAAGATCCAAAACTATACTTACCCAATTATTGATGTATTAACATCGCTGCTGAAACTATGTAGAAAGCTATATTGAATTGTAGAAATATTCGAATAATTTAGATAGTGTAATTAATAGTGTAGTTACCTGACATTAACTAAATAAAAAGAGTAGCTGCAAAATTGCCATCTACTCTTTTGTCTTTTCTAAGCTTAACATTTACAGGCTTAATGTTTTATTCCCGATCTTAACGTTTCATGACGTTTCATGACGTTTCATAATGTTTCTTAGTATTTCTTAATGTTTCTTAGCGTTTTATTTTGGATTCTGAAGCATAGCTATATTCAATTTCTTCAATGCTTTCAAGAGCCTTGCCAGTACCCAGGGCTACACTGGAAACTGCATCTTCTGCGATTAATACATTAATACCTGTTTCTTTTTGTATCAGCTTGTCCAAACCATAGATAAGGCTGCCCCCGCCTGTCATAACAATACCTCTGTCACCTATATCCGCCGCCAGTTCAGGAGGAGTTTTTTCAAGGACTGAATGTACTGCTTCAACAACTGTAGAAATTGGTTCCTCAAGAGCTTCCATTATTTCAGTGGAAGTGACGGTTATGGTTTTAGGCAAACCAGAGATAAGATTTCTCCCTCTTACATCCATTGTAACTTCCTGTACTCTTGGATATACAGTACCAATATTTATTTTCAATTCTTCTGCTGTACGTTCGCCAATCATTATATTATGCTTTTTCCGCATATATCTTACAATCGATTCATCAAACTTGTCACCTGCAATTTTTATTGACGTACTTACAACGATTCCGCCAAGGGATATAACAGCAATATCGGTTGTACCTCCCCCTACGTCTACAATCATACTTCCACATGCTTTTGAAATATCTATTCCTGCACCGATTGCAGCTGCTATAGGTTCTTCTATGAGATAAATTTTTCTTGCACCGGCTTGAATTGCAGCATCTGTTACTGCTCTTCTCTCAACTTCTGTTACTCCACTGGGGACACATACGATTATTCTTGGCTTGAATAACTTTATAACTCGTCCACCACAAACTTTATTTAAAAAATATTTGAGCATCTTTTCAGTAATATCGTAATCAGAAATTACACCGTCTCTTAAAGGCCTTATAGCAACTATGTTTCCGGGTGTGCGGCCAAGCATTCTTCGAGCTTCTTCACCTACTGCAAGCATTTTATTGGTATTTTTATCTATCGCCACAACAGATGGTTCCCTCAAAACGATTCCCTTACCTTTTATATAGACGAGAATAGTCGCAGTACCAAGGTCTATTCCAATATCCTGTCCGAAAGCCAATAACAACATCCCCTTTATTCCCGAGTATTAAATATATACTATTTTCCTCAAAAAGTTTCAAAACAACCTATTATTGTATGCAAAACAATGAAGTGGAAGCGTTATAGCGTACTTTTTAAGGAAATAACGTCTTTTTGTGATATTATATATAAATAATCTTATCATATAATTACAATATTGCAATAACTTTATCAGTGCTTATGCACGAAAAAAAATTACTACTCTTAACGCAAATATTTAAAATATTTTATTATTTACTTTTACTATATTGCAAATTATTCTCATTATAAATTATCATCAATAATAGGCTTCTATATACATTAAAAATGTTTCTGGTGAAATGTTTTACAAATTTAAGCTGTTTCGTTATAGTAAAAGCCGGCTAACCGGCTTTTATTTCTGAATTATATTTAGCTTTTGTTGCCTGACCTCCTCGGATGTGCCTTTCAGCTTTATTTTCATCAAGCACTGTTCTTACCTGGTCTGCCAGTTCAGGACTTATACGTTCAAGTCTTTCTGTCACATCCTTATGAACAGTGCTTTTGCTAATCCCAAATTTTTTCGCTGCAGCTCTAACAGTAGTTTTTTTCTCTATTATATAGTACGCCAGTTCTATTGCTCTCTCTTCTATATATTCTTTCAATGCCCAACCCCCCTTTGAACAACATTGAGATGCTATGTTCCTAAACGCAGATAAATGCGTCTTTATCCGGGCTTATTAAAAATATGCAGTTTAGTATAGTAATGTATTAACAGATTTTGTATTACTACAGTATATATATGCCTGCCAATTATAGCTTATGAGTGGCAATTAAAGAGAATGTACGTAAAATGTCAATTTCCTGAGGATGTATATATGTTTTCTTCTAAAAAAGAATATATGCTCGTTGTATAATATATTTATAAGATGGTGTACTGCTTCGTAAAGTAAAGAGGAATGGATATTATAAAATAGAAATACAGTGATTGGAGTGCGATACATTAATACTATTGAAAAACATTTTTATTTGTGTTGTACTATATATAAGCTTTACTACATTTAGTATTCAGAAAGACAATTTTTTGTACATGATCAGGAGAAGATTAATGTGAATAAAGTGAATCTTAGAAACAACGTAATAAATAATATTGAAAAGAACCCCATTATTGCAGCAGCCCGTAAAGATGAGGATATAGAATATGCTGTTAACTCAGGGGTAGCTGCGGTATTCCTTCTTAGAACTGATATTTTTAGTGCTGAAAGTCATGTTGGAAAAATCAAAGCCAGTGGAAAAAATGTTTTTATACACTTTGAGTTCTTTGAAGGCTTGGGAAAGGATAATAAAGCTATTGACTATATTGCTAATGTAATAAAACCTGATGGTATTATTACAACAAGGACCAGCCATGTAAAGTATGCTGAAGAGAAGGGTATCTTCACCATTCAACGTTTTTTTATTGTAGACAGCCAGTCATATGAAACGGCAATTAAGTCGGTACAAACTGTAAAACCCAGCATGATTGAAATTATGCCTGCGGTTATGCCAAGTATAGTACAGAGATTTTGCAGGGATGTAAACCTTCCGGTTATTGCAGGGGGATTAATAAATAGTAAGGAAGATATAATTGATATTTTAAAGGCAGGAGCACTGGGTGTATCAACCGGAAAAAAAGAGCTTTGGGTGCTTTGAAACAAATATTATAGTCTTGCACCTAGGATATTCATGTGATATGATAGTGTTATAGTAGTAGTATATTTATAATTTACTGATGTTTTGTAAAATATAATAGCAAATAGCAATGTATAATGTGTGGAGAATTGGAGTCACATTAAGCTTAGACCTTAAATAGGGTCTAACTTGGTGTGGCTTTTTTATTTTAAGCTCCATTCCTGCTGTGTGTGAAATGAATTCGCCCTTGCAGGAACAAAACTTTATATGAAAAAGTTTTTATGGGCTTAAATTCATTACAGTAAAAAATCTGACAGGTAGCACTTGGGTAGTATGGCATACTGCATTTAGAAGTATGGTGGGTGGCACTTGGCGGTAAAGCAGGTGCACTTAGAGGTGTAAGAGGGGGGCGTAAATATATGGCTTGGAGTGGAGCTTTTGATTTTTTTGATTTTGCTTCTGATGATATTTATAACACTACTTATGATGTTGTCGTTATAGGTGGTGGTGTTATAGGCTGTCATATTGCAAAACAACTTTCACGTTATAAAATCAACATTTGTCTGGTAGAGAAGGAAAATGATGTGGCCTGCAGAACTAGCGGTGCCAACAGTGGGATAGTGCATGCAGGGTATGATGCTTTTCCGGGTAGTTTGAAAGCAAAGCTGAATATTCGCGGTAACGAAATTATTGAACATATTGCAGAGGAACTGGATGTTCCATTTAAGCGCACAGGTTCACTTGTACTTGCCTTTGATGAATATGATATGACTATGCTAAAAGAATTGTACGAAAGAGGTATAAAGAATGGGGTTACCGGCATGGAAATATTGGATGAAAAACAGGTAAGAGAAAAAGAACCGGCTGTTTCCGCTAAAGTAGTAGGTGCATTATTTGCACCAACTGCCGGCATTATTTGTCCTTATGAGCTCACCATCAGTGCTGCTGAGGTTGCTGTAGAAAATGGCACCCGGTTGTTGCTGTCACATGAAGTAATCAGTATAGAAAAAGTATACAGAGATAAAGAACGAACTTTATATCAAATAACAATAAAACATAAAGAAAAAGGGCCAAAGAAAATTTTTGCCAAATACATTATAAACGCAGCTGGAGTTTATGCGAATAAAATATCTTCCATGGCAGGCGATACTTCTTTTACCATAACCCCAAGGAAGGGAGAATACCTCCTCCTGGATAAAAACCAAGGCAGGATTATAAACTCGGTAGTGTTTCAGACACCTTCCAAAATGGGCAAAGGAATACTTATTACTCCAACAGTGGATGGCAATCTGCTTCTCGGCCCTACAGCATCAGATATTGAAGATAAGGAAGACCTATCTACAGATAATGAGGGTTTAACTAAAGTGAGGTTGGGTGCGCTTAAATCTATACCTGGTATAGGCATGGAGAATATCATAACTTCTTTTGCAGGGTTACGGGCTGTACCTTCAACAGGAGATTTTATAATTGAAGAATCAAATTATGCCCCGGGTTTTGTAAATGTTGCTGGAATTGAGTCTCCAGGATTAACTGCTGCACCGGCCATTGCAGAGTATGTAGAAGATCTCATGAGGGAAGCGGGCCTGGAACTGCTGCCAAAAGAGAATTACAAGCCTAATAGAACTCCTTTTAAAAAGTTCAGAAATATGAGTGATAGTGAAATTAATGAAGCAATAAAAGAAAACTCCCTATTTGGTAAGATTGTCTGCAGGTGCGAGAAAGTTACTGCTGCAGAGGTTGTAGAGGCTATAAGAAGACCTGCAGGAGCAAGGACGCTGGATGGAGTTAAGAGAAGGACCAGAGCGGGAATGGGAAGATGTCAGGGCGGGTTTTGTACACCAAGAGTTATGGAAATTCTGTCACAGGAACTGGGAATACCTATGGAAGAGATAACAAAATCCGGTGGGAAATCATGGATGCTGGCAGGAAGGAGCAAGTGAGAAGAAATATGGAAAATGTTGATTTGGTTGTAATAGGCGGGGGACCTGCGGGACTTGCAGCAGCTATAGAAGCCAGGAAATATGGCGTAGAAGACATCCTGATACTTGAACGGGATCAAGAGTTGGGTGGAATCCTGCAACAATGTATTCATACAGGGTTTGGACTTGAAATTTTCAAGGAGGAGCTTACAGGTCCTGAATATGCCCACAGGTTTATACAACAGATAGTAACCCTTGGAATTCGGTATATGCTGGACACTATGGTTATAGACATCAGCAGCGACATGGATATATCCGGAGAAAGAATTGTAACGGCAGTTAATTCAAAAGAGGGTTTATTAAAATTAAAGGCCAAAGCAGTAATATTGGCCATGGGCTGCAGAGAAAGAACCAGGGGTGCTCTGAACATCCCTGGTACAAGGCCCGCCGGTATATACACTGCAGGAACTGCCCAGCGGCTAATAAATATGGAAGGCTATCTTCCGGGGAAAGATGTTGTGATTCTCGGCTCCGGAGATATTGGACTTATTATGGCGAGACGAATGACACTTGAAGGAGCCCGGGTTAAAATGGTATGTGAGTTGATGCCATACCCCGGAGGCTTAAAAAGAAACATAGTGCAATGTCTTGAGGACTATAATATTCCACTGAGAGTTTGCCATA
Source organism: Clostridiales bacterium (assembly GCA_035362115.1). Taxonomy (GTDB): domain Bacteria; phylum Bacillota; class Clostridia; order Acetivibrionales; family DUMC01; genus DUMC01. The sequence continues at coordinate 400 of DAOSDD010000014.1, read as the reverse complement.
CAGTGGTAGCAATACATGGGAGAGAAAGACTGGAAGGAGTTACAGTAGCCAGGGTTGATGAAGACAGAAAACCCTTGCCTGAAACCCGGGAATACATTGGATGTGATACCTTGCTTCTGTCTGTGGGATTGATTCCGGAAAATGAATTGTCCCGTGAAGCGGGAGTCCGCATTGACCCGTTAACCCGGGGACCTATTGTAAATGAATCCATGGAGACTTCCATACCGGGAATCTTTGCATGTGGAAATGTAGTCCATGTTCATGACCTGGTAGATCATGTAACAGAAGAAAGCAGGCTCGCGGGCAGAGGAGCAGCACAATTTGTGAAACATGGGGACAGTTCTCTATGATATAATATCCTCATAAATGAGGATATTATATGCCTCCGGCGGAATTTATG
>DAOSDD010000013.1:0-34927 GCA_035362115.1 Clostridiales bacterium | reverse complement strand
TGTCTTCATATTCTTAACATTATTGGCATTTATATTTCCCTCAACATTTAATGTATCAATTACTGCAATAGTTCTGTCTTTTTTAGTCATATTAATATACATTACTCACCTCGATAAATAACTTTAATTGATTGAAGGTTCGATTAATTGAATACTTTGTAATGATTTTATCTAATTAATACTATATAGCAGGTGAAAGTGAAATCGTATGGAAATTATTTGTATCATATATGTATTATTTTTGTAATTAGTATTATTTAGTTGCATAACAGTGCAATGATTCATGTTAAATTAATAATTAGTCAATCCTTTTATACGTTTATCGTCATATGTTTTGCGGAAATTGGGCTGTCTGTCATGTTCAGTTATTACTTCCATATCACTTCCATCCATTGTAACCTTTACCATACCATCTATAACAGTAATATATATTTTAACATCAGCTCTAACATATTGAGCATATGTTGTATAGGGATCCATGAGAATATTTCCCATTGCTACTGCCACTTTAGGTTTTACTGTATCGATTAATATTTTTGACCCTGAAGTATCATGTCCATGATGGGGTACCTTTAATAAATCTGCCTCCAATTTATCACTAAATAATTCTGTCAATTCTATCTCTCTTATCATGTAAATATCACCTGTAAACAACGCAGAGGTTTTTCCATAAGTTAATTTCATTACAATACTGGTAAGGTTGTTCACTATTCTGGGAGAATCTTTTCCAAGTGATAATACTGTATTCATATTTGCTTCTGTAAGTTCAGGACCAAATACTTCAATATGGACATCTCCAATATCTAATGTGTCTCCCATCTCAAGATGACGATGTTCAACTCCATAACTTTTAAGTGCATTTTCCCAATTATTAGTATACTGTTCATCCGGGAAACATGGAAAATCCGGTGTGTACATGACGCCTATATCAATATTCTTCATTATGGTATAAAAACCTTTATAATGGTCTGCATGCATATGGGATGCTATTGCATAGTCTATTCTGTCAATTCCCAAACGCTCTAGACTGTTTAAAATATGTTCGCCCGCAAAGCTTTTTCCGGCATCAACTATCATTGTTTCACCATTTGGAAAACATATTAACGTAGAGTCTCCCCACTTTGTAGTATTATCAATCTCGTCAATTTGCATGAAGTAAAATACCAATTTGCCATTATCATTTGTTCTATCGTAAATTTCTTCAGTTCGGTACTCTATTGGTATTTCATTTTCAGATTCTTTTGCAGGAGGTGTTGTGCCGCTTACAGAGGATGTTGTTTGTTCCGCAGGAGATACAGTGATATCCTTGATGCAACCAGTAAAAAAAGTTATTACAAGCATCAATAGTAATATAAGTTTAAATTTACTTTTCATATCATTTCTTTTCCTCTCAAATACTACTTTGTTATGTTGCCAATGGAAAGCGCATTTGAAGACTTCACTTCCCAAATTGGCATAGTAGTATTAATTTACTTACTTATTAGTATATGGAAGAAAGAAAGAAGGTTGTATAGAAATTATTTATAGTATTTATGTAATATTTTCGTATTATCTTCTGTTACTCATTATTTATTAACCTCATCTTTTGTTCCCTGTATTCTGTAGGGGTCATATTATTAACTTTTTTAAATACTTTCCTAAAATATAAGTAATCATCATAACCTACTTCTTGTGCAATGTTATTTATAGACATATCAGTCTGCAAAAGCAAGCTGCATGCTTTTGATATTCTATAGTTCATTAAATAATTTACAAAATTAACTCCTGTCTCATTTTTAAATAGTTGTGACAAATAAGATTGGTTAATATTAAATTCTGTAGATAAGTTATATAAAGTAATATCTTTCATATAATTATCTTTTATATAATTGATAACATCAGAAATAAGTTTATTCCCTGAATATATCTGAATGCTTTCATGCTTAATGTTAACTAATATTTTTATTTCATGACGGAAATATTCAAAGTACTCTTCCACATTACTCCAGTTGTTTAAAAATATAATATCCTGATCCATCCATGTTTCATCTTCTTCTAAATCATCTCCTGTTATATTCAGGTATTTTAATGTGTTTAGAATGCTATATGATTTCTTAAGTTCTACAATATTTATACTGTTCAAAATTATCTTAATCTCCTCAAGTGATCTGCTCAATGCAGTAATATCTTTATTTTTAACTTGAGCTATTATTCCATTTAAAAGCTGATTATAGGTTTTTATTTTATTTTTATCATAATCACCTGCAAAAACTTTATTATCTTCATTAAAAAAATATTGCTGCGCTCTAGTATTGGCTTCGTCAATACCTTTTACCAGATCATCAGTTTGAAGATTAATTTGAAATATTCCAACACCTTTGATATTTTTACTCAGATTCCCTTCAATCTGCTGCATATTTATAGGTTCCGGCAAGAAATAAAGCCACTTATTCATGGAAACATTGCAATATAATGCTTTCGGTTTGCCTTCAAGATAAGTAATTTTATCACCAATAGAGACTATAATACAAATACTGCCTGCACAGGGATATATTTCCTTAAACATCTTCTTATCATTTCTTTCAATACAATTTAGCAGGTCTAAATTATTCCGGCTGCGCTTTAGATTATCCAACTCTTTTCTAAAATTCTTGAGATGATCGATAATCTCTTCCTCTTCAATTGGCTTAATACAATATCCATCTACCTTGTGCTGAATTGCAGTCTTAGCAAATTCAAACTCTGCATATCCGCTAATGATTACTGATAATAAATCGGGATGGCTCTGTTTGGCCTTGGCAATTAAATCTAATCCATTCATATATGGCATTTTAATGTCAGTAAATACAACATCAGGGTGAAACTCATTAATCTTTTCCAAGGCAATCTTTCCATCAGCTGCAGTTGCACAAACCTCAAATCCATACTGATTCCAAGGTATACTCTTTTTAAGGCTCTTAATAATCCACTGCTCATCATCTATTAAAATTACCTTATACATTGTTGGATACCTCCGCTAAAAATGATATTGTTACTTCTGTCCCTTTGTCTTTTTGGCTTTTTACCTTAACTCCATAGTTTTTACCTTGTGTAAGTTTTATCCTGGAATTTACATTTACCAAGCCTATGCCTGCACGGTGATTAAGATAGAAACTATAATCTTCAGATTCCAATTTTTCAGTAATGGAAGCAAGATCAGCTTCATCTATCCCTACTCCATCGTCAACAATTCGAACAACAAGCCTATTTTCATTTTCTATATAAGCATGTAATAATAAATGCCCAGCATCTGGAGTTAGTTCAAGTCCATGAGAAATAGCATTTTCAACTATTGGCTGCAGGGTCATTTTAGGTATAGTACAGGCAAGTGCTTCCGGTTCAATAATAAATTCAGTTGAAAACTTATTGTCAAATCTTGTATTTTGAATCTGAATATAATCTTTTATAATACCTAGTTCTTCGGCTAATGTCACGTTTTCATATCCTTTGATGCTGTATTTCATTATTCTTGCCAGAGATCTGGATATGTCCTTTATTTCAGGTACATCACGTATTACTGCAATTGAACGTATTGCTTCCAAGGTATTATATAAAAAATGAGGATTTATTTGGCTTCTCAATAAAGCTATCTCTGATTGTTTTTTAGTAATTTCCATTTCGTATAAGCGTGAGTTTTTATCAATTAGTTTATATGTAAGTGCATTAATCTCATCCAACGCATTATTAAATTCTAATGAAAATAATCTTATATCTTTATTTCCTACAATAGGAATTCTTTTATCAAGCTTACTAATATCCTCTTTTCGCATGGTTTGTAAAAATACAATGATATCGTTAATTGGCATAACAATATTTCCAGCAGCTAAGTAATACATCAATACAAGCAATATGATTGCTATAAACAGAATAAGTCCACTGAAAAAAACAGCTTGTTTTACAGGTCCGAGTAAAAGATTTTTATCTACAATTGTAAGAATTCTGCCTCGGAGTCCCTCAACTTCAACAATATTCAATTTGTAACGTTTTGTTTCAAAATGATTTGCATTATGATTATTTTCAGCTTTGTTAATGATATCTGCAATTTCAGCATTATTAGTATCAATGTTCCCTATAACAATATTATTCTTTTCATCATAAACCATATACTTTACACTTTCAACACCCTCTAATTCTTCCAGCTTTATACTAAGTCCATAGGGATCTATTGATACTACAATTGTTCCTATTTTTTCTACTTCGTCAGTTAAATAATTCTTATTATACACCGAACACCCGCTAAGCAAATTTCTATAGTGACGCCCCCCATGTTCTCCTCCATATTCTACTACACCATAACAATAAGAATGGGGTTTTTGGTCGAAAAGATCAACAATCAACGATTCAGGTCTAATTGAATCATAATAAGTGACTTTTCCTGCATCAAGACGAAATACTGTCATATCCTTTATTGCAACTTTAACAGATTTAAGATAATAGAAATAAGTTATTAGTTCAGAAGCGTATACATGCCTTTGATATGGGTTATCTTTTATAGTTAGATAATTCTTTACAGCTGGATTATAGGCAAGCCCATTTACAAGTTGATCAATTTCACTGAGGTTATGCGTGAACTCATTTTTATACTGCGTAACAACATTATTTATATATTTTTCGTTACTACCAAGTATAGTGTTTGAATAAGCTGAGCTAATGATACATACAGTTGCAACTAAAACTATAGTACTGAAAGCAAATAAAATTATAAACTGCTGTCTGGTATCTGTCTTTTTAAAAATACCTGTAGACTCTTTAGCTATACTGCTAACATTGTTGACACAATTGCTTATGACTTTTTTAATTTTACTGTATATCCTGCTGGATGTTTTTTTAATATTAATAGCGTTAATAGCGTCATTAATAAGCTTAGCCATTGCATTACCTACAATTCTGTTATTTAAAATATAATTAACGTAACAGTTTATTTTGATACAAAAACTCATTTCCTGCTTTTTCTACGATTATTATACAATACATAAACAACTATAACAACAATTGTAGGAGATATGGATTATAATTATTTCTTCCTTTTTTATCTATTCAATAAGAGAAAGGTCCGCATTAGCAACTTTAGCAACTGTGCTACGGTTAGAACATCTCCTGCCTGCCATGTACATGCATATACTTCCTATTGCTCCAGCTATCACCCAAACCAGCACAACAATACTCCATCCAAATTTATTGGAAAGAGCTCCGGTTATAATTCCCGACAGTCCAGCACCCAAATATATTGAAAAATCAAGAAACCCGGCTACCGAAGAAGTCATACGATATTTTAGCGGTATTACTGAAGTAATGATTGAAGAAGCGCCATACAGACTTAAAGAACACACAGCCAGCAAAACCAGATAAGCGACAATGCTTGAATTCCGGGAAAAATATAATAAGGTACAGGTAATTATACCACCTGCAAAAAATATTGCCACCAGCTTTGTTTCATTATTTTGCAACTTAATAATAAGCAATCTCGCAGCAATGACACCCATAAAATTAAAAAGCGGAATAAATAAAGCTGCACTCATTGTTGACTTCAGGTTTAATTGGAAGGTGTCAAGCAGCATTGCAGGTGCCCATAAACTAATACCTTCCCTAACAAACCCAAGAGGTATACCAGCAAGTGCAATCAAATAAAGCCTTGTGTGAAACACCAATTTATCGGCATTTAATTCTGTATCCTCAGTATATGTTTTTGTATCCTTAAGACATAACCCTGCTTCCTCCGGACTGTTTCTTGCATATAAATACCAGATAAATGAATATAGAAGAAGGATTAAGCCTGGAATCCAGAAAACAGCTTTCCATCCCATATAGGATGATATCTGACCAAGACCGCCCCAGGTTAGAATAAACCCGGATACAACCGATGAAAACATATAAAGAGCCATCTTGGACTTTTGCTTTTGTGGAAACCATTGGTTAATAGTTTTCATCAATGGTCCCCAAAGCATAGATTGAAAATATCCATTAAATGCCCACAAAGCAGTCATAACTATTAAGTTAGTAAAAAAGCCAAACAAAAGATTTAATATTGCAGAAATTAACAACCCAAAAAAAACAAAATCCCTACTTGCAAATTTGTCACCAAGTCTACCATTTATCAATTGGCCCAAAGCATATACCCAAAAAAATGCACTGCCAATAATCCCAAGGTTGGTTTTATCTAAAGTCAAGCTGTCTTCCAATAATGGAATGGCAATAGACAGGTTGATTCTTCCCAGGTATGCAATGGTATATGCTGCCCAGCATAATATAAATATTCTCTTCTGCCAGTATTTCATTGTTCTGTTCTCCATGTATAGTGTCCCCCTACTTCTCATTTCTCATATCCAGCCTCCAGTTATTATCTATACCAATCCTTGTCTATAACAGCCTTTATCTATACCAATTCGTATCTATAACGACCTTATCTTATAGCCGGACGCTGCTTAGAATATCTGATAAATCTTCAATATGGTCAACTACTGTATCAAATTTTTCCAGGGCAACAGCCGTATATAAACTGTCAATTATAGCAATTTGGGCAATTCTGGATGATATTGCCTCCCTCATTATTTTGGCTTCACTTGTAGGCATGATGATCTGAATATCTGATACTTTAGTTATTGGACTTTGTGGAAAGCATGTAATACACATTGTTCTTGCACCTTTGCTTTTGGCAATTTCAAGAGTTTCAACAGTATCTCTGGTTCTGCCTTTGTAGGATATTGCTATTGCCAGACAGGTATTATCCATTGTAGATGCAGATACCCTGCAAACATGCGGATCTACAACAGCATATACCGGCAGCCCTATTCGCATAAAACGGTAATACGCATCCTGTGCCAGTGTTGATGAAGTTCCTACCCCATAAAACTCTATCCTTTTTGCTTTAAGCATTGCTTCCACAGCCATTGTAAATTGATTCTCATCAATTGTTTGGAGGCTTTCCTGAAGGGTTCTTATACTACTTGAAAATACTTTATTAATGATCTCATGTTGACTGTCATTTTTGTTTATATCTTCATATATTATTTTTTCTGGGTTCTCCAAGCTTTTGACCAAGCTGATTTTCAGCTGTTTAAATCCATCAAAGCCTATTATTTTACAAAATCTCACTATGCTGGATTCAGCAACTTCCAGATCCTTTGCCATCTGGGCTATAGGCATGTATATAATTGTTTCAGGATTCTCCAGAATAAATCCTGCAATCTTTTTTTCTACCCTGTGTAATGAAGGATACAAACTTTTAATAATTAGAAGAACATTACGGTTGTTATCCATTTTTACTCCCCGTTATTTATTTTTACCCGTTATTTTATTTTTAATAGAACAGTCTCTGGAAATATTCCACACTCTTATTTCCAGAGAACCGTCCCTTTATGGAAGAACCCTCCCCATTTTCGAAGAAGTCTCCTGTTATCAAAGTCTCCTTATATGTATGTACACTAATTTTATGGTCTTTCAAACATATTTTTATTATATATTGGCTGGGTCCACAGAACATAACCTTGCTCTCCCATAACTTTTACCCGTACATATAATTCATTGCCTGAAAGTTTATACTCACCAAATTCTCCTTCCTGCCTGTGGAGCATTTCTCCACTTTTACCAATAAACGTGTATTGATAATTCTTTGGATAGCAAGCATTCTCACTTGCTCTTAGCTTTATTATGTTGTTGTCAAAAGTAATCTCATTAAGAAAAAGGCCTGTTGATAAATAGAAAGACCCGCTACGAATAGCTGATTTAACATCATTTTCTTCATTAGATTCACTGTAAATCATGGTCCAGCTTTTATTTAAATCATGCCACCTATGAAAATCATCATTCCCAAATCCCCAAACAAGTTTGCCGCCGGAAAGCAGATAATCCCATGTATCTTCTGCAAGACCTGTACCAGTCAAACGGCCGATTACGCCATTAAAAACCTCAATACCTGCATATCCTTTTAATGCATCTATCTTTCCCCACGGCCAATACTCCTTATGCTGCCAATTAGGATGGCAAAGTATTACAAACCCTTCCTGATTAACACATTCATTAACTGCTGCTTGATGCTCCCCTTCTATTAGACTTTTGCAGCCAATACAAAGCATATGTAGATTTTTACTATATTCAAAACCATTAATCAATCCAATCCCATATTTTCCTTTCAGGTGAGAGGTATCAGTAAAAAGGTCATGATTTGATATACAAAGGATCATATAACCAGCTGCTTTATAGTGTTTTACAACTTCTTCCAAATCATATGCGCCACAGGTATCCGGTCCTGTTCCTGCATGGGTATGAAAATTGGATTTCATCCATGCGCCTTTGCCTTCTGCAGCACTGCTGTAAGGATTAATATACATTTTAACTCCCCCAGTAAGAATATTTTTCTATATATTACATATAACACATAAAAAAACTACATCATTAAATTTTAGTGCGATTATATCGATACTAGCATGCCAATTTGTTCCTTGTTGAATTATATTTGTGTTATATATCCGATATAAGACAATTATACTATGTCATCGAATAAAATTCAATGTATTAATAAGATATAATGAATTTTATTCGTTATAATAGCAAATAATTATCATCTAGGAGTTTGCTCGGAAAGTCTGAGCTATCAAAGCGGACTCCTAGTGTACTGCTGATTCAATCTATAGTATACAAATATAAATTATGCTAAAATATACTAAAAGCAAACTTGCTTTGCTCTATATCAACTGCCAACTATCCTAAAGGGTAAGGGCTTATAGGAAGAAAATATTTCCTATGCAATTTGGGGGTGTAATTTGCTTGAACTGCAAATTCGAATTTATTTACTCTATCATCCGTAAAAATGCAGAATATATAAATTTTCACAAACATAATTGTTTTGAACTTGTTTACTATTTATCTGGTTCAGGACAGACAACAATAGGTCAACAGGAATGCGAATATTCAAAAAATTCCTTTTCAGTTATTTCACCAAATACGATACATGATGAAAGGCATTATAATGATACCCCCGTATTGTTTGTCGGGTTTTCAATATGTAATGCTGCTATTCCTTTAGCATTAGGGAGGGTATATACTTTGATGGAGCATCAAGATCAATTCTTAATATTCTTGAAGAAATTCGGAATGAATTTGCATCTAAACAAAATTTTTATGAGTTAAAGCTGGATTTACTTGTTACAGAAATGTTGGTAGAGCTTTATAGGTTGGAAGAAAGCAAAATTATGGAGCACAATGAGATGGGATACATTAAGAAATTTATCCGTGAAAATTATAATCAGAATATAAGCCTTCAAACTCTTGCCGAATTATCAGGATACAGCTATCATCATTTCAGACATAAGTTTAAAGAAAATCTTGGTCTATCACCTATGAGCTATATTTAAACACAAGGATTGAGCACGCAAAGCAGCTCCTTACAGATACAAATCTTCCGATATAAGATTTAGCAATCTCTGCCGTAAATAGCCCTACATCCTTTAGGATTGCATGTTCGTCCGCCTGCAAGAAAATATCAAGCCGCTTTGCCCAATCTTCCATTGTCATCGGGATATGCCGTCTTACTCTGTTTTCCGCAAGGTCGAGATACGCTGATACAATTAGTTCCAATCCGTAAGGATACTACCACCATTTTTAAGACGTTCGGAATCCATAACCCAACCTTTAATCGTATATTGCTCTGCAATTTGATTTGCCCAAACATTAAACCGGACGGCTCTCTGATTATTTACTTTAAAGCCCACAGCAATAATCATTTGAAGGTTATAGTGATTTGTGTCGTATTGCTTGCCGTCAGCAGCAGTTATTAAGTATTTTTTAATAACTGAATCCAGCTCTAATTCACCGTCATCAAAAACCTTTTTAATATGCTGATTGACAGCGGAAACTGACACATCGTACAACATAGCCATCATTTTCTGTGTTAACCAGATATTCTCTTCCTCATACCTCATAAATATTTTCTTTTGACTTATAAAAGGTTGCATTTACTTTGTCCACTCATCTTATTCGTTTATTCACTTTAGCAGCGAATAACTATCATCTGGTGTACTGCTGATGAACACATAACTTTACCCTATGGAAAGTAATATAGTTACTATCATGAAAATTTGCAGCATTATTAAAAGCAGTGCGACTAAGCACTAATAAATCATCTTCATCAAAATAGAATGAAGGGTATTGAAAGCCAACTTCTTTTATATCCATTTGATAGTAATTCATTACATCACATTTAAATTTCCAATGTTCTAAGTCTTCTGAGGTATAAACTGACAATACTGTTCGTCCAGGAAACTTATTTCCCACAGCATAATAAATACCATTATCATGCCTTTGGATTTCAAATTTAGTATGTGCCAATGGAAATTCAATAAATTTATAAAAAGTCAGACCTTCTTCTGGATTATCAGGATTGGCTTTTAACATTAAAGCTTTACTTTTCGAATATCTTAGTATATTAAATATTTCACCTTTGGGAGACTCTACTACATTTCCTTCAATTCCTCCGGCACACTCCTGTTCCGCTCCCGGCCATGTATCATTATGAGCTAAAAACCCGGTACAAGTCCAGTTATTAGCCTGCATTAAATCATCATTTTCATCAATTGAATACAAACTGCTTTTGAATTGCTTCTTATGCCAACATCCAAACTCAGAGCCTGTCCAAAGCCTTCCATGACTTTGAAGAACCGCTACAGGTGCCTTATGATTGCCATTTTCCTTTATATTGCTGGAACCTCTCATAATAACAGTAGGTGCTGTCCATGTATTGCCTTCATCATCAGACCGTCCGATTAATAAATCTCCATACTCATTAGAAACACCAAGCATATATAAAGCATCTTTATGTAAAAACATTTTACCCCAAAAGCAAGGGAAAATGTCTGTCACATACTGCCATGAACTACCACCGTCTTTAGAACGGAAAATAAGTGTCAGGTTCTGAGGGGCAGCCCTTCCATAAACATCCATTGATGCAAGTAATACACCACTTGGTAATTTAACTAGCGATGGACTGCATAGATATTGCCCTGAAAAGCTATATTGATTATCTTTAGGATGAAGATAGTTAACCACTGCTCCAGGTACAAAACCTGTTCGTATAACACGGACGATGCTTTGAGGTCCGTTATCCGCTTTAATATATAACATGTATTCCATATCTTGTTCCAAACCTTCAATGGTAAAGGTTCTTTCTGAAATTAGCTGTTCCTGCCATGACCCGGAGTTGACTTTGGAATAAAAGATTCGATGCACTCCTTCATAATTATTGTGGAACCATTCTACCTCTACTTTGTTATAGGAAGGCGCCAAACGGCATATATATGGAACTGATGTACCTGTTCTTTCTCCAGCCGGAATGTAAGGTGCATAATTCCAAGCATTATATCCTTTCATATAAGCTCTCCTTATCTAAAAAATACTACTTTTAAAAATTTTACTTATATATAGGAGAATGTGAAAAACATTTGGTATAATCAATCAATAGTGAACTATTTTGGATAATTGCTGCAATTAATCCAAATAGCGCCCTTATTTCTATGGTATTAAGTTCTTATATTAAGTTTTATGACCAGTATTTTAATTATATTTCAATTTCTGAAATCAAAAGCTTATCTATCAATAATTTGCTATCAGAATGCACCTCCATATTATTTAAGTTATAATCGCATATGCAACTATTGCATATAGCTACACGTCCTAAATCGTTGAATATCTCTATACTCAATTTATCTACAATCATTCTCATTGTAAAAGGACCTTTCCCTATTTTCGCAGGAATTTTATTATCTTTGAAGATAATCTGGTTTGAATCGAAGTTATATGATATTATCTGTCCGAAAATTGTCAAAGAGAAATTATTCTCAAGTCTTTCTGAAATGGTAAGGCTTATATCATATGCTTTATTTTGAAGGTCTAGTTTAAACGGTTCATTTGTTTCAACAAGAAGATTTTCTTCTATATGTACATTCTTATACAATGAAGCAATTTCAGATACTGGTTGTGCGCAAAGATAATATTGGTTATCTTCCTCTATAAGATTCAACTGACATGGAACTCCCATCTGACTGTTAAATGGAGAATTTGGAATTTTTAATCTATCCCATGCTATTCTTATGCGTCTACCATCTAATACATCCGAAAATGTCTGGGCAGCATAAGAAACTCTTCCATGGAATAATCGTTTCGGCTCCTGTTCAGCGACAAACTTACCCTTCATGAAACTTCCAACCAAATAAAAATCAGATGCGCCACAGAAAACCCATTTAATATTTTCTTTATTACCATTTACAGCCAGAGGAAATAAATCTGGACATTCACTATCATCATTTAAAGTTATATCCTGGAGTTTTTCCCATTTAAGCAGGTCATCTGAAACAAGCAGGCAATATTGATGACTTTCAAGGAAAAGAGCCATAACATATTTATTTAATTCAGTTGAAAAAATTACCTTTGGATCACGATTATTTGCTTGAATATGTTGTACAACTGGATTATGCTCATATTTTACAAAACTTTTTCCTCTATCCGTAGAATAAGCAATACATTGAGTGAATAGTTTGTATTTTGAATGCTCTGATGTATTACCTGCAGCTGTATAGAAAAGCAGTATGGCGGGCTCACCATTTTTTGAGAGACCACTACTGTTTTTACTATCAATAATTGCACTCCCTGAAAACATAGTACCCATTTCATCTGGATAGAGTGCAACATCTTGTTCCTGCCAGTGAAACAAATCCTTACTAACAGCATGACCCCAGTGCATATTCCCCCATTCGCTATCTGCAGGGTTATACTGATAAAACATATGATATTCTCCATTTATCTGTATAAGCCCATTTGGATCATTATGCCATCCTTGATTAACTGTAAAATGTAAAAAAGGTCTATAGCGTTTCGTTGATTCCGGCAGTTCCGGTATGATATCAGTCATATGCAAATCAAGCTTCATATCAGGATTGCATAAGATATCAAGAGTTAAACCCTGGAATGGATGCATATCAACCGGGAAAAAATATTCAGGAGCTAAATAGTCAATCCTTGTTGATAGTTCATAAACAAGCTTTTTATTATGATAAAATAAAAGTACTTTTTTTACAGCTCCCGAACTTACAGGAAGAAGCAGATATTTTTTGTTAATAGTTAATTGCATATTTACACCTCCAAAATTATGTTGGCTTATAAATGTGATTTAAAAATTTTGCTTAAAATAAGCTAAAATAATGTTCAAAAAATTTTTCCTTATTTACTCTTAAAGCTACTTCATGAGGACCGTTTTCCTTATCAGCTTTAAAATAGGTCATACCACGTACACGATCGCTTAGCAATTCAACATCAACTTTTCCACGTTCAAAACCACATATACTTTCATCAAACAAAGTTGATGCAGCTAACGGATCATGGAATGTTATAATTGAGCGGCGGTTAAACCAAATCTCGGCCATTGTTAAGACAATTTTTAGTAAATCAACATTGAATCTCTCTCTGACTTCATTTGAGCCCATGGTAACCTGGCAGGTTACGTCCAGTCCTATGGAGCGATGAACAGCAGGTCTTGTATTATAAATAATAGCAGTCGAATGAGAATCACCATACGCATTCCATTCTCTTGGACCTACCCGTGGTAGTGTATTTGTAAAAACTCCACACATCAGAACAAGCTCTTTTAGTAAACCGGGAATTTCAGGATCTGTAGCAAATAATAGTCCTATATTGGTCATAGGTCCTACTGCCAATAGTGATATCTCTCCTGGGTTAGCTCTTATGGTATCAATCATAAATTGTATATGCCTGTGCATTGGAAATTCTTTCTGATGATTGTATAAAGGCAGAACATCTGCTTGTGGTACATGAGGTTGCAGTTCATTATCAAGTAATGGCATTCTGCATCCCGGATATATAGGGACATCCCCTTTCCCTGCTGCAAGGCACAACACACTTGCCAACTGTGCACGTTTTACAGTATCCCCTGTTACTGTAGTAATCCCAACAAGCTCACACATAGGTTGTCTAAGAAGGTATGCAAGTGCTACTGCATCATCAATATCGGATCCAATATCAGTATCGAATAAAACTTTTTTCTTTTTAGTATCCATATTATTATTCTTCCTTTCATTTATTTTTTTTAAAATAAAATATATTACTTTGTTATGTTGCCAATGGAAATTACATTTCTGGAGGGTAATTTTTGCTGACCCGCAAGGAATGCATATTTTTGTAATAGAACGTTTTTTAAATTTATTCACCCGTTAACCCTGTACGTTCAATACCCTGAATAAACTGCTTTTGCAATATACCAAACATAATAAGTATTGGTAAAACAACAATGAATGTACCCGCCATTAAAACTGCTGTGTTTAGTGTATTTTCATCTGATATATTGTACATTGAGACCAGAGTTTCGGGTGGCAGTCTAAGTGTATCAGCAATATTATTGATTCCGGAAGATAACATTCTTAGGTTTGTACGGCTAACAAAAATCGCTGGTTCAAAATAATTACTCCAGTGCCAAACTAATGCTAATACCAAAACAACCATATAAGCTGATCGAGCTATCGGGAAAACAATTTTGATATATGTACGTAAAAATCCGCATCCGTCTACACCTGCTGCTTCTTCCAATTCTTTTGGCAACCCCAGGTAAAACTGTCTGAAAATAAAAATGTAAAGTGCACCCTTAAATCCAAATCCCAAAAAAGCAGGTACCGTAAGTGGGAAATAGGTATTAAGCCAACCTAACTTGGAATAAAGCAAATATTGCGGTACTATAATTGCCTGGGCAGGTACAATAAGAGCTAATATTACTATAAAAAAAGCTAGTCTTTTCCCCGGGAACTTAAATCTGGCCATTCCATAACCTGCCATTGAACATGAAATCAACTGCCCAATAGTTGCTAAAGCTGTAGTAATTGCACTATTCTTAAAAGTGACTGAAAAGTTCATTAGCTTTGCAGCCAGTAAATAGTTATTGAAATGCAAAGTACGTGGAATCCATACAACTATAAAATTGTTTAGATCCTCATTACTTTTTAGACTAGTTACAATCATGTATAAAAAAGGATAAATAAATATAAATGAAATAGCTAGTAAAAAAGTATAAAGTATTACTCTTGGAAGATACTTCTTTATTTTAAGTATCCAACGATGACTTGTCAGGTCATGTTTCAGGTCATGTTTTTTTACAAAATAGTTCATATTTATTATTGTTTCTCCAGTATTCATTTATTCTTTCCTCCCCTTAACGCCACTTGACCTGGCATAATTTCCCAGCACCAGTATAACAATTAATATTATCAAAAGAATAAACGCGAAATAAATCCACCCCATAGCAGCAGCATATCCATGTTGCGAATTAACAAATGCATATTGTTTTACATAATCCAGGATTGGATTTAATTTGCTTGTAAATGAATTTACAATAGTATAAATGGTATTTAATAGCAAAATTGGCGATATCATTGGAAGTGTAATTTTCCAGAACATATCATATTCATTTGCACCATCAATACGAGCCGATGTATAAAGCGAAGGTGTTATGCTCTGGATTCCCGACAGGAAAAGAAGTATTTGCACCCCGCTGGACCACAAGACCAATACTATAGTTCCAAAAAGAGTATCAAGCAATTTCACAATATCTGAACCCAGGTATAGAATAAACTCACGTGGTATGATATTTGAATTTGAAATAGATATTATCTGTTTATCTACTCCCTGTCCTGTCAAATGATTAAGTACTTCACCTGTCCCTAGCAAAAATGGAAGAAGCATAACAACCCTGAAGAATCCCTTTAATTTCTTTACTTTGTTGAGCATAATTGCAATCAATAGCGAAAATATAACAATCAATGGTGTTTGTGTGAGTGTTTGTTTAAGCACATTAAGCAACATTGGCACAAAAGATGTATCTTCCATGAATGCGCGGTAATAATTTTGGAAACCAGTAATATTAATATGAAAACCTGCCATTTCCTTGTTTGTATCACCGAAGCTTAACAAAAAAGAAGCTATAACAGGATATAGGAAGCAAACTATTGTTCCAATCATGAAAGGTGTTATAAAGAATAATCCAATAAGTGCTTGTTTTGTTTCTGATTTTATTCTTATACGTTTCAATTATATGCACCTCCTACCAGAATGTAATCTCTTGCAGGTATTTCCATATTATTGTAATTTATTTTAGAAAAGGAAAAATTTATTATTACTTGATATCCATTTTCGTAGGTAATTTGTGTAATATCCTCAGTTAATTTTTCATGTTTGATCATAAAAGTATTTTGTATTGGTTCTAGCTTTGATTTCCATTCATTATATATATCTAAAATAACTTCCCTCCACTTACTGTTTTCAGAAGTGAACAGTGTATTGTAACTGGTATTCTTTAAATTAAGGGGATTTCTTACAGTTACTTCAAAATATGGCATGCATCCATATTCAATCCATTTCAGTTTTAAAAGTTCTAAATCATATGATAGATTTCCGGGTTCTGAAGTATAAGGTATTGAACCATAGACTATCATTTGATACCATGGTATACTCTCATCCGTAATTTGGTTCATGGAGGATTCTATGGGTATATCGTATAACCTGTCAACAAGAGCTAATGTATAAAGATTTCCACCCTGAGCTGCTACATTACTATATGTCTGTGAAATCATATTTTTCCATACCTCAATATTATCGCTTCTTTGCAGTCCAAAGCTTTTATTGTAGTCATGAGTAATAAATGAACCTGCCTTGGCAAGCGCTACACCTATAGGCAAATTAGCTGACATTTTTATAAGTGCATTTTCATATAAACTTTCCATCTTCTTTGCATTTATTAAGAATTTACTTTTATTATGTGATACTGGTATCTTATTGCCTTGTAATACTACATCACGTCCTGTTGAGAACCCTCCTGAGCTTTTTGATGCACTATTCACATTCGTTTCCAGATATAAAAATAATTTATCATTTTCTTTATCAAGAGCTGCCAGTCTCTTTAACCCTGCAGAACCTCCCAGGTGATTGTCCGGTGTGGCAATATTAGGCTGGTTGTAATATCCATTTTTACTCCATCCCCGCAACATAATTTGCAAATTAGCAATATCATTATTAAGATAATCAGATGCAATTCTATTTACTTCGTCAAAGGTTGTCATATTTACAAATTTCTTTAAAAAAGTTTTTTCTTCTCTTGTTCCCATAAAAACATTTAGTGCAAGTCCTACCTCATCTTGAAGCTTGCTTTTCTTTAACAATCCCTCTTTTATCAAATAATCCCTATAAACATTTGCCATTCCGCTATAATTTGCTACATCATCATTTAAGAAAAAAAGCTTAACTTCGCAATCAAGTTGTATCATATCTTTATCAACTTTAACTCCGTAGGGGTTTGTTGTTCTGCTCCTGCCATTTATTATGATGTTGGAAAGATAAATCCGGTATTGATTCCGATACACAAACTCAAAACTTGCTCTATTAAGTTTTACCGCTGATGAATTAACACTGGTGTTAACATTAATTTTAGCACTTGAATCTCCTTTTGTAATTACAGCAAGGAAAGCATTCTTCTCATTTTTTATTCCATAAATAGGGAGCATCGCACAATTTTCTTCATTTGTTTCATCAAATATCTTCTCATGATCAAGCAAGGAATAAACATCAATAGTATATTGTTTCGTAAACTGATGTTTGTTATCTGTTTCATTAAAATAGCTAATCGCGCCACTGCCATCCGGATACACAATATACCCATCAGCATCCTTTGCAGCAGCACCAAAAAACGGAAGCAGCTCTACAGAAACAATAGAATACTCACCATTTTCCTTAATCTCGTCTATAGGAACAGATAATTTTACATGATCTTCCTCAAGTTCGATTTTAAGAGTTAAATCAATTGCCGAATCTCTAAAAGAAATGCGTAATTTCAATCCATTTTCAAGCTTCTCTGCAAATACTGCATTATCTTTTGCTGCAGAATAATCATTAATAAAGTTGCCTCTTGTATCTTTTTTGCTCACATATTTAATAGAAAGGATTGACTGCATATAAGTCTGCCAAGTTTTTGATGAATTTTTAATATCATATAATTCTTCATTTACTGCCGAATACCACATTCTTCCACTTAACTTATCAGTAAGTGCAATTGAAGTGATATCCTCTCTATAGCTCAATGAAAATCTATCATTTTCACAGATAAATAAATATTGATCCGGAAGGTCGGATTCAAATACTGAACTATTACTAATAGTAGTACTATTAGTAATACTATTATCTGCTCCAGAGGAATTCACAGAACTAAAACATACTGCTATAATAAGAACAAACAATATAATATGTTTCAATGTTTTCATATAATGCCCCCTTAAAAGAATACTAATTGTGCTTCCAGCAATATTTCTTCAATAAATTGTATCATACGTGCGACCAATGTATATGCAAATATCCCGGTAAACCAAATTAATATTACAGCAAAGAAAGTTATTACACAGACAAAAATTGTGTGTCTTATGTTATAATCATTAAGTCTCTTAACTGCCCTTATTATCAGCCACCACTGCCATATTGTTACTCCATTTACAAAAAGGGCAAACAGCATCTTTTCTTGTGTACATAGTATTTGTGAAAATAAAGTTGCAAATATTGTAACAATTATATAAGGAATCATACAATATGTCATAGCAACAAAATTTTCCTCCAATGTAGATTCCCCATTAAACTGTGATGAAATCAAAAAAGCTGCTATTATACATGAAAGTACGGGAAATGTAATTTTTACAATTTCCAATAAAAAATTAACATCCTGAATTTCAATATCCTGCAGTGGATAGTGGACATTGTATATGAAGAAGAATCTTACAGCAACAACAACCGCCCAAATAAAGGATGCACATTTAACATTTAATCTTCCTCTGCCACTTTTAATGTTATCCAGTGCACGACCTGGTCGATATAAAATTCCAAGTCCCATAACAAGTCCATTCAAAAAATTAAGTTTTTGCAACTTATAGCTTTCAAAACTATCTAGTACCACAAGAGTATTTCTCCACATTCTTACTATAATAAAGTAAAGAAGTGAAATAATCGCCAATGATAATAATACAACAATAAAGAAATTATTTTTGAGTAACTTATATCTGTATTCTGTAAATGCTTTTGAATATTCTACTCTGTTATTTGAATTGAAATATCCATCCATTGCAGCTTTCCAATTTCCCAGCTTGTAATTAGTGCTTGCCAGCCCATAATGTGCTAATGGATATGTTTCATCGTAGCGCATTATTTCTTCCCAAATAGCACTTGCCTCGTCATAATTACCATTATTATACATAATGGTTGCTTGCTGCACCAATTTTATAAACTCAGTGGGCTCAAAAATTTGTATGTTCCCATAACTTAAATCCAGTGCGTACAATCTTCCTTGGCTATCAATAGCTATAGATGACGGTATTGCAAACTTACCCTGAGTAGAACCAAGTCCTCCAAAAACTGCCAATAAGTTTCCTGTTTGATCGTACTGGTATATCTTACCATTCTGTTTTTGAATAGCTGTTATAATTCCATCCGAACTAACGGCAATATCGATAAATACAGGTCTTTCCCATTTGGTAGTATATACGCTTTCACCATACTGAAAAGATTTTGAAATTATATTACCTGAAAAAAAGTTTTTGATATAATCTGCTACGGTGTCAATATTATCATCAACTGATGTATACTTGCGGTATATGTTATTACCAATAGAATTTAAAATTTTAACCTGACCTTCAACTGTATCTCTGCTTACTGCATATATCAATCCCTTGTCATCTACACAAAAATTATCATAACTTGCAGCCAAACGCTTTGCAATACTTTTTTTCTGTACATCTGAAGCAACTATTCTTAGCAGCCATTCTGTAAAATCAAATCCAATTTTTGTTTGCCCAATAAATCCCCGGAATCTATTATTTTCATCAATAACCATTATATTTTCACTCAATAGAACATATAATCCACCTGTTATAGACTTTGCAATTTTTGTAGGGCTATATATGGCAATATCGGAAAGCATACCGCTTTCAGGTTTTAAAGACTCTTTTATAAAACTTCCATCTGCACTAAGCTGTATAATACGTGAATTTCCTGTATCTGCAATATAAACATCAAAGTTATCATCTACATATATGCCTTGAGGTTGATTAAATTTTTTGCCATTTGCTTCGGTGAATATCATTTTTGCTTCACCATCGTATGTAAGCTTCACAATACGGTTATTTTTTGTATCTACAACATATATCATGTCATTTTTATCAATAAAAATATCCGCCGGCTGGTTAAAATATTTAATTGCAGCTTCATCATTATATTTTATGGAATTAATAGTTTTACTATATATATATGGCTGCGGAATAGGCACATGCTCGCCATCATTAATAATATAATCTACTTCATATGCCATAGCTGCACTACTAAACATCATTATAAATATAATTGTTAGAACTAATACTCTAATTTTCAAGTATCATTTCCCCCTTATCCTTTGATTCCGGAATGAACCATAGTTTCCATTACTTTGTTCTGCATTGAAGTAAATACAACTACTGTTGGAATTGTCATAAGCATTGTAGCAGCTGCTACAGCACCTGCACGACCAATACTTGCTCCACCGCCGGAAATTGTTCTAAGTGCCAGTGGAAGTGTTTTTAGCGCCTGATTGTTTATATAAATTAATGGAGAAAAATAATCATTCCAGGAACTTACATAACTAAACACAATTAAAGTCGACCAAGCTGGAGTTAGTACCGGCATAACAATTTTCCAATATGTATAAAATTCACCTGCACCATCTATACGAGCTGCTTCCAGCAATTCATTTGGAAACTGTTCCACGAACTGCTTTATTAGAAAAAAATTGTATGATACCGCAATATTAGGTATTATTAAAGCAGCAATTTTATTTACCAATCCAATCGAATTAACTACAAGATATCTGGGGATCTGCGTTACATAAGGTGAGAACATCATTGTAGCAATTATAAATTTAAAAAGTTTCCTTGTTCCCGGAGGGTTATGTTTAACAAGGCTGTATGCACCAAGAGTGCTGACAAACACTGTTAATATTACCGTAATAACAGTTACATACAGACTATTAAGAATATATCTGGTAAAAGGTACTGTAGAACTTGACAATGAAAGCATAAGATCAGTGAAATTTTTCAATGTCGGTTCTTTTACAAAAAATCTTGGAGGAAATAAAAACAACTCATTTAGCGGTTTGAATGCTGTAGATATTAAGTATACCAATGGTAGAGAAGTAAAAGCTACAAGTGCTATCATAAAAATATATACAAATGTCCACTTTCCTTCCTTTTTTACTTTTAAAACATTCATTTTTGATTTAGTCATTTTAAATTTAACCATACTATTATCCCCTCTATTCATCTTTTGTTGACAGTAATCGCATAATTATATGCCCAAATGAATAAGTTATAATAAAAAGAACAGTTGCAATAGCTGAAGAATATCCCATTTGGAAACGTATAAATGCATAGTCATATAAGTGTGCTACAATAGTATGTCCCGCATAGTTTGGACTTGGCAAGCCTGCAACTGATACTGCAATATCAAAAACACCAAATGAACTTGTAATTGAACTAATTGCACCAAATAATAGCTGTGGTTTCATCATTGGTAGTGTAATATATTTTAATTGCTGATATCTGTTTTCTACACCATCTATTGCAGCTGCCTCGTAGTGTTCCTTATTTATGTTTTGAAGTCCCGCCAGAAAAACCAAAAATCCATTCCCCAAACTCATCCATATTGATATAACAATTATAACAGGCATTATATAGTTGGGATCTTGTGTCCACAATATGGGATTATCGATCAAACCTGCATTAATAAAAAGGTTATTCAGTAATCCATATCTGTCTGGGGAGAAAAAGTAAAGCCAGACAACGCTCATTGCAACTCCGGAAGTTATGGAAGGTGCATAGAAAGCAAGTGCAAATGCATTTCTCAGTTTTAATTGGTTAATTACCCAGGCAGCAATAAAGCTCATTAAATAGCCGATAGGACCTACAATGAAGGCAAAAAGGAATGTATTCCCTAGAGCAGTTAAGAAAATTTTGTCATCAAGAAATAATAGTTCATAGTTTTTTAGCCCGACAAATTTTGGAGGTTGAAGCATGTTGTAATCAGTAAAACTTAACAGAAGTGCTATAATAACAGGTAAAACTACAAATATAATAAAGAGAATAAAAAATGGCACAAGCATAATATATCCAACCCAATGCTTATGGATAAACATTTTTATTTCTCCAAATTTTGTTTGAGATATTTTTTTGTCAATATGTGTATTTATAATTACTTCCTCAGTTTTCATCTCTGAACACCCCATATTCTTCCTGCTTCATTTTTAATTCCTTGTTTATTTCTCTTACTGCATCCTCAAGAGCATCTCGAGGTGTTTTATTTCCTGCGACAACTACACTATTAAAGGCATTATTTATATATCTTCCTGTAAAATAACCTCCAAGCACAACTGGCGTTTCATTCGCCCACTTCCACTGTTCATTGAAGACATCCAGATCCTCCTGACGCCATTCAAGTGATTCAAATGCTTCTGCATTAGCGGTATTCCAGCGAGCTTCTATTCCTACAAGTGCTTCCAATTCACGAGCATATTGTATCTGTACTTCTTTGCTGGTCCACCATTTTATAAATTCCCATGCTTCTTTCTTTTTGCCGCTTTGCTGCAGAATAATATCACACTGAGCTGCAATACCTGCATTAGAACGGTTAACAGAGCCATCTCCTTCTAAAACACCAGGTATAGGAGCAATACCCCAACGCCCAACAAGCTCCGGGGCTGCAGTGGAGAGTTGCATGTAAAGGCCATATCCGCCAATTCCTATTGGCATTTCACCTGTACGCATGCGGTTAAAAAAGTTTGCATTAACCGGTACACTATAGTGGGTAAACATTTCAGTATATTCCCTGAAAGCCTGGAAAGCCTTCGGAGTATCAAGTGCCGAATATAATCCATCTTCTGTATAATAAGAACCTCCATTTTGAAGTAAAAATGATGTAAAGTCATGAGGCTGATAATAAGACATTCCATTTTGGTAAAGTTCGGGAAGTAAATAATGATATAGTTCGTAGCGTGTATCAGGTATTAAGATATTGTACTTCTCAAGAATATCTTTTCTGTAATAAAGGCAGGTAAAATCCATTGTTTCAGGAATTGCATATACTCCCTCTTTGTACTTGTAAGGAATCATTATATTCTTTAAGAATCTCTTTTCAATCTCCTCATAGTCAGAAAATTGAGATACATCTACAACAGCATCACGAATTGCAAATTCAACCGGTGAGCCTGAGTCAACACCCATTGCCACATCAGGAGCACTACCTGATATAATTGACAGCATAATAGCATTAGCACTTCCGGTATTGAGCTGTGATGATGGTACAACATTCATATTAATTAAAATTCCGGTTTCAGGGGTAAAGTTTTCATCAGCCATTTCCTTTACTATTTCTGCCCATTCAGTTCCTCTTGCAATCCACACATCTATAACAGATTTGACTTCTACATCATCCTTAACAATACTTGCCATGTTATTATAATCTTTTACAAATGATAGACGAAGGTTTTGAAATTCAGTCAACATTCTTTCAAAAATATTGGATTTCCTGTATTTTATCTCTATATCAGGAGTTGCAACACTAAATTTATCTAACAATAGAGGCTGATTTTGCAGCTCTAAATACCAGGATCCGAGACTTGATTGGGCTTGAGTTATCTGATTTAATTTGCGTGCTATGGAAAACGGATTTTTAACCATGCTTATCAACTGTTCCTTTATGGATTTAAAGTTACCGCTCATGGTAGAAGATTTTGTAGTAATATTATTGATCATCTGATATTTATAATCAAGACTATCAATTAATGTATATAAATCATTCTCTAATGTAGGAATATACTTAAAAAATTGATAATCATAGTTTGGGTCTGGAGCATTTCCTGTCAGTTTGACAATTTCCTGAAGCATATCTGATATTAACAATATATCACCATATAAGGATTGTATAATAGGCGTTAATTCACCCATTGTAACTGTTAATGTAATACTGTGTCTGCCTTTTTTCAGTTCAAAAAGATATGGATTTTTCCCTCCTAAAACTTCTGTTTCCCATGAGCTGTTATAACTGAAGCGGTAAGCCAGAAGTTCTTTAAAGGGAACTTCATCATCAATTGCAATTGTTCTATATGAAGGAAGCCCATCATTCCATGTTTGAAGAAAACGAAATCCGATCTTGTAAAGACCATCTTCCGGTACTTCGAATTCAAAGGTTATAGATTGGTTGCCTCTTCTCCAGCGCCATCCTCCTATGGTATTAAAAACCCTATAACCAAATGCCTTTGGCGTAGTTGCCGGATCTCCATTACTCTCAATTCTTAAGGTTGCATCATTTTTAGTAATTACTGTATCTTCCGCTTCAAATGTTAGCATAATTTCTTTCGCTTTTGTCTCACTGTTATGACTTTTGCTAACTTTTTCATAGCTTTTTATTTCTTTATATGGTACAAAGACTAAATCAGATATTGCCATATCCTGTGAAACATAATTCATTGAAAGCTCATGTTCACCTTCTTCAAAATAAAACACTAAAGGTATTGAATAAAATCCGCTTCCATCTTTAATGATTACATGCTGCCAGCTTTTTTTTGCTTTTACACTTGGACGAACTTCATCTCCAATACTGTTTTTTATAATTTCCCCTTTATCTTCCCAATCATGATAAAATACAATATTATCTGCTTCCGAAAATGGAGTTTTACCATCTATTTTAAGACTACGAATCGCATTATTACCAGATCCTCCTAAAATATAGTAATTTATTGTTATTACATACTGTCCTGCTTCGTTCACTTTAAATTTCCATTTATATTCATTAGTTAAATGCTCCCAAATTAAAGCTGCTTTAGGGTTTCCTCCAATATTATTTTCTATCTTGGCAGTACCATCAGTGGGGTTTAGTAAATCTATTTCAATATTTTCGCCAGCAAGCGTCTCTGGATATTCACTAAATACCTTAGAAAAGAATTCATTTTGAATAGATACATTGCTTAAGTTGTCAGCATTCAATGATTTCAGGCTGTTGATATTCTGTTGTAAACTTGCTGCATCAATTATTGCTATAGATGTAATTAATATGCTTACACATATAATAACAGGTATCAATAATACTCTTCTTTTCACCCACATTGAGGTTTCCTCCCGATATTACCTATATTTTACTTAATTGAAAACGTGTTGCTTCTACGCTTTCCTTACGTTTTGAGTAAATGACATACATATATCCATCATGTATCAATGTGCAAGGATAGCCATATAGTCCCCCCTTGTACATGCCTTCAAACTGTTGCTTGTATGGTTCATCCCTTAGAATATAATGCATATTAAAGTTTATTCCATCTTCTGACAAACAAAGTACAAGTGGGTTTCTTCCGCTTCTTGGTATAGGATTACCTACATAATAGAAACGTCCATCAGGTAATCTGCCAAAGTGGAATTTTGCATGATCATCTGAAAACTCAGTAGGAAAGGGCTCTGACCATTTTGTTCCGTCATCAGTACTTTCAGTACACCAAAGCCTGGGTGTATTACTTCTCAACATCATATGGATTACTCCATCATCAGTCTGAAAAAAAGACCCTTCACAAATTAACCTGGCATCCCGCCATTGTTTTCTTTTTATCGTAACTTCTATTGCTTCAGAATCATCTCTCACTCTATTATCTATACTCTCATATATTCCGGTTAAGGTGAATTTTCCTGTCCCGCTTATATCATCACTGTATGGATATACTATACTTCCTGAAATAATAAGTCTGCCTGATTTTGTTGGTTGAGGTCCAAAATTCGCTCCCATAGGTATTCCTAATTCTCTTGGTGCACTCCAATTAACACCATCGGTTGTGCTTACAACGCTCAACCCTACATTTATGTGAGCAATATCTCCTTTAGGTCTTAAATTCTTTGCCTGAAGTGATGAAGGATCATATTCATAATGCCCAAAGTAGGCATTTAAAACACCATTATGCTGATAAAAACCACATGCAGTCAAAACAAGTTCTGATCCAATACCCATAATAGAGTTCACAAGAGGTTCAGGTACAGACCAATCTATAAAGTTTTCTGATGTAGCATGCATAACCCTTTGACCACAATCATCTTCATTAACACGTCCATTAGACCATATTGCGTGGAATTTACCTTTAAAAAATGTAATGAAGGGATGATGAGAATAGCTCCAGCCTTTCATAGCATTGAAAATAAGTTTACATTCTGAAGGTAATTTAACTAATGGTTTATCAGTATAATTATTTATCACATAGCCCACTCCTATCTTATATGGTGAGAGGACAAACCACTGATAATTGGATACACACTCTTGTGGTATGCCCTCAATACTTTATAGTGCTTTACTGATTTAGTAAATAATTTATTTTATATTAATGTTACATTAATGCATGCTTATTTCAGAGCAGCCACTGCATCGTTGTATGCTTTTAAAACATCTTCCGCACCGAGTTTTTTAACTTCTGCAACAAACTGATCAAACTCACTTAGGGGTCTTGTTCCATCAATGAATTTTGGAATTTGATTATTAATAAGTGAATTAATCTGCTTTTCAAGTTCATTAATTGATTTCTTTACTTCAGGATCTAATACCACAGCAACCCACTGTTCTTTATAGTATCCGGCTTTAAGATCTGGTAATAGAACATCGTAAAAACCTTCATTAAATGTTCCAAGTGCTTTACCTAATAATGGTGTATATCCAACAAAAGGCGTAACATTAAGATAACCAACTCCAAGGTCTGATTGCCAGGCATCATCCGGACTTGTGGATACTTTGTACTTATCAACAAGTTCCTTTGGAAGTTCAACTTCTCCGTTTGGAAGTACATTGTAAGTGATACCTTCTTTACCAAGATTGTTAATTAGCAATGCTTCATCGCTGTACATCCAGTTAATAAACTTAAGGAGTTCTTCAGGTTTTGATGTGTTTTTGCTAAATACCAGTTGTTCATTGTACCAGTGTTTGGCGTATATCTGACCTCTTTTTTCACCTTGAGCATTTTCCATCAATGGCATAATCTGCATTAGGGCATTTGGGTTGTTCTGCCTCAGTGCTAAAGTCTGGCTGGTTGCAAATCCGCCATTATCATACCAGAAAAAGATCTTGTTATTTGCAGCGCCTTCTGCCCAAGTATTAGCATTGGTATTCATATATCCATTGTCTAAAATTCCTTCAGCATAACACTTATTTAGGAATTCAAGAATTTTTCTGTACTCAGGCTCCAACACCCCATATACATAACGTTGCTTAACAAGATCATAGTTTAGATTTCTCTGTGCTCCCATTGCATACTCAAGATTTAAAGGAGTATTACGCCCACCTCTCCCTGAATAAGGAGTACTGTCGGGATAAAGGTTCTTAAGCTGTTTCATGACCTCAAACCATTGCTCAAAAGTTTCAGGCATAGGGAGATTGTGTTTTTCCAGAAGGTCATAGCGTATAACTGGAACAAGCCCGCCTGGATAATTATCATTTTGAAGAAAATATGTACTATATACTCTTCCTTCAACCTTGGTCTTTAGAAAATTAATATCATCTTTAACTTTCCTCCAGTAATTAGGTAGTTCTGTTTCCAGTTTGTCAGTTAAATCCATAAAAAGTTTCTTTCCATATTCTGTTGTGTTGTTCTGCTTAACCCAGGTAATATCTGAGATAACACCTGAAGCCAGTACAGTTGCTAACTTTGCATTGAAATCACCTTGAGGGGTTATATCAAACTCCAGTTTAACATTTGTCTTGTCAAATACCTCCTGCCATCTGATACCATAAGGGTTCACTGTTGTACTAGGGTGCTCGAAAGTCATTATTGTAAAAGTTGTTGGTTTTGGTAAGAGCTTTTTAGCCTCCGCAGATGCTTTTGTTTCATTAGATGCAGCATCTGGTATTTTTGTTTCGTTTGATTTAACAACACATCCACTTAGAATGCCAGTAATTAATAATGCTACAAGAATTAATGATAATACCTTTTTCATTTACCTCACTCCTTTTTTAAATTAAAATTTATTTTTACACGTTTATATTAATGCATCGCAAAAGTTATTAACTTCCGCATGCCTTAAACGTCATTAAATTATATATGTTTAAGCAAAAGTTTTACTTCATCCATAGTAGGAATGGAAGTCTGGGCTCCCTTTCGTGTTACCACTAATGTGGACACAGAGTTTCCGAAATCAATCGCCTCATCTATACTCATTTCTCGGGTTAATCCCAGTGCTAGAGCAGCTATAAAACCATCTCCTGCAGCAGTTGTGTCAACTGCTTTTACTGAACTGACTGTTTTATGTACCCAGCCATCTCTATTCACCATGACTGCGCCTCTTTCTCCTAAAGTTACAATTACGGTTGGAACACCACGATTAACCAATTTATTTGCTCCAGACACAATATCTTCAATTGTATATATACTGCAACCTGTAAGTCTGGCAAGTTCAGTCTCATTTGGTTTTAATATATCAACATTTTGAATTAGCTCATCGGGTAAAAATTCAGGTGCGGGAGCTGGATCCAAAATAACCAGCTTGCCCATTTGCTTTGCAATTTTGGCAACATAAATTACAACATCCATTGGTATTTCAAGCTGCATAATTATAATGTCCGATTCCTGAATCATATTTATATGTCGATTAATAATATCTATTGATATGCATTTATTAGCACCTGATATAACAATGATCCTATTGTGTCCCTGTTTGTTTACCACTATAAAAGCTGAACCTGTTT
This sequence comes from Clostridiales bacterium, assembly GCA_035362115.1. GTDB lineage: Bacteria > Bacillota > Clostridia > Acetivibrionales > DUMC01 > DUMC01. The sequence continues at coordinate 6,103 of DAOSDD010000013.1, read as the reverse complement.
TCTGGTTATCAAGTCTGGCAATTGCTGTAGTATCTACACCAACTGAAGTAAGATTATCAACTAAAATTGTTCCATAAATATCCCGACCAACAGCACCTATCATTGCAATACTAGCTCCAAGTTTACCTGCTGCATAGGCTTGATTAGCTCCTTTACCACCAGGAATGAATTCAAGATTATTACCAAGTACAGTTTCTCCAGTCTTTGGCATTTCATCTACATTAATGACAAAATCGATATTTAAACTTCCTACAACTAAAATTTTTTTCATAGGCTTGCTCCTCTTGAGGTGATTAATAATTATAACTAATTAATTTTTAATTATTTTATCTAATTGCTTTATTTTTCGGATGGTTCTATTTTATCAAAATAAATATCCAATGCTGTTCTATCCGGTAATGCTGGTTGAACGCCTTCTCTAGTAATACTAATACCTGCTGCATAAGTTGCGAAACGTATAGATTGAGTAATGCTGTTACCTTCACTTAAATATACTGCAAGAGCACTGATAAATGCATCAGCAGCACCAGTTGTATCTACTGGAGTAAAATCAGCAGCTGGAAAGTGCATTTCATAATCCTTATTTTTTAAGTAGCATCCCTTTGCGCCAAGGGTAACAATAATATTTTTAACTCCTTGCTTAAAGCAATAATCTGCCTTTTCATAAACTGTATTCTCTCCAGGAATTAGTTGATTAAGTTCATTTTCATTAGGAATAAAGTAATCAATATGCCTTAATAATTCAATATCTATATTCTGTATCATAGATGGTTTTAAAATTACTTTTACATTCCTCTTATTGCATGTCTTTATTGCATATTTCACAGTTTTATATGGTATTTCTGTGGATATTAAACAATACTCTGCATCTTCAAATAAATGCTTGAATTTTTCAATTTGGTCGGCATAAAACCGGCTATTTGCGCCCTGATAGAGTACAATACCACTTTCTCCATCTTTTGCTACACTTACATATGCCTTACCTGTTGGCATCAATGTATCAAATATGATTCCATCTGTTTTCACATAATTATTAGCAAGACTTGTATATATTTCTTTCCCATCGTTATCATTTCCAAGCCTGCCTATTGCATAAGCCTGTCCTCCCAGCTTTCCTACTCCAACCGCCTGGTTTGCACCTTTCCCTCCTGGAATTAATGCAATTCTGGAAGATACCAATACTTTTCCGTATTCAGGAAAATCGTCAGTATAAATGTTAATATCCATGTTCATACTACCAATAACAATGATTTTTTTCCTTTGACCTTTTTTTTCATTTGGTGCAGCAACACTATCACGTTCAATTAAAATTGGTTCCACATCAGTAATTAACTCTTTTGGCTTCTTTTTATTCTCAATTAAATTTATTAAGTGATTAATAGCGGTATTACTAACTTCTAATATCGGATATCTTATTGCAGTGAGCTTTGGTGTCATAATTTCGGAAATTGCTGAATCACCCGCACTGATAATGGATACATCCCTTGGAACGGAAAGACCAAACTGCTGAAGCATTCCATATAGTGCCAATGCCTGTTTGCTGTCCTCACATAAAAAAGCTGTAACATTCATATTTAACAAACTTTTTACTGAATCTATAGTTTTTTGTGGGTCTGAATCAATGATAACATATGCTTCATCAGATAGAATATCTACATTATAGAGTGCCTGTATATACCCTTCATAGATTTCATTATCGCTTAGCTGCAAATCTGAAGATAATATACAACCTATATTATGATGCCCTTTGCTTATAAGGTAGTTAGCAGCCATTAAGCCTATCTGTTTTTTCTCACAAAAGACAGAAACAATATTTTGCTGCATATGTATATTAGTTTTATTTAACAAAACTACTGGAATATCCTGGTCCTGAAATAATGAATATATGGTTTCGTCTTTTTTATTATCAGTATAAACAATTATTCCATCTGCTTTTTTGCCGATGATAACCTGTATGCTCCTTTTGCTCATGCTATCTTGAAAATCACTAATTTTTAAAACTATGCTATATCCATTTCTAGATGCGTCTTGCTCTATGCAGCTTACAAGTTCAAACAGTTGTTCATTCGCATTAGGAGGAATGAGTATTCCTATTAATCCTGAATGTGGATTTTGTTTTTTTTTGATTTCCGAGTAAGGCTCATACTGATACTTTTTAATTATTTCAAGAACCTTTTTTCTTGTTTCATCACTTATTGCATCATCCTTTTTATTAATTATTTTAGAAACAGTGGAGACAGAAACATTTGCGAGTGATGCAATATCCTTAATATTCATAGTCAATTTTGTCCCCTTCATACATTTATTTTATCATTTATAGTTTTTTACATAGATGTGATATAATATTTTAAGGAAACCATTTTCGTAAAACTATTTCCTAACTATGATAGAAGTGTAGCATATATTTTTTGAACTGTCAATATATTTAGGGTAAATTTTTTATCATATATTTAGAGTAAATTTTTTAACATTTCTGATCAATTTATGATAATGTCCTAGTATACCACAAATGATTACGTCCTAAAAGTACAAAAAAACATGGTACAATAGAACCTCATGAATATAATCGATGAGAACTAACTCCATTGTAACCGTAAAAATATCTTTCACCTGACTGCAGTGCTGAAAACAGAAACTACCTGTCCTGTTTCACTTGACTTTCGTATAGCATCAAGCAGTTTGGTAAGAGTCAATGCGCTTTCAAGAGAAGCCATATAAGGCTCTTCTCCTCGCATAGCTTTAGCTATGTGAGGATAGATAACCATAGAATCACCATATCTATTACCCATAGTTACCATGTTTGTTCCTTTTGCATCATCTCTAATTACTTCTACCGTTACAGGATTTCTATAAGATTTGGGATCAAAAGATTCCGGGTAGTTAACCTTATGTATCTCTATTTCTGTCTCTTTTACATATATTGTTCCTCTATCTCCCTGTATAACCCAATTAGGAAGCCTGTCTGAACCAATATTGTATTCTGAAACTACAGTAATGTCATCCTCAGTCTTTATAACTGCAAAGAATACATCCTCCACATCACCGGGATTAATTATCTGTTTCAACTCACCATAAACAGATTTTACAGGTTTTCCTGCAAGCTGCAGTGGTTGATCAACTAAATGAGGACCCCAGTTAAGAAGATATCCTCCCCCATATTTTCTCTCTGTCTGCCAATCATGCCTTATTCCAAAAGAAAATTCGCTCCTCCTTATTTGGAATACTTTCCCGATAACTCCTGATTCAATAAGTTCCCTAAGTCTAAGCAAATCACATCCCCATCTTGCAGGCAACCATGGCATAAGCAGTTTCCCGCTTTTTTCTGCTGTTGCTGCCATTCTTTGAGCTTCATTTATATTAAGGGCCCACGGCTTTGTAACAAGTACATTCTTACCGGCTTCAAGACAGTCGCATGTCATTTGGCAATGCTGGTCACTTCTGGTTACAATAACTACCAAATCAAGCTCTTCATCTTTAAGCATCTGTTTATAATCTTCATATATTTTGCACTTAAACCTATTATAAGCTTTGCTGCGAGCTTCAGGGTCTATGTCGCATACTGCCGTTAAGTCAAACTCAGGTAGTCTTTCAATAGGATCTGCATGAAGGGTGCTACCACTCCTCCCATAACCTAAAATCGCTGTTTTTATTGACATAATATCTCTCCCTTCTCAGTGCCATACAACACTTATTTTTAATAAATTCCACACTGTTCTAGAACTTCAAACATAGCTTCAATATTTTGTGGCGGAACATCCGCTTGAATATTATGTATTGTGCTGAAAACAAACCCTCCGCCAGGAGCCAGATCATCAATCCTGCGTTTTACTTCCTCTTTTACCTGATCAGGCGAACCAAAAGGCAAAACTTTTTGTGTATCTATGCCTCCACCCCAGAAAGTTAGAACATCTCCAAATTCTTTCTTCAAATCTTTTGTATTCATGTTACTTGCAGACACCTGAACAGGGTTCAAAATATCAACCCCGGCTTCTATTAAATCCGGTATGAGAGGTTTTATTGCTCCGCATGAGTGTAGAAAAACTTTTATGCCCGGAACTTTATCCTTTATGAAAGAAAAAAGCTCTTTGTGTCTTGGCTTTACAAATTTCCGGTACATATCAGGTGAAATTAACAGGCTATTCTGGGTTCCAAGATCATCAGCCTCGATAGCTACAAGGACATCTTTCTCTACCTTTTCCAAGGCTTTTCCCCAATAAGCCATCTTTATCTCCACAAGCCTGTCGAGTATTCCACAAACAAGCCCGGGGTCAAGAATCAAATCCATAAAAAACTGTTCAAAGCCTCTTAGCCTCAAGGCCATTTCCAATATACCCGCACTGACTCCATGCATAAGGAAAGCATAATCTCCATGCTTTTTGATTTCTTCTATGCGAGTGGGAAACTGAGCTGTTCGTGTTTCGTCCAGTGGGTCGGGCCATGTAAAATCATCAAGTTGTGATAGATTCATTTCTCCTGACATAGAATGGGATGTCATATCGAAGTAATAGCCTCCGGTGATGGGTTTTTTCCAACCAACACCCCACTCATCAGTAAACTCTATATAGTCACCAACTTCCCTATATTCCGTTTTACAGTTTGATGGTGCAGATGGTATAAGACCTCTGGTATCCACTCCAAGTTTTTCCAATACGCCTTCACGTACAAGAGCTAGCTGCTGTACCTGGTCTAGTATTTCAGGGTTTTCATCCAGTTCCTGCCATCCTTTATATTTGATGAAGTTTTTATATGCTTTAATACTGATACCTGTCATTTTTGTGCTGCCTAAATCAAGTGGAATCCTATCTGGTTCCTGGTGATTTATGGCAGCCCTTACGCGTTCTACCGATACCATTGTTTTGCGGTCCAAATCTTTCACTTCCTTTACCATAATCTACTTATCATAGCCCGCTATCATAATCTTCTTATCGCAGTCTTCTTATCATAGTCTTCTTATTATAGTCTTCTTAGTATAGTCTTCTTATCATAACCTGTTAAAATCTACTCGAACTCTATTTTAAGCTCCATCAAAATCCCTTGTAATGCTTCCAAAGCCTTTTCAGACAGCTCAGGACCGGTGAATCCTCTATACTTTCCTGCATGTGTCAGGTGTGGTTCTAGGGAAATGAACATTCCCTCTTTATCCCTCAATTCATCAAAAATCTCCCGTATCCGCCCATCACCCTGTCCTGCTACAACCATTTCTCCTGAACCCTTTTTGGAATCTTTAACATGTATATATTCAACATAATCTTTAAGTTTACTGAAACTTTCATTAAAGACATCCTCTCCTGCTACAACAAAGTTAGAGGAGTCAAAAACCGCTCTAAAATTAGTGTATGGCAAGGAGTTAAAAAGATTAAGGCATCTTGCACTGGTCTCTCCATAAATATTTGCTTCATTTTCATGGAGAAGAACAAGACTATTTTCCCTAGCTATCTCAATCATCTGCTTTAGTCTGTTTATTACCGTTTGTTGGTAAATGTCCAGTTCCTCTTTTTTCATGTAGAAGGAAAATATGCGAATATAACAGGTCTCCATTTTTAAAGCTATGTCTACAGCCCTTTTAAACCTGTCCAGATGTTTCTCAAAATCATCATTTATATCAACCTTACCTATAGGTGAGCCTATGGATGATATCTTGATGCCATTATCAGAAAACTGTTCTTTCACCATATCCAACTCATTATCACTTAAGTCTAGGACATTCTTATTCCAGACACTTCTTAATTCAACATACTTAATTTTATTCTTTTTCATAACATTAATTTGTACATTTAGATCTGATGATATCTCATCAGCGAAACAGCATATTCTAAACATTTAAGCTCCATTCCTGCTACGTGCGAAATGAATTCGCCCTTGCAGGATCAAAACTTTTTTGATGAAAAAGTTTTTATGGGCTTAAATTCATTTTAGCCGCGCGTGCAATTTATTTTTTCATAATTCTTGTGCAAAAAATATGCACATGCGCATTAGTTTTTCAGAAATTTATCAATTTCTTTCAAACTAAGCTCCATTCCTGCTACGTGCGAAATGAATTCGCCCTTGCAGGATCAAAACTTTTTTGATGAAAAAGTTTTTATGGGCTTAAATTCATTTTAGC
>DAOSDD010000012.1:25410-35034 GCA_035362115.1 Clostridiales bacterium | reverse complement strand
ATTTAAATGATGTCAGGAATTTAATATTAAAAGAACTTATAGAGGCTCTTGAAGAGAAAGCCAACAAAGGATCTAAAAAGTGATGATCATAAATACAAAATATCAGATGAACATAAATACATAATAACAAAGGTGATAGGTTGGAAGTGCAAAAAATAAATGGATTGTTGAATGTATTGAAACCTCCAGGTATGACATCATTTGATGTTATTGCATATTTAAGAGGAATATTAAAAGTGAAAAAAATTGGACATGCCGGCACCCTTGACCCGGGTGCTGCAGGTGTTCTAATCATTTGCGCAGGTAATGCAACAAAAGCAATTGAGTTTGTTATGAATATGGATAAAATATATAGGGCTGAACTTACTCTTGGTATTTCCACAGATACGCAGGACTCATTGGGGAAAGTAGAGAGAAGCCAACAGGTAAATGTATCTGTAGATGAAATAGCCGAAGTCATTAAAAGTTTTATAGGAGAAATTGAACAAGTACCTCCTATGTATTCTGCAGTAAGAGTTGATGGCAGACGACTGTATGATATTGCCAGGGAAGGCGGCGTCATAGAAAGGGAACCAAGAAAAGTAGTTATTCGTTCTATTAATATAGTAAGTATTAACCAAAATAAAATACTGTTTGATGTTTGTTGTTCAAAGGGTACATATATAAGGACATTATGTTCGGATATTGGAGATTGCCTGGGTTGTGGCGGACATATGTCTTTTTTGATAAGAAAAAGGACAGGAATATTTGATATAGATTGTTCAAATACTCTGGAAGATATTCTTGAGGCAGTGGAAAATGACAGAATACACCATATGCTTATACCTGTAGATGAAATATTTAAAGAATGCACATGCATATGTCTTGATAAGAAAAATGAAAATAATTTTAAAAATGGTTCGTTTATAAATATAGAAGATTTTGATTTTAATCATGTGGACTATGTTGCTGGAAGCTTATTAAGGGTATATGACAGCAATATGAAGTTTGTAGCACTTGGAGAAATAGTAAAAAAAGATGGAAAGCATCTTATTAAGCCTAAAAAGATGTTTCAATAGAGGAGAAAATTATGAAAGTATTAAGTACTATTAATGATATGTCTATTGGTGAAGATATGGGTGTAGGTCTTGGTAATTTTGACGGACTTCATATAGGGCATATGGCGTTGACAAATATATTAAAAAATGAATGCAAAATAAGCAGCTTGCAGTCAATGATATATACGTTTTCAAAACATCCTGATAATATTTTAAAGAAAGACCATTTTACTCCCCTGTTAATGACTCCGGAAAAAAAAATGCAAATACTTGAATATACTTCTGTAGATTATTTATTTTACCAGGAATTTGATGAAACTTTTTCTAAAATGGAACCTGTGGAATTTGTCAAATGTGTTTTGGTAGATAAACTTGGGATTAAGCTGGCTGTAGCCGGCTTTGATTATACTTTTGGATATAAAGGTCAGGGAGACGCTCGTCTATTAAGGCAATTAGGAGAGAAGTATAATTTTAAAGTTATAATAGTTCCACCCATAAAAGTAAATAACGAAGTCGTAAGCAGTACATTAATTCGAGAATATCTTTCCAGAGGGGATATGGAAAAAGCACTTTTTATGCTTGGGAGACATTACTCAATAATGGGGAGGGTTGAAACAGGCTACCGTATTGGAACAAAGCTTGGTTTCCCTACTGCCAATATCACTCCTGAAGAATACCTTCTTTTGCCATCTTTTGGAGTATATATATCAAAAACACTTTTAGACGGTAAAATTTATAATAGTATAACAAACCTTGGAGTAAAACCTACAGTTAAAACCTCTACTTCAAAAGTCAGCATTGAAACTCATATACTTGATTTTGAAGGAGATATTTACCAAAAGCCTATTGAGGTATTTTTTATCAGGAAAATAAGAGATGAAAAGAAATTTAAGAGCCATGAGGAACTGGTAAAACAGATAAAAGCTGATGTATCAACAGCTAGAAATCTGTTTGAAAAACATATTGTATGAAAAAATGGAAATAATAAATCCGTCTGGTAGTCCGCTTTGATAGCTCAGGCTTTCCAAGCAGACTTCTAGCAGCAAAAATACTTAGGCTTATGCTGAAAAGTGTGCTGCATACTGATAAGTAAAAAATTATTAGGAAAGGACGGTAAATATGTTCCATTCGTTTTTAAACACAGAAATATATTATATTCCCACCGAAAAATTCAAAACCAATACTGTAACTTTCTTTTTCATAGATAGCTTAAAAAAAGAAACAGTATCAAAAAATGCAATGATACCAGCTATTTTAAGAAGGGGATGCAAAAAGTTCCCGGAAATGGACAAAATATCTCGGCATCTGGAGGAGCTGTATGGGGCTTCCTTTGACTGCGGAGTAATAAAAAAAGGCGAATATCAAATTATTTTCTTTTACAGTGAATGTATATCTGACAAATATATAACTAAAAAAACAAGCGAAAAAAATTCAAAAGATTTGTTTGAGGAATCTTTTGAATTGCTCCTTGATATAGTTGCTGATCCTGTAATTGATAATGGTTCATTTATAGCAGAATCTGTCAATCAGGAAAAGGATAATTTGAAAAGGTTAATTGAAAGCAGAGTTAATGATAAAGTAAAATATGCCATAGAAAAATGCTTTGAGGAAATGTGCAGGGATGAACCTTTCGGAATCTACGAATATGGTGATGTTACAGGTCTCGATGAAATAAATGAAATTAATCTTTATGAGCATTATAAAGGGGTTATGGACAGTTACCCTCTGAAAGTATATGTAACTGGTGATATTTCAACACAAAAGATGGAAGCTGTAAAAAACAAAATAATTAGTATAAGAACCGGGAGTAATAAGAATAATTGCCTTGTCAATATCAGTACTGACAGTAACGTTCCTGATTATAGTAACAGCATCAGCAATACCGGAAAAATCAGGGAGGTTAATGAAGTTCTAAATATAACCCAGGCAAAATTATCTATTGGTTTCTTAACCAACACTTGCTCTTCAGATCCGGATTATTATCCTCTGCTTTTCTGTGACAATATCTTGGGTGGAGGTATTAATTCAAAACTATTTAAATATGTAAGGGAAGGTGCAGGTCTGGCATATTATATTTTTTCACAATTTGATAAGTTTAAAGGAATGTTTGTGGTTTCCTGCGGTATTGATGCTCAGAATAATGATAAAGCTGTAGAATTAATCCTTCAGCAGGTAGATAGCATCAAGTCGGGAAATATTTCCCCAAGCGAGTATGAATCTGCTTTAACATCAATTGAAACAGGAATTAATTCTTTAAAAGATAATCAATTGCAGATAGTAGATTATTATTTAAGTCAGGTTCTGGGAAACACAAGTGATGATTTCGACTCTTTACTGGCAAAAATTAGAAAGGTTACAACTGATGATATTAAAAGAGTTGCAGGTAAAATTCAGCCGGAACTTATCTACTTATTACATGCAGGAGGTATGGTTAAATGAATTATGAAACAATTGAGTTTAAAAATATAGGTGAGACTATGCACAAGTATTCACATAAAAGCGGTTTAAATGCTTTTGTTATACCTAAAAAAGGATACTCAAAAAAGTATGCAGTTTTTGCAGCATATTATGGTTCAATAAATACTGATTTTATTCAACATAATAGTGATGATGTTATCAAAGTGCCTCAAGGTATTGCCCATTTCCTCGAACATAAACTATTTGACCAAAAAGAAGGAAGCATAATGGACAAGTTTTCCGCATTAGGTTCCGAACCTAATGCCTACACAAGTTTTAACCAAACTGTCTATTTGTTTTCATGTACCGATAGGTTCACTGAAAATTTTAACTTGTTACTGAGCTTTGTCCAGAACCCATTTTTTACTGAACAAAGCGTAGAAAAAGAAAAAAGTATTATAAAACAGGAAATTGATATGTATGCAGATAACCCCCGATGGAGAAGCTTTTTTAATTTCTTAAAGGTATTATACAAGAATAATTATGTGAGAAATGAAATTTTAGGTACACAAGAAAGCATTGACAGAATAACAAAAGACAACTTGTATATGTGTTACAATAACTTTTACAACATGTCAAATATGGTTGTTTCTGTTGTTGGTGATGTTGAGACGGATAGTGTATTCTCACAAATTGAAAACAGCATATTAAACAGTGAAAATAAATTGATAGCAAAAAGAATATTTCCTGAAGAACCTCAAAATATAAATGAGCCTTATATTGAGGAAAAGATGCAGGTTTCAATCCCATTATTCCAGATGGGTTTTAAAGATAATTTTAATTTCAGTGCTGGTGGTAAAGAGCTTTTGAAAAGAGAAAATGCCATGAAAATTCTTCTGGAAATAATTATAGGCAGAAGTTCAAATTTATTTATCAGTCTTTATGAAGATGGACTTATAAATAATGATTTCGAATTTGATTATGTTGCCGAAGAAAATTATGCCTATTCAGTAATAAATGGTGAGTCTCAGAATCCTTTGAAAGTAAAAGAAAGAATTTTAGAGTGCATTGACAGTTTTATTTATAATGGCATTAGCCAAAATGATTATGAAAGAGTTAAAAAGGCAATGTACGGCAGGACCGTTAGAGGATTCAACTCTGTGGAAAATATTTCAGGGAATTTTATTTCCGCTTATTTCAAAGGAATTTATATATTTGATTATTTTGATATTTATGATAAAATAAACTTTGAATATGTTAACAGTGTTATGAAGGAACATTTTACCAGGGATAGATTTGCAATGTCTGTCATAACACCATTTTAATGAGATAGGGGGAAATGTAATGGGTGGTACAATAGAGTTCCCTAAATTAGGGCTTAGGTTTTTAATAAACAGGATTGCTTTTTGGATATTTAATATACCTATATATTGGTATGGGATTATTATTGCTTTTGCTTTTCTTCTTGCTGTACTGCTGGCACTTAAGCATTGCAGGAAGTATAATATCGACCCGGATAATTTTATTGATGCGGTTCTTTACCTTACACCGGCTTCAATAATTGGTGCAAGACTTTATTATGTTGCATTCAGCTGGGACGATTTTAGAGGAAATCTGCTGGATATAATAAACACCAGGAAAGGCGGACTAGCCATTTATGGAGGCATACTTGGAGCACTGCTGGCAGTTTTTATATATACAAGAGTAAAAAAAATCAATTTCCTGGAATTGCTTGATTTTGGTATACCATATCTGCCCATGGCACAAGCTATAGGAAGGTGGGGCAATTTCGTCAATCAGGAGGCATATGGAGTAAATACCGATCTTCCATGGGGAATGACGGGTGATGCTATCAAATACGAACTTGCTCTTAATATGGAAAAGCTAAAACAGATGGGAATTAATATTAATCCTGAAAAACCTGTTCACCCAACATTTCTTTATGAATCATTATGGGATTTGGGAGTTTTTCTTATACTTATCTGGTTCAGAAAGCGTAAGAAAGCGAATGGGGAAGTTTTATTCATGTATGCTATATTGTATGGTATTGGAAGAGCATGGATAGAGGAACTCAGAACAGACAGCCTTATGGCTGGAAATATAAGAATATCGAGGCTTTTATCGATAATTTTTGTAATAGCTTTTTCTGTTTTATTTTATATAAAACGCAAAAGACATGTTCTATCTACAGCTGGAAAAACAGGGCAACTTGGAACAAGCAGCTATGGTGGAATACTAAAGGAGCTTCAGGAAGACGAAAGCACTGAAACTGGCGAAATAGATGAAAGCACTGAAACTGGCGAAATAGATGAAAGCACCGAAACTGGCGAAATAGATGAGAGCAATAAAACTAATGAAATAGATAAGAGCAATGAAACTAATGAAATAAATGAAAACAAAGAATAAAGGGTATTTATGTATTTTGTTGAAGAGACCAAGGGAGTAAACTACATTAAACAATTTGATTATTTTTTGTTTACATGTGTAATAGTTCTTACAATAACGGGACTGGTAGTTTTAAGTAGTGCTACAAGGACTATGCCCGGCGGTACAGGAATAATGAGAACTCAGATTGTGAGTATTATACTTGGGGTAATAGCCGCACTGGTAATTGCAAGTCTGGACTATAAAATCTTAAAATCAATGGGGCTTGTATTATACTTTGCAAGTGTTGCCATGCTTTTGTATGTTCTGAAATGGGGAGTAGGATATGAGGAATGGGGCAGCCGAAGCTGGGTCCTTATTCCCATAATAGGAAGTTTGAGGATCTCTTTTCAGCCTTCAGAAATAGCGAAAATTTCTACTGTAATAATGGCATCTATTTTTCTTGAACGTATAAAAGAAGGGCAGGATATAAACAGAGATATATTGAAGTTTATAGTTTATTCAGCCATTCCCGTAGGGCTTATATTAATACAGCCTGATTATGGGATGACAATGATATTTTTGGTAGCTTTGGTTTTAATGGTATATATTTGCGGAATTAAATATAAATATATTGTAATTTCATTCGCAGCTTTAATTACCAGCTCACCATTAATCTGGTTTTTTGCTTTGAATGATAAACGTAAGAAAAGAATTCTTGAATTTATATCTCCCGGCTCAGATCCTTTAGGATCAAGCTTGCAGCTTGACAAAGCTCAACTGGCAATAGGTTCAGGCCGATTATATGGAAGTGGTTTATATAAAGGTATACAGACACAGATAGGATCAGTTCCGGTAAAAGAATCTGATATGATATTTAGCGTTATTGGTGAAGAACTGGGATTTATTGGGTCAGTGTTAATAATATGTTTAGTATTCATTATCATATTCAGGTGTATTTATGTAGCACGTAATTCGAGGGATCATTTTGGAACATTTTTAGTTATCGGGATAACAGGAATGATTGCATTTCAATTTATTCAAAATATTGGAATGTGTCTCAGGCTTTTTCCGGTTACAGGACTCCCTCTGCCTTTTGTAAGCCAAGGTGGAAGTGCAATGGTCACAAACTATATGTCCATAGGAATAATTCTTAGTGTATCTATGAGGCGAAAACGGGCAATGTTCCAAACTAATCAATAAACCAGGATAACCTTAATAAGTTTGCCCGTGCACTTATTTTTTATTTTTGCATATACTATTCTGTATTAATTACTTGATGGAGGTGGATTCATGCAAAAATTTAAAATAAGGCACATATTTGCCGGCGGGAATACATCACATGGATTTTTCAGCTATTTTAATTACATAATAAACTTAAGTGATGCTAATAGGTTATATATATTAAAGGGTGGTCCCGGCACCGGTAAGTCTACTTTTATGAAATATATTGGTTCTGAAGCTATGAATCATGATTATGATGTGGAATATTTTCACTGTTCAAGCGACAGCAACAGCCTTGATGGAGTTTCAATTCCTTCATTGAAGATTGCAATGGTAGATGGAACTGCACCTCATACAATTGATCCGGAATATCCTGGAGTTGTAGATGAAATAATTAACCTGGGAGAATATTGGGACAAAAATAAATTAAAAAACTATAGAGATAGAGTGCTAAGAGAGAGAAAAGAGATTAAACTCAATTTTGCAGGAGCTTACAGATATCTAGGAGCAGCTGCTGTTATATACCAGGATACAGAGATTATTAACAAAAAATATATGGATAATAGAAAACTAAATAAAATAACCTTTGAATTGATAGAAGATTTGTTTTTCAGCAGTGAAAATCCCAAAACCGGAAATGAAGAGATGCTAAAAAAAGAGGGTACTGTAAGACGTTTATTTGCTAGTGCAATAACACCGGATGGTGTAATAAATTATTTAGATTCCATACTAAACACAAGTAGAATATATGGTTTGGTTGGAGATCCAGGTATGGGTATAAATATATTGCTTGAAAAAATAAAAGAAGAATCAACTGCAAGAGGTTATGATGTTGAATGCTTTTACTGCGGCCTTATACCAAATAAGCTCGAGCATATTGTAATACCAGAACTTGATATTTCATTGACAACAATTAATAAATATCATAGCACAAAGTTAACTATTGATAAGTACTTTAACTTTGAAGACTTTTCTAAAAAAGTTACAATGGAAGTATGTGGTAATGATGTTATTGAAAATGAAAAGCAGATTGATCTTTTAATAAAAAGGGCTGTTAAATCAATAATTAAAGCAAAAAGTATCCATTTCGAGATGGAAAAGTATTATTCTCCAGCCATGGATTTTGACAGATTAATGATTTGCAAAGAAAGGGTTAAAAATGAAATAGGGCTGTTTTAAGGCAAAAATAATTGAAATAACTTCAGAAACAGTATATACTTATCAATAATAGGTTTATACTGTTTTTTTAGTCATTCTGGCTGTTTTTTATGACAATATATAAGTTATTTAATATCAGTGAGGTTAGGGAGGGATTCTGTGGCATACATAATAGGTATTGATGTAGGTACCTCAGGTACAAAAACCGTATTGTTTGATGAATATGGTGGAATAATAGCCGGTGCATTAAGGGAATATCAGCTTTATCAGCCTAATATAGGATGGGCTGAACAGGACCCTGAAGACTGGTGGGAAGCTACATATTTAACAGTAAGTGAAGTAATTTCAAAAAGCGGAATAAGCCCGGATGAGGTAAAAGCTGTAGGCCTTTCAGGACAAATGCATGGAGCAGTACTATTGGATGAAAACAATAATGTTTTGAGAAAAGCTATTATTTGGTGTGATCAAAGGACTTCTTTAGAATGTGAACAGATAACGGATCTGGTTGGAAGCAAAAGGCTTGTAGAAATTACTGCAAATCCAGCTCTTACTGGCTTTACCGCGTCCAAGATAATGTGGGTAAAAAACAACGAGCCTCATATTTTTGAAAAAATTAAAAAAATTCTCCTTCCAAAGGATTATATTAGATATAAGTTAACAGGAGAGTATGCAACCGAAGTGTCAGATGCCAGCGGTATGCAGCTGATGAATGTTCCTGCAAGAACATGGAGTTGCGAGGTTCTGGAGAGGCTGGGTATTGAAAAAGAGTGGCTGGGTAAGTTATATGAATCACAAGAAATATCTGGGGAAATTACCAAAAATGCTGCACGATTAACAGGACTAAGAGAAGGAACCCCTGTAGCTGGTGGTGGTGGAGATCAGGCGGCAGGTGCCATAGGAAATGGTATCGTAAAAAAAGGTGTTATATCTTCAACAATAGGTACTTCAGGGGTTGTATTTGCATACACCGACAGGGTTACTATAGATCCTATGGGCAGAGTACATACTTTCTGCCATGCTATACCTGATACATGGCATGTGATGGGTGTAACTCAGGGAGCAGGACTTTCACTTAAATGGTTCAGGGATAATTTCTGTATAGAGGAAATGCGTACTGCTGAATTGATGAAAATTGACCCTTACGTTCTCATTGATCAGGAAGCTGAAAATGTTTTACCTGGAAGTGGAGGTCTTTTGTATCTTCCTTACTTAATGGGAGAAAGAACTCCGCACCTTGATCCAGATGCAAGAGGAGTATTTTTTGGATTGTCAGCAAAGCATGAAAAGCCATATATGATACGAGCGATTATGGAAGGCGTAGTTTTCAGCCTTAAAGACTGTCTGGATATTATGGTTAATATGGGAGTAGAAGCTAAAGAAATAAGGGCTTCAGGCGGTGGTGGGAAAAGCAGGTTATGGAGACAATTGCAAGCTGACATTTTTG
>DAOSDD010000012.1:23498-25400 GCA_035362115.1 Clostridiales bacterium | reverse complement strand
CTATTAATTCCAGTGAAGGTCCTGCGTTCGGTGCCGCACTCCTTGCAGGTACAGGTGCGGGAATCTATTCCAGTATACAGGAGGCATGCGATACAGTTATCCAGGTAAAAAGCAGACAGAGTCCTGATATGAATAATTTTAGCAGGTATTCTGAACTGCATAAGATTTACAAATCTTTGTATAGTTCCTTAAAAGATAATTTTAAAGACTTACACAGATGGGTTAAGTAATTAATACTGATATAATATAATGAAAAACAGGTAAATAATTAGTTACTATGGGGTCTATATGAATAAGAAATTTCAAAGAATAACTGATAGAATTGCATTAAAAATATCTTCATTTATAGCATACAATCCTAACGATGATAAAGCAGTTAACCGTAAAAATATTGCTCTTGCCTCATATGCTGCAGAAACTACCAATAATCTCATAGGAGGTATTTTTTTTACAGGTTTTCTTTTATTAATGAGTGCAGATGATTCATATATGGGATTGGTTACCATGGCTGGCTTGATTGGTAATCTTCTTCAGGTTTTATCTCCGCTCTTTCTTGAAAGATTTCAAGAAAGAAAGAAAATCCTTATTGCAGGTAGAGGCCTTATATATTTTTTCAACATTATTGTCATTGGCTTTATACCTTACCTTGGCTTTCCAGATACTGCAAAGCTTACTGCAACAATATATATTATATTGCTTTTGAATACTATAAGTGCAATACTTGCTCCTGGTTTTGGTGTATGGCATATAAAAAGCATTCCTGAGAAAGTACGTGCCAGTTTCTTCTCTTTTTACAGAGTTACAAGCGGAATAATAGTTTATACTGTAATTTTAATTGCCAGTGGACTTGTAGATCATTTTAAATTAATGGGTAATGAACTTGCAGGATTTACAATACTAAGAATAATAGCAATAATTACAGCAATAATAGATTTATATTTCCAGGGCAAGATTAAAGAATATCCAAATGAAAGACTAAATTCAAGGATTAATTTAGTAAGTATATTTGTAGATCCCATTAAGGAAAAGAAATACCTTATTACAGTTGCTATAGCTTGTTTATGGAGTTTTTCGGCAAGTATACCCGGTCCATATTTCAGTATATACCTGCTGAAAGATCTGGAAGTAAAATACTCATTTTTAAATTTCCTGAACATGTTGAATATTCCAGTACTAATATTTTTTACACCGGTATGGTCCAGGATAATTCAAAGAACTTCATGGTTTAAAGCCTTATATATATCAATGGGGTTATATACCATATACTATATTTGTCTTTGCTTTATTACTAAAAGGACTATATATATATATCCAATTTCCATAATTTATGCTTTTATAATAGCAGCAGGAATTAACCTGACATTTTCCAATATTCCATATGTGAATATACCTTCAGGAAATCAGACAAATTTTATTGGGTTTTATTCAGCTATGAACAACTTGGCCGCTCTTTTAGGTGTTTTGCTTGGGAAAGAATTTATAAAACGCACAGAAGGGTGTATTATTAAAATCTTAGGAACAGAGATGCAAAACAAGCAATATATTCTTTTGCTAACAGCCTTCATAATGCTGCTATGTACTTATATTATCTGCATACTGGAGAAAAGAGCAGGTAAAGCTGATAAAGCTGATAAAGCTGATAATGCTGATAATGCTGATAATACTGATAATGCTGATAATACTGATAATGCTTATAATACGGTTAATACTGATATGATTATTAATACAGGCAGAATTATTAATACAGGCGTGATTAAAATGCCTGAAGGTGCAATAAAAATTATTACATTATTAAATAATAATGGGCTTGAGGCATACATGGTTGGAGGATGTATCAGGGACAGCTTGTTAAATTCAGTTCCTGAAGATTGGGATATAGCTACTAATGCAACGCCTTGTGAA
>DAOSDD010000012.1:0-23488 GCA_035362115.1 Clostridiales bacterium | reverse complement strand
GAAATTAAAGGGTTGTTTGATAAAACAATAGACACAGGAATAAAGCATGGTACAGTTACAGTAGTTGAAGAAGGCAAGTGCTTTGAAGTTACCACATTTAGAATTGATGGAAGATATCTGGATCATCGCAGACCTGAGCAGGTAGAATACACTTCGTCTCTTGAGAAGGATCTGGGCAGGAGGGATTTAACTATTAATGCTGTTGCTTATCATCCTGCACAGGGATTCATTGATCCTTTTAATGGTATTGCTGATTTACAGTCGTGTATTATTCGTACTGTAGGAGATGCTGATAAAAGGTTTGAAGAAGATGCTCTGAGAATGTTGAGAGCAATACGTTTTTCTGCCCAATTAGATTTTCGGATTCATAATGATGTATTGAAGAGTATTGAAAATAAGAAAGCCCTTATAAAGAATATAAGTGTTGAAAGAATCAGGGACGAATTAACGAAAATATTAATATCTCCAGCACCGTCAAAGTTTATTTTACTATATGATACAGGTCTTTTTGAACTAATCTTTTCTGAACTTGATATATGCTTTAATTGCAGGCATGAAATAATGGATAAAATTTTTCATAAAGAGAGTAGTCAGATTTTTGATATTATAGAGAAATTGGAAAATAGCTCAATAGTGAGGTGGGCTGTGTTCTTATACGAAGTGGTGGGACAGGTCATAGATTATGAAAAAAGAACAGCAATTGTTAATAAAACAGAAAACTCAGACATTTATTCGGATTATTTGGGAAAAGTTACATCAAGCAGTTATGCAGTCCTTAAGCATCTTAAATTTGATAAAAGATCCATGGATAAAATATGCAACATTATGAAATACTATAATATAGACATAAGGCCTGAACCTAAATCTGTCAGGAAAGCGGTATCTATAATGGGCGGGGAATTGTTTGAAGAGCTTATAAAAATTAGAGAAGCTTATAATTTCACTGATGAAATCAGGCAAATAAGGGATATTTACGATAACTCCAGAGAAAAAGGCGAGTGCATGAATCTCAAGGACCTGGCAGTAAATGGTGAAGATCTTTTGGAAATCGGGTTTGAAGAAGGTAAAAAGATTGGTGATGTATTAAATATTCTTCTTGATGCTGCCATTCAAAATCCGGAAATTAATAGTAAAAGCCAATTGCTTTCCATGGCCCAAAAATTAATGTTGTAAATTACAGGCTTTCTATGTTATTATTTATGAATGTATAGTACCTGATGATCATGAGCATATTTTTAGTTCTTGAAGAAAATATTCCAGAAGATATCATTGCAGTTTTTATAGCCTGCACTAATGATTCCTCTAATAATTTCTATAAAAATATAATATGCATCCGACGATTAGTGCTATAAAAATAATATTACGTTGTGTCGGAGACATATACATTGTCGAGGACACATGCATCTGTGAAAGGATAGTTAAAAATGGGTGATCTTTTAAAAGGCAAAAATATTGTTATTATGGGTGTAAGAAATAAATGGAGTATTGCATGGGGTATTGTAAAGTCAGCTGCTGATGAAGGCGCAAATATAATTTTTACATATCAGGGAGAAAGAGAAGAGAAGGAAGCCAGCTCCTTAGCTTCGCAAATAGATAATTCCTTTATTTACAAATGCGATATTTCATCAGATAAAGATATTGATGCTTTGTTTAAAACTCTAAAAAATGAACACGGAGTTATTCATGGTCTTGTGCACGCTATTGCGCACGCTAATAGTGAGGATATTCACAATAATTTTATAAATACTTCAAGGGAAGGATTTGCTCATGCTCTGGATATAAGTGCCTATTCTCTTGTTGCTGTAAGTAAGAGGGCAGCAGAGCTTATGACAGAAGGCGGAAGCATTGTAACATTAACATACATGGGTTCTGAGAGGGTGTTTTCTGGATATAATGTTATGGGGGTTGCCAAAGCTGCACTGGAAGCATGTGTAAGATACCTGGCAAACGACCTGGGACCTCTTGGAATAAGAATTAATGCAATTTCTGCCGGAGCTATCAAAACAATTTCATCAAAGGCGATTAAAGATTTCGGAAATATTCTTGGTGTAGTTGAACAACGGGCACCCCTAAGAAGGGGAATTGATCAGAATGAGCTTGGAGATTCAGCTCTTTTTCTGCTGAGTGATCTGTCAAGGGCTATTACAGGAGAGATTATCCATGTTGATTGTGGTTTCAATATAATGGGAATTTAAAGCTAAACAACTCATTTTATTATATCCTGTTAATTCAGAGAACAATAACAGAGGTCAGGTTTGTAATAATAGGAGTTTTGAAGTACTCCTTAAATCTGACCTCTGCTTTTTTCTGACACGGGACTTCTAAATTATCGTATTACTTATTATATATTACTTATTACTTATCACTTATTTTTTATTTTCGATTTTCATATACTTTGTTTCTTAACCTTGCTGAAAACGTTCTCAAATGCATTAAGAGCAAAATCAAGCTGTTCTGTAGTATGGGTTGCAGTATAACTTGTCCTCAGCAGGCACTGACCTGGTTTTACTGCCGGAGAAACAACAGGGTTCACATATACTCCTTCATCTAATAATAGTTTTGTTATCAAAAACGTTCTTTCATTATCCCAGGTCATTACAGGAATGATGGGAGTTTGGGATTCACCAATAGTTATGCCTGGTTTTTTAAAACCTTCTCTCATGTAATTTGCAATATCTGAGAGTGCTTTAACTCTTTGTGGTTCAGCTTCGATTATATTAATAGCTTCAAGAGCAGCAGCGGCATTTGAAGGAGGAATAGACGCACTAAATATAAAGGGCCTTGAAATATGCTTTACATAGTGTATAACTTCTTCTTTTGCTGCAATAAAACCTCCAAGACTTGCAAGAGACTTGCTGAAAGTACCCATTATGATATCTACTTTATCTTCCAAATCAAAGTATTCAGCAGTGCCTCTTCCATGCTCACCAAGAACACCAAGACTATGGGCATCATCAACCATAATACGGGCTTCATATTTTTCCGCCAGATTCACAATTTCAGGAAGATTGCATATATCACCTCCCATGCTGAATACTCCATCAGTTACTATCAATTTACCATTAGTGTCAGGTATGTTTTTAAGGATTCTCTCAAGATCTTCCATATTGTTGTGTTCGTATTTTATAACCTTAGCGAAACTTAACCTGCAGCCATCAACTATGCTTGCATGATTTTCGCTATCACATACAATATAATCATTTCTTCCTGCAATAGCAGATATTATTCCCAGATTGGTTTGAAAACCAGTACTGAATGTTAGTGCTGCCTCTTTATTGACAAACTGCGCCAAGCGGTTTTCAAGTTCTACATGCAGTTTGAGTGTGCCATTCAAAAAACGGGATCCTGAACAACCAGTACCATATTTATCTAATGCCTCCCGTGCGGCATTTATAACTCTTGGATCTGAAGTGAGCCCAAGATAATTGTTTGAACCTATCATTATTGTCCTTTTGCCGTTAATTATAACTTCTGTATCCTGTCCTGATTCAAGCATATGAAAATATGGATAAATACCTGCTTTCATAACTTCTCTTGCATCAGTATAATTATAACATTTTTGGAAAATGTCCATTGTAAAGTTCTCTCCTTTCAAATAACGCATAAACAACTTTATTTTATCACAAAAACAGTATTTGGTATATATTTTTCTTCAAATTCAGTAAATGCACCCCATCTGAAAGTATGTATTTGTATTTTTGAATTATTGATATATAATAAAAAAGAGCTTTACAATATACATATTGCATTGTACGGCTATGGCTATAGCTATAGCTGCAATAAGAAGGGGGAATGTAAATGATTTATGGAAATGTAGTCTTAATAACAGGGGCATCCTCGGGTATTGGTAAATCAATAGCCCAAGCGTTAATGGAGAAGGGTTATAGGGTGTATGGGACTTCCAGGAAACCTCAGACGGGAAATAATAGGATTCTCTCAAAATCATCGGGAAATAATGCATATGTTGAAATCATACAATTGGATGTTCGGTCAGAGGATTCAGTAAAAAAAGCAATAGATTATGTTATGAAAAAAGAGGGACATATAGATATATTGATTAATAATGCGGGGTATGGTATTGCCGGTTCTGTTGAAGATACTACGGCAGAGGAAGCTTTTGAACAATTTGATACAAATTTCTTCGGCGTAATCAGAGTATGTAGAAACGTAATCCCGATAATGAGAAGAAACAATAGGGAAAATGGGAAGAATAAAAATGGATTAATTATCAATATCAGTTCTGTTGCAGGTATAATACCCATACCCTTTCAATCTATGTACAGTGCCAGCAAATTTGCTCTGGAATCTATGAGTGAAGCTTTACGTATTGAATTGGAGCCATTTGGAATAAAAGTGGTTATAGCAGAACCAGGAGACACAAGTACAGGATTTACCGATAACAGACAGTTTGTAAAAGGCGCAAATGAAAGCTCCATATATAAAGAGAAGTTTTTTAAGTCGGTAAATACAATGATTAAGGATGAAAGAAACGGGCCCGGCCCAGAGACAGTTGCAAGAACAATTTTAAAGATTATAGACAAAAAAAACCCACCTGTCAGGATAACAGTGGGGGCGGGGTACAAACTTGTAGTTTTTATTAAGCGGTTAATACCTTCTAAATTGCTGCATTATATACTTTCAAAGCTTTACTGAAAATCCACCGGCCAGAGCTCATTTTCCCGGAGCTTCACCAGTAAATAGAAATACCCGTAAAAATTGCCTGAATAGTGGAAATATTAAGCAATTATGTGTAAAATATAAGAGAATGATATATGAGAATAATTAATGTATTAGGAGGATTAATTGTATGAGTAGTAGTTTTAAGGAAATTAAGCCTGTGGATATACCTGATAATGTTTTCCAATTAATTGGCGATGATTGGATGCTTATTACCGCAGGTAAAATTGAAGATTATAATACTATGACTGCAAGTTGGGGAGGGCTTGGTGTACTTTGGGGCGATCCTGTATCATTTTGCTTTATAAGGCCGCAAAGATATACTTACAATTTCATTGAAAAATATGAGAATTATACACTTTCATTTTTTGATAAGAATTATAAAAAAGCCCTTCAGTATTGTGGTGCCCATTCAGGAAGAGATGTGGATAAAGCTTCAGCAGCAGGATTAACTCCAATTAAGGATGAAGAAGGTATTGTATATTTTAATGAAGCACGGCTTGTTATTGTATGTAAAAAAATATATTATCAGGATTTGGTACCGGAGAATTTTATAGATCCTGATATAGATAAAAATTATGTAAAAAAAGACTATCATAGGATGTATACCGGCAGGATTACCAGGTGCCTGATTAAATACTGATTAAATAGTATATATTATATTAAAGCATAGATTTACTGGGGACACTCCTAAGTATAGAAGTGAGAAGAGGGATATAGAATAGATTTTAGCATATTAAAAAATCTATATCCCATATCTCAATTAAGTTGCGGAGGGTTGATTGTTTTCACACTTATAATACATCATATGGAATACTATTATTATGAATGTTGATGCTGTTGGTATAACGCTTAGTATTATCGGTCCGAGTAAAGGTATCCCGGCTAATATACCCAGGATGAGGCTGGCCAGGCTGGCAACTATTCCTACTAAAAGGTTAATCCCAAGTATCATCCAGAAATTCTTTTTTACTAATGTGTAGGATCTCTTTAGAGCTGCAATAACATCCATATTGTCAATTACCATCGCAGGGAACCATAACACTAAATTAATTGCAATTAGTACTACAACAACAATAGCAGCCAAGGCAATCAAGACCCCAAAGAAAATTCCCAACCATGGTGCAATCTTTGATATCAGAGCTAATAAAAGGACAATTAAAAATGCTGCAATCCCTAAAATAACCCATACTACTATGTTGCCTACCCAATAAAGTATGTACTTGACAAAGTTATCCTTCAACTGAGGGACAAATTCATTAAGATCAGACTTATCTTCGTTTAGTGCTTTATTAACCATGCCATAGGTAGCGGGAGTAACAATCAAAGTTAATATAAAGCCCAGAAAACCTGCTCCTGTGACGGCTGCTGCTGAAGCGAAAAATCTAGTAATGCTTGCAGGGTCGCTTAAATAATTCACACCCCCTTTCATTTGCGGCAGGATTTCAAAAAGCTTATTTGTAAATCCACCTGATACTGTTCCTCCAATTAATGCAGTTATAGCTGTTGAAATAAAGAGGGGTATTGCAATAATAAAGTGTTTTGCAATAAATTTAATTGCATTTTCAAGATACTTCATAACACACCTCCAAAAATATAATTTTTAGTATAGATATTCTATTAATATTACAAGAAAACCTTCTTATGAGTTAAATCTATAAAAAAATATTTTCAGAAAAAATGCTGTTAACTGAACAAAAAGAACAAATAATGACAGTATCAGTAATCCAATTGTAATTGAATATGAAAGAATATTGTGATATTATGGTAATATAATTCAGATCACATAGCGAATTTATACTTTTAATTACTATTTAACTCCAAATATAGACATAGTTTTATCAACTGCTTGAAAATAAACTGAACGGGTATAAGTAGCATTTTATAGCATTAAGTGATATTGAGCTATATTGAATAATATTAAGCGATATAATTGATATAAATAGTACTTGCTGTTTCTAAGAAAGGAGTTATAATATGGGAAATTTAATAAGGATAAAAGCTTCTGCAACATCTCATGTAGGCATGATTCGTGCAGTGAATAAAGATAACTTCAATATGAACGGAAGATTCATTTATGAATATGAAACCGATAATATTCAAGTATCAACAGAAGGCAGTTCGGATTTTTTCTCTTTTGCAGTCAGCGACTCAATGGATATTGTTGATGATGAAAAGAATATTTCTATTTCTGTTACCCAGGAACTGAAAAAATACCAGGATAAAGTCAAGACTGATGAAAAAGATTTAAAATGTAGAACTGAACAATTATTTGATATTGTACAGGAAAACTTTAATTTGATACAAAGTATTTACTCGGATAATAAAGAATATAATTCACCATCTTTCGCCTGTGTGCTCATAAAAGATGACAAAGCTTCAGTTATAAGCCTTGGAAGCTGTAAAGTATTTTTATTAAGAGAGGGTTCCTTAAAACAGTTAACAGTTGACTGGGGGAAAACGGAAAGACTCCTTAAACTTGGAATAATAACAAATGAACAGGCGAGTGTTCTAGCAAACCGATATGGAATTCCTACGGAAGATAGTGTAAACGAAATAAGAAAAACGGATGAGTTTGGCATAAGAGAAGGTGATACTTTTCTACTGTGCACTAATGGACTTACTGATTTGATAGAGTTGGAAGATATTAACGAAATATTTTACTCGGACAAAGAACCTGATACGGTAGTTAACAAACTGATAAAACTGGCGTTAAAAAAAGGTGGGGATGATAATATTACAGCATTGGCTGTAAGGATAGAAAGGTTTTCAGGAACATTAAAGAACTCGTCGTCACCAAAGCGAAGTAATATGGGTCGTAATTTACAATATAATGCAAACCGTAATGCACCTCGTACTAAAAAAAGCATTTTGAAACTTCCTTTAATCGGAAATATCAGTGCTGGTATGCTTAAAATAATCACCGGTGCTATCATATGCTTAATAATATTCATGATTATTTTTGCAGCTGTCAAGCTTCTTGGAGTTAAGAAAAAAGGTATCACTTCAGCTGATAATTCAGCAAGCATAACAAACAATAATGAAACATTGACAAACGAAAAAGGCACTTCAAATAATGGTGATACTGTAAATAGTAATAAAAGTACTGAGAAAGCAGGGAATGAAGATACAGAAAATAAATCATCCCAGGGCAGCAATGATGACAGTAGTAATCAGAATGGAAACAATATTCTTCCTGCTACATATGTAGTTAAGAAAGGTGATACACTGTATAAAATAAGCAAGCAGTTCTATAATGATCCAAATAAGTATAAAATCATTATGGAGGCAAATAATATAAATGATCCTTCCAAAATACAGATTGGAAGTACATTAACAATACCGGACATTAATAATTAAAAAAATGGTAATTTGCTATTGATTTTTTTTTAATTTTCTATTATTATATAATTATAAGGTCAAAGAAGGTCAAGGTCAGGAAACGATACATTGATATTAGAAGTGACTTAGTTTGAAGGAAATTAATAAATTTATGAAAAACTAATGCGCAGGTGCATATTTTTTGCACAGGGATTATAAAAAAATAGATTGCACGCGTGGCTAAAATGAATTCGCCCTTGCAAGAATGGAGCTTAAAGTGGAATATAAAGATTATTACAAGATATTGGGAGTAGGTAAAAGTGCAGGACAAGAAGAAATAAAAAAGGCATACAGAAAATTGGCTAAAAAGTATCACCCTGATTCTCATCCAGGTGATAAAAAGTCTGAAGAAAAATTTAAAGAAATAAATGAAGCATATGAAGTCCTGGGAAACGAGGAAAAAAGGAAAAAGTATGACACTCTTGGAAGTGGCTTCAATTTTCAAAATGGTTATGATTTTGATCCTTCCCAGTTTGGCTATGGCAAAAATGCAAGATATGAATACAGGACAGGAACCGGTGGCGGGCCTGGAGCAGGAAGCGGATTCAGTGATTTTTTTAACATGTTTTTTGGAGGAGATTCATTTAATATAAATGATATTTTACATGATTTTGCAGGCGCAGGCACAGGTAACAAAGGGTTTTCCTATGCACAGTATCCTGTTAATGGAAATGACGTAGAAGCTGAGATAGAGATAACTCCGGAAGAAGGTTTTGCAGGAACAGAAAAGAGGGTAAGGTTTAATATTAGCGGTAATGATAAAACGATTTCCTTTAAGATTCCTCCCGGTATTAAACATGGCGAAAAAATAAAAATTTCCGGTCAGGGCAATACAGGTATTAATGGGGGTAGAAATGGAGACCTTTATTTGCAGGTTAAATTTGTTGATAATACCCGTTTTCAAGTAGATGGCGCGAATCTGGTTACCACTGTTGATCTATTTCCCTGGGATGCGGCATTAGGCAGTGAAATTCCTGTTGATACAATCGATGGCAGAATAATGGTTAAAATTCCATCGGGCATACAAAGTGACAGCAAAATAAGAGTAGCAGGAAAGGGGTACCGTGACACAAAAGGTAAAAGAGGGGACTTGTTCCTAAAAATAAGAATAGTAAATCCACAATGGTTTGCAAATGAAGAAAAGGAACTGCTTAAACAATTAAAAGATACTTATATGAAAAGGTCAGGAAAGTAATGCAAATTTGGGGGTGTAATATATGAATATAGATAAATATACTGAAAAAGCACAGCAGGTGATAGTTGCATCACAAGATATTGCTCTGAGAATGGGTCATTCGCAGATTGATGGAGAACATATCCATTTTGCTATGCTGAAACAGGAGGATGGACTCATTCCAAGGCTGATTGGCATCATGGGTGAAAATATAGACTTGGTTGCAAATGATATGCAAAAAGAGCTTGACATAATACCAAAAATCTATGGAAGCTCCACAGCAAACCTTTATGCAACTAGAAGATTCAATGAAATATTTTTACATGCTGAAGATGAAGCTGCAAAGTTTAAAGATGAATTTACCGGAGTTGAACATATTTACCTGGCTTTATTAAAAGAAAGAAATACTCCTTCTGAAAAAATTTTCAAAAGGTATAATATAAACAGAGAAAGATTCCTTTCAGCTTTAGGCAAGGTAAGGAGCAATCAGCGAATTACATCAAAAAATCCTGAAGAAACATATGAAGCTCTTAATAGATTTGGCAGGGATCTAGTTGGGCTTGCAAAGCAGGGAAAGCTTGATCCGGTTATTGGGAGAGATGCAGAAATTCGCCGTATTATAAGAATACTTTCTAGGAGAACCAAAAACAATCCTGTATTAATCGGTGAACCTGGAGTAGGTAAAACTGCTGTTGTTGAAGGGCTGGCTCAAAGAATATTAAAAGGCGATGTTCCTGAGGGGCTAAAGGATAAGACTATTTTTGCTCTTGATATGGGATCCTTAATTGCAGGGGCAAAATACCGGGGCGAATTTGAAGAAAGACTTAAGGCCGTCCTTAACGAGGTGCAGAGCTCACAGGGCCAAATAATAATGTTTATAGATGAATTGCATAATATAGTTGGGGCAGGCAAAGCAGAAGGAGCAATGGATGCCGGGAATATCCTCAAACCCATGCTGGCAAGAGGTGAATTGCGTTGTATAGGTGCTACAACTCTTGATGAATACCGCAAGTACATTGAAAAGGATGCAGCTCTGGAAAGAAGGTTTCAACCTGTAATAGTAGAACAGCCTACAGTGGAAGATACTATATCAATTCTAAGAGGTCTTAAAGAAAGGTTTGAAATACATCATGGAGTAAGAATTACCGATAATGCAATTATTGTGGCAGCAGTACTGTCAAACAGGTATATAAGTGACAGATTTTTACCTGACAAAGCTATAGATTTAATGGACGAAGCAGCAGCAATGATTAGAACTGAAATAGACAGTATGCCTGCAGAACTAGATGAAATAAGCAGGAAAATAATGCAGCTTGAAATAGAAGAACAGGCTTTGAAAAAAGAAAATGACAAGCAGTCTATGGATAGGCTGGAGTCCCTTAGAAAAGAGCTTTCAGAATTAAAGGATAGGGCAGCAACTATGAAGGCGCAGTGGCAGCTTGAAAAGGAAAATATTGAAAAGGGCAAGGTGATAAAGCAGCAGATTGAGGATGTGAAGAGGCAGATAGAAGAAGCAGAAAGACGTTACGACCTTAATGAACTTGCCATACTTAAACATGGTAAACTACCCGAATTGCAGAAAATGCTGGAAGAAGAGAAAAAAAGACAGGAATATCCCGGAGAAAAACAACTATTGAAGGAAGAAGTAACTGAAGAAGAAATATCCGAGATTGTATCAAAGTGGACTGGCATACCTGTAACAAAACTTATGGAAAGTGAAAAGAAAAGGCTGCTGGATCTTGATAATATACTTCATAAAAGAGTAATAGGGCAGGATGAAGCAGTAACTGCGGTAGCTGATGCTGTGTTAAGAGCAAGGTCGGGCCTTAAAGATACTAGAAAGCCTGTAGGGTCATTTATATTTTTAGGACCTACAGGAGTAGGAAAGACTGAATTAGCAAGAGCATTATCGGAAGCTTTATTTGACAGTGAGGAAAATATAGTTAGAATTGATATGAGTGAATATATGGAAAAACATTCTGTAGCCAGGCTCATAGGAGCACCTCCGGGATATGTGGGATATGAAGAAGGAGGACAGCTTACTGAAGCAGTAAGAAGAAAACCCTATAGTGTTATATTATTTGATGAAATAGAAAAAGCCCATCCTGAAGTTTTCAACGTGCTGCTGCAGCTTTTGGATGATGGACGACTCACTGACAGCCAGGGAAGAACAGTGGATTTTAAAAATACTGTAATAATTATGACCTCAAATGTCGGGAGCAGTTTTTTGCTTGACGGAATTAATGAAATAGGGGAAATAAGAGAAGAAACAAAAAATTTAGTAATGAATGAGTTGAGAAGGGACTTCAAACCGGAGTTCCTCAACAGAGTTGATGAAATTGTTATGTTCAAACCTTTAACAAAAGATGAAATCATTAAGATAATTGACCTTTCATTAACGGATATACAAAAGAGACTTGATGATAGAAACATTAAGTTGGAAGTTACTGCCAAGACAAAACAGTTTATCGCTGATGAAGCATATTCACCGGTTTACGGGGCAAGACCTGTTAAAAGATATTTGCAGAAACATATTGAAACCCCTGTTGCAAAACTAATAATAGAAGGAACTCTTGGAGAAGACTCAACTGCAATGGTAGATTCAGATGGGGTAAATATTATAGTGAAACATGGAGATAGTTCTGCTATTTCAACAGTTCAATAAGCTAGACAAGAAACACCGGGGTTGTTCCAAAGAAAGAATGGTTTCAAGGACGGGATGGTTCCGAAGGTGGGACGGTTCTAAAGACGGTTCTCAAGCAACATCGAGCTAACAAAGAATCGTCCCTAAAAACACCACAAATATGTGAGCTGCCAAATAGCCCAAATGAGTACCTCTTGCTTGGAATAGAAAAATTTACCTAAAAACTTTTCTGTATTCTGTAGGTGAAAACCCTGTATAGTTTTTGAAAATTTTTGAAAAATGATAAACATCACTAAAACCTATAGCTTCACCAATACTTGTAACACTTAAATCAGTAATTCCTAAAAGGTTTTTAGCTTTATCCATTTTTACTTTGTTAATATAATGAGCAGGAGAAGTTCCTGTGTTTTTCTTAAAAAAACGTATGAAATAGTTTGGATGGAAGCTCGCCATTTTAGCCAGTTGGTCTATAGTAATATCTTCAGTGATATTGCTTTCTATATATTCAAGTATTTTACTAAGCTTTTCAATAGATGAAGAAGAAGACAAATAAATCTTATCTTCAGGGATACTTTCTAAAAAGTAAGCAACAATTTCCATTAAAGCAGCTTGTGCATATAATGGAGAAGCAGTACCTCGTCCTTCGTAATGTCCAATTAACTTTTTGAAAAGGGTTTCCAGAGTATTGCAGTTTTCAACATCGATGAATAAAGGGGTTTTTATAATATCAAAAAAATTGATATCTCCAATTTTTGCAGTAAAATGGCACCAATACTTTGTAAAAGTGTTGGTGCTAATGGTTGAGTAAGATTGTTTAATACCCGCAGGCATGAAAAACAACTGACCGGGTTGCGGATAATACTCCTTAACTCCAACCTTGAGCCAACCTTCACCATCACAAATGAAATATAACTTGTTATAATCAGGGACATAATCAATATCACGCCAATTTTCAGGGCAGTGGGTAAAGGCAGCAACAATAAGCCCAACTTTTATATTGGATAAGTAATTATTAAGTATCCTGCCGGATTTATTTTTTATTTGTACGATTCTATTGTCATTACTATCGTAATCACTATTGCCATTATTATTGCTATTGCTACTGTTATTACTATTACTATTGCTGTTAGTAATATCTCTTTGATTACTCATTTAATCACCTATTTGATCACTCATTTGATTATTCATTTGATTACCCATCTAATAACTTGTTTTTTATGTTAGTTTTATACAAAATATTGTTAATATGATCTATTCATATTTTACTATATAGAATATAAAATGCAATTAGAGGGTGGAGAAAGATTAACCATCATTCAAGGTCATCTTAAGGGCTATTATGCAAATATGATATTTTGCTCAGCATTATAGAAAGTAAGTGATGAATCCCTGTAGCGCCAGTTGATGAAGCAATAGCAGTATGCATGTTAGTCTAAAAACATGGTGTAAAATGTATTAAACTAAAATATATTAATCTAAAGTATAAAGGAGGTAACCATGTATGAACATTCTAAAACCAGAGGCGACACCCGGTAACACTGAATGGTTCGTTCATGACCGTTTCGGACTATTTATCCACTGGGGCTTATATGCTTTACCTGCTCGCCATGAATGGGTAAAAAAGTATGAAAAAATTGATAATGAAACCTATCAAAAATATTTCAAGCATTTTGATCCTGACCTTTATGACCCGGAATTGTGGGCAAAAGCAGCGTGTAATGCAGGTATGAAATATTTCGTAGTTACAACAAAGCACCATGAAGGATTTTGCTTATGGGATACAAAACTCACAGACTACAAGGCACCTAATACCCCGGCGGGCAGAGACCTGCTAAAACCTATGGTTGAAGCTTTTAGGAGACAAAATATGAAAGTCGGATTTTATCATTCTCTCCTTGATTGGCATCATCCTCACTATACAACAGATATATGCCATCCCATGTCTGAAAATGCTGAATATATTGCAGAGGACAAAGATCGTGATTTAAGAAAATATACCGAATATTTGCATGGCCAGGTGAAAGAATTGCTTACGGACTTTGGAGAAGTTAACATTATGTGGTTTGATTTCTCAGTACGCTCAACAGACAAATTCCCGGGAAAAGGAAGGGAAGAATGGCAAAGCGAAAAACTTATAGAAATGATAAGAAAACTTCAACCGGGTATTCTAATAAATGACAGGCTTCAAATTGATCAGGATATAAAAACTCCAGAGCAGTTTGTACCAAGAGAATGGGTTAAAATTAACGGGAAACCTGTTATATGGGAAGCATGCCATACCTTTAGCGGTTCCTGGGGATACCACAGGGATGAAGAAAGCTGGAAAAGTGTTGATGTGCTGGTTAGAATGCTTATTGATTCAGTAAGTAAGGGAGGTAATCTTCTGCTTAATGTAGGACCTACCGGACGTGGAGAATTTGACGAAAGAGCGTTGGAACGCTTAAATGGTATTGGCAGGTGGATGAAAAGACATGATCGTTCCATTAATGGGTGTACCCAGGCTCCTGAAGAATTTATCTGCCCACAGGATTGCCGGTATACATATAACCCTCAAAAGAACAGGTTATATCTACATGTATTCAACTGGCCATTTAAGCATATCCATCTTGACGGCATGGCAAACAGGGTGGAATACGCTCAGTTTCTTAATGATGCTTCAGAAATAAAAATGATAACCTCGAATTCCTTCTCAATGCATGGTGGAGACTCAACATCTGATTCTTCAACACTGACACTTGAATTACCGGTAAAAAAACCTGATGTAACTGTACCTGTAATTGAATTGTTCCTGAAGTGAATACTTAAAGCAAATAATAACAAGTAATCAAATGTTTAAATACTTATAATGCTTTAAAACAACTTAACATAACTTAAGATAACCTTAATGCCCGGAAATATATTATACCGGGCATTTTTTCATGTATTTTTATATTATTTTTGACAAAACTAAGGAAGAATCATATTGCAGAAAATTAACTTGTTGTAGAAAAATATTCTGCTGTAGAAAACACACTCTGATGCAGAAAATATATCAGGCTGTGATAATGATAATTAGAGGAGCATTATGAATGAAAATAACATTACTAGTAAAATAAACATTGATAGCAAAGACAAAAAAGATATTAAGAAGAACAAAAATAGAAACGAAAATAAAAATAAGAATAA
The DNA here is from genome assembly GCA_035362115.1 of Clostridiales bacterium. Lineage (GTDB taxonomy): Bacteria > Bacillota > Clostridia > Acetivibrionales > DUMC01 > DUMC01. The sequence continues at coordinate 8,447 of DAOSDD010000012.1, read as the reverse complement.
AATTGAGAATAAAAATAAGAATAGCCAATACATGACTAATATAGCAATAGGAACTGTTACAGGCCTTGTGAACGGGCTTTTCGGGTCGGGTGGCGGAACAATTGCTGTACCGGCCATGGTTTTACTTCTGGGGCTTGACGATCATAAAGCTCATGCAACTGCCATATCAATCATTTTGCCATTAACAATTGTAAGCGCTTTCCTATATATCAGAAACAGCTACGTGGATTGGAATATAACCTGGAAAATTACTCTTGGAGGAATAGCAGGAGGCTACCTGGGAGCGAGGCTCTTAAGTATATGTCCCGCGCACATTTTAAGACGAATATTTGCCGGGTTTATGATATTTGCCGCAATCAGGATGTTATGGGTATGATGATGGGACTCATTCTTTTTTCTATAGGCTTTATATCAGGAATCATTGGTGGAATGGGTATAGGAGGCGGTACCATACTCATACCAGCACTTATTATATTTGCTAAAACAGAACAGCACATTGCACAAAGCGTTAACTTAATATATTTCATCCCAACTGCTATAATAGCACTTGTTGTACATATAAAGAATAAGAGAATTGACTTTAAAACAGCTCTGCCAATAATCATATCAGGTATTGTGGGAGCACTGGCAGGATCCAGCCTTGCTGCTTCCTTTTCCAGTAACCTTCTTAGAAAAATGTTCGCATTTTTTCTGCTAATTATGGGGATATATGAGATGTTCAGAAAACCGGGGGATGAAGCTGCAGATGTGGATGAATCTACTTGACAATAATTACATAAAATGGTAGTATGGATATTAAATGGTATATTAATAAATATAAAGATCAATGTGAAAGTAAAATCTAATTAAAACTAAAACTTAATAATGAATGGAGTGTAAAACTATTAGCTTAAAGAGCATAGAAGTTTTTATTCTAATATTTATAGCATTAATTAGCGATATAAAAACTTATAAAATAAAGAATAACCTTATATTGGTGTTTATTATAATCGGGATAATAACTAATTGTATTTTAGCCGGTAAAATAGGATTAATGAACTCTCTCTTAGGAATAATAATCCCAGTAGCAATATTATTTTCACTTTTTGCAGCAAGTATGTTAGGCGCAGGTGATATTAAGGTATTCTCAGCAATAGGTTCCATAATGGGAATTAGGTTTGCTATACATACGATAATTTATTCCTTTTTATGGGGAGGAGTTATTTCATTAGCAATAATTGTAATTAGAAAAAATAGGAAACAAAGGTTAAAGTATTTATATGATTATTTAAAAAGCTGCATATTAACACTTTCTATTGTTCCTTATACAAATTTTGATGAAAAGAATGAAGGAGATAAGTTTCAATTTGCATATGCAATAGTCTTGGGAACAGTATTACAAGTAATTTTTAATTACAGTGGATTTGATTTATTTTTATAATATAGAATAATACTACTATGCCAATTTGGATAGCGATGTCATCCAGGATAATTTTTGATAGTATCGAGAATATGTCGTGCTGGAAAATGTATCCCGTGCTGGAAAGTGTGTCTATAGAAGGCCTTACGAACCTTATTTTACCTCAAATATTAAAAAGGTGGGCGGTCAAAGTAAATGCAACCTTTGACAAAGTAAACAGAACGGAGTAGCAATTAGTTGGTCAAACAATTAACAATATGTGGTAATAAATTGATTTTAGTTATAATATGACCAGTATTTTGTCAATAATCGGTATGATGGCTGATAAAAAGGGCAAGCTTGCGCAGGGGTTCACAAAAACCTGATTTTTCGGTCAGAGTAAGTGCGCCCCCTAAGATTTCTCTTGCTTAATGCGGAAATGTAGCGCCTTGAAGACCTTGGGACTCTGTCCCAAACCCTGGCGCTCATTGCCGCGCGGCTAGACCTACAAAATACATTTTTGTTTTACTTGTATAAGTCTTGCCATTGTAATACTAAATGAAACCAATGGGTTTGTCAGATTTAATGCATCTACCTTCGGTAGATATGGTTGCATTTACTTTGTCAACTGAGGAAATATTAAAAATGCACCCGTAAATTATAAAGAATATTGATATAAAACAGAAATATGTGTTATTATAGGGTAGAGAAAATAATATTATGCTGAAACATAATAAATTAAAAGTAATAAATCACTAAGTGTTGACAAAATAAACATGATATGTGATTAAACATGTAAATAATATAAATAATATAAATAACACAAATAACATATATAACACAAATAACATAAATAACACAAATAACATATATAACACAAATAACATAAATAACACAAATAACATAAATAACATTAGTAATGGGGGATAAACTATGAACAAATACTATACTGAACAGACAAATTTTTATGGAAACACTGCGCCGGATAAATTACTTAAGGAATTTGGCAGTCCTCTTTACGTATATAATGAGGGAATATTGCGGGAAAGATGCAGAGAAATGGCTAACCTGATACCATATGGTAATTTCAAATCAAATTTCTCCATCAAGGCAAATTCAAACCTTGAACTGCTGAAAATTGCTCGTGATGAAGGGCTTAATGCCGATGCCATGTCGCCCGGAGAAATATATGTTTTGTTAAAAGCGGGATTCAAGCCTGATGAAATATTATATATATCAAACAATGTATCAGAAGAAGAAATGAAATACGCTATTGACAGAGGCATTTTGGTGAGCATAGATTCCTTATCACAACTAGAGATGCTGGGAAGAATAAATTACGGCGGTAAAGTTGCTATTAGATTTAACCCTGGCGTAGGGGCCGGGCATTGTGAAAAGGTAATTACAGGTGGTAAAAAGACCAAATTTGGTGTTAACCTTGATCTTGTCCCTGAAGTTAAGAACATACTCAAGAAATATAATCTAAAGCTGGCAGGCATTAACCAACACATTGGCTCTCTTTTTATGGAAGGAGATTCATATGCCGAAGGTGCAAAAACAGTACTTGAAACTGCTAAACAGTTTGAAGATATTGAATTTGTTGACTTCGGAGGCGGTTTTGGTATACCTTACCGCAAACAGGAAGGTCAGCCAAGACTTGATATAAAAGAACTTGGAGAAAAACTTGCTCAATTGGTTAAAGAATGGACTAAAGAATATGGAAAAGAAGTAAGAGTTAAAATTGAACCAGGACGTTACATTGTGGCTGAATGTGGAATTCTCCTAGGCACTGTATATGCTGTTAAGAAGAATTATGGTCATACTTATGCAGGAACAGACCTTGGATTTAATACATTAATGCGTCCTGTAATGTATGATTCATATCATGAGATTGAAGTTTATAAAAATGGCAGACCTGCAGATGGAAACAAAATGGTAGTTGTAGATATTGTTGGGAACATATGTGAATCAGGGGATATCATGGCTAAAGAGAGAAATCTGCCTGCAATTAGTGAAGGTGATATTATAGGAGTTATGGATGCAGGAGCTTACGGATACTCTATGGCATCAAATTATAATAATAGATTAAGACCTGCAGAAGTACTCATAAAACAAGACGGGACAGCAAAATTAATAAGAAGAAGGGATACACTGGAGGATTTGGTCAGAAATTTTGATATATAATTTACTGTAGCATATAATAGCAGTAATATTTGAGCAAATATCAGTGTTAATATCAGCATTAGTATTAGTATCAGTTAAGTATGGATATAAATATTTAAGAGCATAAGGAGATTAATGTGCCGTTAAGTAATAATACAAGTAGTATGGACTTTATTGAAAAAAGAATACATGAGTTAAGAAACATGATTAATTATCATAATCATAAATATCATGTGGAAGACAACCCTGAGATAAGTGACTATGAGTACGATATGCTGTTAAGGGAATTGGAGGAACTTGAAAAGGAAAGACCTGACCTGATCACTCCTGATTCCCCTACTCAGCGGGTGGGTGGAAAGCCTTTAGAGGGATTTGAAAAGGTAATACATATAATACCTATGTTAAGTCTTAACGACGTATTTAGCGAAGGAGAGCTATTTGCTTTTGATTTAAGAGTAAGGCAGGCTATAGGTGCCGGTGTTTCTTTAAATATAGGTACTGTTGGTGCAGATTCTGATGCTGATATTGGCGTAGGAACCGGAATAGAGTATGTCGTTGAAAAGAAAATTGATGGACTATCTGTTTCCCTTGAATATGAAAATGGAAGGTTTATAAGGGGTTCTACCCGGGGTGATGGAGTTGTTGGGGAAGATGTAACCCAGAATCTAAAAACAGTAAAGTCCATACCACTAGTTTTGAAAGATCCAGTGCCTTACCTTGAAGTTAGGGGAGAAGTATTTATTTCAAAGAAGAACTTTTTAAAGCTGAATGAAGAACAGGAAGAAGCAGAACAGCCTTTATTTGCAAATCCTAGAAATGCTGCAGCTGGTTCCTTGAGACAATTGGATCCCCGTATTACTACAAAGAGGAAACTTGATATATTTGTATTTAATATTCAAAATATTCAGGGCAAATCCTTTGAGACTCATTCGGAAACATTGGAATATTTAAAGTACCAGGGATTTAAAATAAGCCCGAACTACAAAATATGCAAAAATATCAATGAAGTATGGGATGAAATACAGAAGATTGGGGAAGCCAGGGGAGAATATTCATTTGATATAGATGGAGCAGTAGTTAAGGTAGATTCTCTTTCTCAGAGGGATATTCTCGGCAGTACAGCGAAAACGCCAAGATGGGCTGTAGCATATAAATATCCTGCCGAGCAAAAACAGACAGTAATTAAGGATATATACGTCAATGTAGGTAGAACAGGTGTATTGACTCCCAATGCTGTTCTTGAGCCTGTCAGGCTTGCAGGCTCAACAGTGAGTCGTGCTACCCTGCATAATATGGATTATATTGAAGAGAAGGATATCCGGATAGGTGATACAGTCTGGATTCGTAAGGCCGGTGATATTATTCCTGAAGTGGTTGAAGTGATTCGGGAAAGGCGTACAGGCGATGAAATCAAGTTCATAATGCCTGATAAGTGCCCGGTGTGTACGGCTGATGTTGTCCGGGAAAAAGGAGAAGCGGCATTCAGATGCATTGATGTAGATTGTCCTGCAAGGCTTTTTAGAAGTATAGTTCACTTTGCTTCAAGGGATGCCATGAATATTGAAGGGCTTGGGCCGGCTTTAATTGAATCCTTAATGAATAAAGGTTTTTTAAAGGGTATAGCCGACCTGTATTACCTGTATGAAATAAAAGATGAATTAATTAAAATGGAAAGAATGGGTAAAAAATCAGTTGAGAATTTGCTAAAATCCATTGAAAAGTCGAAAGCAAACAATATTGACCGCCTTATATTCGGCTTTGGCATTCGGCATATTGGATTGCGTGCAGCACAGCTGCTTAGTGAAAATTTCAGTTCTATATATGATTTAATGAATGCTTCGGAACAGGACATAATGAAGATATATGAATTTGGAGAAGCAATGGCTCAAAGTCTGGTATTATTCTTTAAACAGGAAAAGACCCATGAAATAATCGCTAAACTAGAAGCTGCGGGAGTGAATCTTTTGAGTAAGGGTAAAAAAGAGATTATAGATAATCGCTTCAAAGGTCTTACATTTGTTTTGACTGGGACACTTTCTTCTTTTTCAAGAAACGAAGCCTCAGAAATTATTGAAAATTTTGGAGGAAAAGCATCAGGCAGTGTATCCAAAAAAACCGACTATGTTCTGGCCGGGGAAGAGGCGGGAAGTAAACTGGATAAGGCTCAGCAACTAGGTGTTAAAGTAATAAGTGAAGATGAATTCAAAAAGATGATAGAGTAAAATATGATTGGTCATTAGGGGACTATGTGTCCCCTGATCAAAAGGGTACATTTGTTTCTTACTTAAGCCCTTCAACTGTTAATTTACGTGGTTTCCAGCCATTTTCACCATAAACATGTATTTCCTTGTATCCTATATCGAGTAAAGAAGCTGCGGTGTTTTTAAACCATGCCGTTATATTGTCGGGTGAATGTGAATCTGAGTTCAATGTTATAGGAATGCCAAGTTTAAGGCATTCTTTAAGAATCCACGGACTGGGGTATGTTGTATCAATATATTTCCGTGTCATACCTCCTGTATTAACCTCCAAAATGAATCCCGATTTTGAAATTCTGGTAATGGTATCCATAACAATATCTTTATACCATTTTTCGTCTTCTGAAAAGAACCTGTTGTTTTTGTTGTTCTTTTTTATAAGATCCAGATGGCCTAAAATATCAAACCCCCCGAGGATGGCCATTTCCTGGACAAGAGTATAATATTCCTCCACAGCTTTTCTCACATTTCCCTGATAAACTCTATTTATGCCATCTTCAAGCATCTTTTCACTTCCATCAACAGGTATATATTCTTCAGAAATATTGTGTTGTTTGTGATTGACCGACTCAATATTATGCATAGAGCCAATATGATGCACTGACCCAATAGAGTAATCCAATCCCATATCTTTATATTCAGACATATATGGCCCCATGGATTGATGTATATAATCTATCTCAAGTCCCAACAGGATTTGAATTTTATCCTCATATTTTTTCTGAAGAGACCTTATGGCAGCAGGATACTCTTTCTGGGTATCTTTGTTCATTGTCCAGCTGGTTTCAAAAGGCAGGGAAGCATGGCATGAAAAACCCAGTACTTCTACATTATTCTGTATAGCCTCTTCTACATGCTCTTCAGGTGTTCCAGTTCCATCATCAAAATAACAGTGGTTGTGAAAGTTCGTCCAAAACATAATGCACTACATTCTCCTTCGTACTCTTATGTGTTTTTCAATACATAAAACCTATACAATTTTTCAATACCTGCCTGTATTCTAACAATGGTCTCGTCCTTACCTAAAATCTCAGCAATTTCTGTTGCTCCTCCGGGTGTAACAGATTTGCCTGATATTGCAATACGGACCGGCCAAAGCATCTGACTGTTCTTTATTTCTAATTTTTCTGATAGACTCATTAATGCTTGATATATTGAATCATTATCCCACTTTTCCAGCTGCTGCAAAACGGGTAATGCAGCTTTAAGACTCTCAAGAGAGTTAGTTTCATTAGTCTTGGATTTCTTGTGGGTATAAATTGATACATCATAATCCGGAAGCTGGTTTAAAAAGTCTATGTTCTCCGGTATTGAGTTTAAAACGTCAGTTCTTGCCTGCAGTAAAGCACTGACTTTTTCAGGTACGATCTTATTATTTTTCAGGGAATTCTTGTAATATGGAACTGCAAGCTCATGAAACTTATCAGGGGAAAGCTTTCTTATATATTCTCCATTCATCCAGCTTAATTTAACTATATCAAAAACAGCCGGTGCTTTGTTAATTCCATCTATACTAAATACCTGGATTAATTCATCCATTGTAAAAATTTCCTGTGTCGAACCCGGGCTCCAGCCTAATAAAGCCACATAGTTTACTATTGCTTCTGAAAGGTAGCCCATTGAAATCAGATCTTCAAATGACGGATCACCTGCTCTTTTACTAAGCTTTTGCCCTGTTGGTCTTAATATCAGAGGCAGATGAACATATGTGGGGATTTCCCATCCAAAAGCTTTATAAAGGAGGTTATATTTCGGAGTAGATGAAAGATATTCATTACCCCTTACAACATGTGTAATATTCATAAGGTGATCGTCTACTACATTGGCAAAGTTATAGGTGGGCAGTCCATCGGATTTAATCAAAATTTGATCATCAAGCTCCGAGTTGTCAACTGTAATAGTACCGTACACAACATCATCAAAGCTTGTAGTTCCTTGAACCGGCATTTTTTGCCTTATTACAAAAGGTTTATTCTCAGCCAGGTTTTTTTCAATTTCCTGCTTTGTCAGGTTTAAACAGTGACGGTCATATTTATGTACTGCATCTGAGCCATCCTGTGCTCCCTTAATCTGCTCAAGCCTTTCCTTATCACAAAAACAATAGTAAGCTGCACCCGATTCTATAAGCTTTTTGGCATACTCCATGTATATATTTTTTCGCTGACTCTGAACATAGGGACCATAATCTCCACCTATATCCGGTCCTTCATCATGCTTAAGTCCCGCAAGTTTAAGTGTCTTATATATAACATCGACTGCACCTTCAACATAACGTTCCTGGTCGGTATCTTCAATTCTGAGTATAAATTTTCCACCATATTTTTTTGATAATAAGTATCCATAAAGAGCAGTTCTTAGATTTCCTATATGCATATAGCCTGTAGGGCTTGGGGCAAATCTTGTTCTAACTTCATTCTGCATTTTTCTAATATCTCCTTCCATTTATGAAAAAAACCTGACATCCTGTACATGCAGAAGGACGAAAGGTTTTATCATCGAAATTTAATTTTATTATATTCTGCAGGATTGTGTATGTCAAGGCCAAGTCTTAACCCTGGGTGCATTTTCTTCCTATGATACAAAATATGGCAGCATACGATTTTCCGAGTATAAAATTTGAACAAAGCTTACGGATTGTTATGTTTAAG
>DAOSDD010000011.1:0-35503 GCA_035362115.1 Clostridiales bacterium | reverse complement strand
AAGACCGTTTTTTTCTTTGCTTTTCAGGCTGTGGTTGAAGCAGCTTTCCGGAAATTACCCTGATAGCTACCCCTAACCTATACCTGGAATACTGAGGATTATATTCCTGAATCCTGTTTCATCTAATGCTTGATCCATTGCCTTTTCCAACTGTTCAAGTTGTCTTATCAACAATTCCAATTCTTCAATCATTAACCCTAACTTCAACTTTGCCGATACTATTCCATAATCTACTCCTATGGAGTTCTTAGCTGCTTCTACAAGCTGTTGCGCTTTTTTCCTACCTACTGTCTTTTTAACTGCCTTTTTTATCTCTATAAGCACTCCCTCAACTCCTAATTCAAGTATTAATGAGGGAAATGGACAGGATTTCAATATCTGTATTGATGCTTTGCCTTTTAAAGGTTCCTTAAACACTGTCGTTATTTCAGGAAAATACTCATCCATCACTGCTGTTATTGTATTTTTAAGTGCGTTATAACGTTTCATCAGACTTATCCTTGAATTCGTCAGCACCCTTAGTTCGGTAAATATATCCTTAGGCATATATACTCCGTAATATCTTCCATCACGCACAAGCTTCGCTATGGTTAGAGCATCTTTTTTATCGTTCTTAGTCTGGCTGTTATCGTCAAGCTCCTTAGTCCGTTTTGTGTGATATGGATTAACCATTACTACTGTTACTCCATTTATTATCAAGTAGTTTGCAAGTGGCTTCCAATAGTGCCCTGTATTCAAGCCCACGATAATCAACGAACCTTGCCCACTGTATTTCTTTTGCAATATCTATTCCAACAATCAGTGTGCTTGGTGTTATTGCTTCTAGCTTTTGAACATTACGGTTTTTCAATTTTCAAAGTTCATTTCATTCCTTACAGGAATGCTTCGATAAAAAAATTGAGAGCCTGTTATTTTATAGGCCCTCAGATAAGCTAAAAGCTATATAATTTACGATTTGAAAAAGCTAATGAAGAATTACAAATCGTAAGCTATATCAAGGCAACAGAAGCAGGTTTTAAATGTTTTAAAACCTGTTCTATATAAGTTATTACTATTAATAATCTGCTAATCAATACTTGTGTATGGGTGGCGATCTATTCAGGTTCATGGTGGATTCTCCTTACTATAATTTTCTTCCTGTAATACTGTAGTGTGCCTGTCTATTCATTGACAATGTTGTCTAAATGCGTTAGACTGTATTTGTCTAATAGTATTCGACAGGAGGTTTTCCTATGGAACAATACAAGCTTGGGGAAATGGAACAGCGGTTCGCAGACTTGATTTGGGCAAACGAGCCAATCAGTTCTCGTGCCCTTACAGAGCTGTGTGCTGATGCATTTTCGTGGAAACGCACTACAACATATACAATGCTCAAACGTTTATGTGAGCGGAATATCTTTGAAAATCAGAGCGGCACTGTTGTCGCACTGATGAGTAAGAATGAATTCCAGGCTGCACAAGGAGAGCAATTTATCAATGAAACCTTTGGCGGTTCGCTGCCTCAGTTTTTCGCTGCCTTTACCCGTCGTAATAAGCTAAGCGAGAAGGAAATTAATGAGCTTCAGCGATTAATAGATGAGCACAAGGAGGGATAATCATGCTGGATAATTTATTTTTGCAAATACTTAATATGAGCTATACGGCCAGCATTGTGATTCTATTTGTGCTGGGTGCAAGGCTTCTGCTTAAAAAAGCGCCTAAGATTTTTTCTTATGCCTTGTGGAGCGTCGTGCTGTTTCGTCTGGTTTGCCCCTTCTCCTTTGAAAGTTTGGTGAGCCTGCTGCCTGGTAATCCTGCCCCCATTTCCGATAAGATTCTCTATGCACAGACCCCGCAAATCACTACGGGAATCACAGGCATTGATAATGCCGTAAACGCAACGCTGCCTGTTCCTGCCTTCGGTGCCAGTGTGAACCCGATACAAATCTGGACGTTTATTGGAGAAATCGTCTGGCTTGCCGGTATTGCCGCACTTTTGCTTTACAGTGTCGTTTCACTGATACAGCTTCAAAACCGGCTGAAAAATGCAGTCCATGAAAAGGAAAATGTCTACCTTCCTTTGGTTTGGGTTGCCTTTTTCCTATCTGGAAAGGACATGGAGATGTCATGCGATGAAGCGGTCATCAAACGCCTTGGCAATGATGTGAAAAAGGACTATTCTTCTTCACTGTTGGCACTTGCTACCGGCAGACGCATCGTCAATGGTATTCCCCTTGCCTTCGGCGAAGGTGACACCAAGGGCAGAATAAAAAATGTGCTGAATTACAGGAAGCCTGGGTTTTGGGTTATAGCTATCACCGTGCTCATAGTGGTTGCTCTTTGTCTGGGATTGATGGCAAACCCAAAGTCTTCAACGACATTTAACGGTTCATCCTATCGCGTTGGAGAAATTCTATACCAAGCACCTATGTACTCCTTTGGCTATACATTGGATACTGCACCTCAGTTCTCTATTTCATCCGACTATGTGCTTTACAGTAAGCAGACTACCGACCAAGATTGGATCATGCACAAAAGATTAAACCCCTATAAAATCAGCAAACAGGAGTTATACGCATTATTCAATCCACTTAATAACAAGGCTCATGAAGCAATCGGCCAAACAAAATTAGTTTATCGTGCCGATATGAATGATTCTAATCAGACCTTCTATTTGGTAATCCAGCTCAAGAATGGCGACGTCCTATTAGCATTAGGATATGATAGCACGGATAACCGCCTTATTCGCTGGCTCTTTAGATTGGAGGAAATAGGCGATCGTAATGGCTTTAGCCTGACAGACCAAGAGGTCGGCCGTATGTTAGGGTATTCTTCCGCATATTGCTTCTCCACTTATGAGATGGATAACGGACTGTATATCATCGGCTATCTTGCAGATGGAAAAACAAAGCATTCGGACATCGGTGCCGGCCTGTTCCAATTTAAAGATGGAGAATATAAGCTCATCGGTCAAACCATCCATAAAGGGCAGGCACTGGAGCAGGATCGTATCGTTCAAGGGATGCTCATCGCCCCCTCCAACAAATATTACGACGTTGTATTGAGCAACAACGAAAATCTGGCGGAAATCAGGCGCACCTCTGGCGGCAAAGTCATCAGCGAAAAAGTCGATGGTGTTAATCCGAGTATGACTGTGATAAAGCTGCCTGAAACTTTGAGCGATGCAACATATACCTTCTATGATGCAAACGGACAGCAAATTGACAGGTATATCCCTGCCACGACTATAAAAGCAGAACCCTTTGCAGAATACCCAGAAAACTATTCTCCTGAGCAGGGAGAAAAGTCCGGGATGTTCGTTGTGGTTCATGGCAAAGTATTCGGTAACTCGCTGAGCATCATGGAGAAATTCCTTTTGCATACAAAACAAAACGAACCATCAGATATAAAAATCCTGCAGTATACCGAAGAAGGTGACCCAATTTTCATTGATGTAAGCTATGACGGAACAAGCTATCAGGTCTTAACCGATTCTTCCCGGGATAAATTCGGCGGTGAGGAAGCAAAGCAAATGCGGATAGCTATTGCCGATTATCTTACTGTATTTAGGGATGCGAGCATGACATATATCTATCTTACAGACAGTCAAAATGTTACCCTTGAGTATGCACAAAGTGGCAGTACAGAATATGGCTTAGCGCAACCTATCGTGACATACGAAAACAAATAAAATGGCAATCCAAATTGAAGCATGATAAAGCTGCTGCACATCAACATCGATGCAGCGGCTCTCGTTTCGTTATAGACCCAAAATCGTCAGTCAATACTTGTATAGCGATGCTAAATTAATTTGATAAGGTATATACTTTTTCGGGATACTTTGCAGCCTTTTTGTCGTCTAAAGCGTATATAGGGTGAAGGAGGTGAAGCAAATGGCATATAAGTCCTATCAGCCGGAGGATTTTGAGGCGTTTGTAACAAAACATGAAAACAGGCTATATCGCTCTGCACTCGCTATTACAGGAAACATATCCGATGCCGAGGACATAGTGCAAGAGGCATTTCTGCGTGCTTATGAGAAGGCTCCCAAATTTGAATCTGAAGAACATGAAAAGGCTTGGCTCATAAGGGTAACAGTAAACCTCTGTAACAGCCGACTGCGATCTCCTTGGCACAAGCGAAGGTCACCGCTTCTTGATTCTTATCCGGCTTCAGAGCCGGAGCAGCATGAATTACTGGAGCAAATCATGGCCTTACCATCCAAATATCGCACAGTCATCCATTTGTTTTATTATGAGGGTTATTCCATTAAGGATATTTCTGAGCTGGCTGGGCAAAAGGAAGCTACCGTAAGAAGTCATTTGACTCGCGCCCGTCAGAAGCTCAAGTCCGTTTTAAAGGAGGATGATTATGAAAGCATATAATGAATACATGAACAAAATATCTGTTTCGGGCACTTTGCACCAAAGGCTTGTGTCCTGCGTCGATGAAACAAGACCCGTGCACCGTCCTTTTATGATCAAGCGCTATACAGCAGCCTTTGCCTGTCTTGCCGTGATGTTGTTTGGCGTCTTTGTAATGCCTCAATTAATGCAGAATACTTTAACACCGACACCGGGTGAAAATCCATCCGTTTCGCAATCCGGTAAAGACATGCCTACGCCCGATGCATCAAGCAATTACACACTGTATTTCAATAAAGCCGATGCTCAGTCCGCAGCCGATATCGCTATTCCAGGTCATTTCTGGCAGGAATTAACCGATGAAGAGCTAAAGGCAGTTTTTCCCGCTCTGACAAAGACCCACAGTATTACGGCCACCGCTAATTTTCAAAGCGATAAGAGCGGAGCATCCTTAATCAATATTGATGCCCATGCTGTATCTGACACCGGACTTAAGACCTATATCCTGCTTGTGCCCGGTGAAGTTGTGCTCGACTATGGGTTTGATGCTGAAACAAATGCCTCAGACGTCCTCGGAACACCAGTCACAGCTGGGTATTTTGAGACCAATCCGAATAGCAAGGGAGTTAGGAATATCATCTATTTTGCGACTTTCAAGCTTTCGGACATAGCCTATTATGTGGAGCTTGACGGCGCAGAAGTGGAAAAGGAAGCACTCAAGGAAGAATTAACCTCCCTCATCGGCACTCTCATTAAAGGCGAAGCGGCTGACATCAGCGTCTTTCATCCCATCATACCCGAGTTGCGTAATGATCGCATAAGTCTTGATGAAGCCCGGGCGGATGCCGATTTCGGTTCGTATATACCTGAAACGCTTCCCGAAGGATTTGCTTTCGAGAGCGCAACCCGATTTATCAATCAGGAGAGGAACACACTGTTTATCAACTGGACAAAGGGTATGGGCTCCATTAGCTGGCGTGTTTCACTGTTAGATGATAATGATAAAACACGTATCACATCTGTTACCAATACAAAAAATTATGACCTCGCGCTTTACCCCATTCCTCGCGCAGATTCAGTACCTGAGGAGTTGCGGGAGATCGTGGATAATCCAATCTTCCCTATAGATGAGCTGACACTCGATACAGTACGAGCACGGACTTATGAGGTTTCGGATGCGGGTGACGAGTCGGGGCCGCGAATGCGCTTTAGTGTACTGTGTAGAGATATCCTGGTAGAACTCAGCGTTAAAGGTGCTTCCCCAGAGGCAATGTTTGAAATTCTGCAGCAGATTGCGGTATTAACAGACGGTAAGCGTGAAGTAGGTTTTATCAATACTCGTGAGTGGGCAAATTATACGGTTGGGGGGGATGTGCGAAATTATGCCGAAAGCCCTGAAAAGCTTCAGGAACTGATTGCCTTTCCCATTACGGAAGCAGCCTCTGCCCAATATAGCTTTGCAAAGCTCGGGAAAAATGGCGAGGTGATTTCTGGGTATTCTCTTCAAAACCAACAGCTTGCGGAAGCCATCATCATGGACTCTTTGATAAAATTTTCAGTGTGGTATGGTGTGGATATTACCACCTTGGAAGAAAGTTACCTGATTCGTCAGACATTCCAAGGCTCAGGTGAGACCCATGATTATTATGCCTATTTGCTGGATGATGGCACAGCCGTCTTACAACGCGGTGCAAAAGGCATGTATAGTGTACTTTCGCAAGAACTCTATTCTGAACTTGCCGAATCCTTTGAAAATCTGATAATGGATACATGGCCTGAGAACCAATATACTGAGGGTGTTCCAAAGCCTGATTTCGGCACCATGCTATGGATGAGGTCTGACGAGGAACAAGGTTACTTCGCCGTTGCATATCAGCAGGTGAGCAAAGAACAGATAGAGCTATATATCCAAGCACTAATGGACGATAGTTGGCATACTATCCATGATTTTTACGAAAATACCACCATCGGCGGCCTTTATGAAAAAGGTACCCATGCAATCAGTCTTCAATTTGCCGGTAATCAATTTGTCATGTATCTTTCCCTGAAATAAGGTTGAGCCGCAACATCATCCTTGTATGACGTTGTGGCTCTTGCTTCGTTATATCCCCAAAATATCCCAGAGTATCCTTACAAATAGACGGTGAACGGATTTATATTTTTATGGTAACTCCTTACTTCTAATGTTTACATTGAGCCGATTGAAGCAATTAGTTTGTTGTGGTAAAATTATTCATAATAGTTATTGCATAATTGAGAGGGTCACTAATATGACAATTTATAATAAATTCAACCGATTAAATACTGATACTTCGGCACTTGGTTTTGACCGCAGTAATAAAAAAAGCGTGTATTTTTGTACACCCAAAGGGGCTAAAATCATTGGCTGGGCTGGTGTAGATGGTATTCATTTTTGCTTTATACGTGATTTTGGAGAAATGGTATTTGCTATAAGCCCTATGAATATACCGGGTAACTACGTTCATCCGCTGGCAAATAGTTTTTCTGATTTTCTGCGTCTTTTACTTGCTTGCGGCAACACCTCACCATTAGAACAGGCATATAGCTGGAATCAAACAGAATTCGAATCATTTTTATTGGAAAATCCAATTACAGAAGAGCAATTATCAGTGCTGAACATTATTTCTGAAAAACTGTATCTGCAACCAATGGACAATCCTTTTGAATATATCAAACAACTACAAGCTGACTTTGATTACAGCAAGATTAAATTTACGGAAGACTATGAGCACTTTCTCCCACAAGAGCCGACACTTCCAGAATGGAACGTGTATTTTGACGGCAACTTTTGGGGATATTCTGCTCGGCAAAAACCGGGAAAAGATATTTCTACCCAAACGCATTTTAATTTAAATAATAAAGCATGGTATATCCCATTTATTTATACCTGTAGTAAGGGGTTGGTCATAGACTTCTGTGTGCAAATCCCTGCGGAGCGTATTTATAGCTTCATAGACAAATGGGGTCTTTCTCC
The DNA here is from genome assembly GCA_035362115.1 of Clostridiales bacterium. Classification (GTDB taxonomy): domain Bacteria; phylum Bacillota; class Clostridia; order Acetivibrionales; family DUMC01; genus DUMC01. The sequence goes on along the minus strand of DAOSDD010000011.1, from coordinate 28,165 downwards.
AGAAAATGATGGTGGTAGCTTTACCGAAGAACAGCAAATGCAGATGGAAACCGAAAATCCCATGGTTGTCAATATTAGTCCTGAAATTGTACTGAACGGAAAAACAATTTCCTATTCACATGGTAGCGGTTTATCATGGAACCCTTGTTTCCCCGAACAAAATGGCATAGAAAGCGATGGGGTGTGTAAATACTACGGACTTGACCAAACCTCGGGCTGGATCATCTGGCGTTCAGCTTTTCCTTGGCAAACGAAACGCAAACCCAAAATCACCTCTTTGAGTGTGATAATTAAACACGACCCTATCAACATTTGCGGTTCACATTTCAGTATATCTGCCCCGGGTGAATACATTGATTTTACCAATCCCACAACCCAAACTTTACATACGCTGACAGTGCAGGAATACGAACAACAGGAAATTCCAACCGATAGATTTAGCGATGATGATTACGATTTTCCATCCCACTGTACTGCAATGAGCTACACCATTTCTCCGGATCTTGCCGATGAGTATTTCTCTGTTCGTGATTGCAGCAGTGGCGATAGACCTCGCAAAAAGCATCGTAATTCAATGGAGCCGCAAAGCACAGCCGACTGCTTTTCCGTCGGAATTATTGGTGGTGCGCATAGACCGACTGCCATTCCTTTTGGTGATAGTGAGCAAGGAAAGCTTCGTGCTGTGTGTTCTGCCTTGCACTTTGAGCCTATAAATACAGTTGAGTGGAAAATCGTATTCCACAAAAAGCCTTGTGCGGATATGACTGTAAAAATAATATGAATTGCTATAACTATTTTGCAATGTGTAAAATATAGTTCGTTCAATTTAAGTGAAGCCACTACATTTTTAATTTGTGTAGTGGCTCTTACTTTTACTGCATACCCAATATAGTCCGGAGTATCCTTGCAAATAGACCGTAAATATAAGCTTATTAGAGGTTATGATACATCATAACCTCTGATTCTTATTTCTGCACTATTGACAATATCGATATTCGATGTTACGCTAAAAATACAAATATTGATATTCGATATTTGCGGAGGTGATCTAAATGCCAAGAGAGAAATATCAAACATTGACAGAGCAGATGTTCTATATATTGCTATGCCTGCAAAATGAGTGCTGCGGTGTGGATATTATGAAGATAGTATCGGAGATGACGCAGCAACGAGTGACGATAGGCCCCGGAACGCTATATACACTGCTTGACAACTTTGTATCTCAAGGTTTCATCACTCAAACTAACATAGAAAATCGAAAAAAGAGCTATGTTATCACAGAGACCGGAAAAGAAATGCTCGAAAAAGAATACAACCGCCTGCACAAGCTGACGGATGACTATGAAACATTTACGAGGGGTGTTGTAGATGAAAACCACAAAAAGACTTATGTTAATGAATTATAACTACTACAAAGAGATTGAGCAAAAGCTGGAGCACTATGCGAAAAAAGGACTTGTTTTAGAAAAAATGGGACCTTATCTTTGGACATTTAAGAAAACTGAACCTCAAAACCTTAAATACACCGTTACATATTTTGCTGAGGGCTCGGTTTTTAATCCTCACCCAACTGACAATCAGCAAACCTATTTTGACTACGCAAAGGCGGCAGGATGGGATTTTGTTTGCGAGTATAATCAAATGCAAATATTTAGTTCTTCCCTTGAGAACCCTCCGGAATTTGAAACGGACGAGAAAGAAAAGCTTGAAAACATTCACAAATGTATGAAGAAAAGCTTTGTGGTATCACAGCTTTTAATGCTTGTAGTTTTTGCATTAAATCTTTTTTTACGACTTAACAGCTTGGAGCGTAATCCTACGGATTTTCTATCAAGTAATATAGATTTAGCCATCTTGCTTATGTTTTTTAGCATTATTCTCTATTTATCCTATACCCTAATTAATTACTATATGTGGTACAAGAAATCCCAAAAATCTGTCGCAATGGGTGGCTCTATCATTGACAATTTTAATAAAACCCGAAGATATTTTGATATAGTCTATCTTATATTCCTGTTTTCACTTGTTGGGTATATGCTTATCCATCTGTTAACTAACACCGGTTTTGGCATAATTGCCCTTTCTGTGGCGCAGTTACCACTGTTTGTTCTTGTATTTTGGGGCTCAATTACATTGCTGAAAAGACGCAAAATCTCTGCAAAAGCAAATAGAATAATCTCCATTTCACTTCTTATTTTAACCGGCGTTTTGTATCTTGGCTTTATATTTTATTCTATCTCTCAGTTTAGTTTCCCAGAAAGATCAAATAAACCATACACCACTGTTGATTGGGAGATGTATGAGGGAATGACAAGAGAGTATCGCCTTTATAGCGACAAAATCCCAATTACTTGTGAGGATTTATATGGAAATATTGATTTTGAATACTATTCTTACGAAACGGAGGAAGAAGACACCCCTCTGCTACATAAAGACCATTATTCTCAGACCCGTCCCCCAATGAAGAATGCTCCACCGGAGCTTGAATATAGTATATATAAACCTAAATTTGAATTTGTTAAGAATATTGTTGTATCCGATTTAACAAAGCTTGATGACTGGTCAGACAGAAAACTTGAAACCCTTGACAACGCTATTTTTTCCACTGAAGAAGCCTATGCTTTCTATTACGAAGAACCGAATGGGAAACAGTTTAGCGGTGAATATATATTAGTTTTTACTGATAAAATCATTCACATTGATGCAGAATCACCTTTCACAGATGAGCAAATTGAAATAGTTAAAAGCAAGTTGCTAATTGGGCAACAATAAAGTTTAATTAATTACCTGTTAGAAGAACATTTGAGATTTCTGATGTATTTCTATAAATAAGGGCTACTACACTTCAGCATTTGTTTAGTGGCTCTTACTTTTATTACATCTCTAAAATCGTCCACATGAATAGAGGAGCTGTGAGCTTTAAATACCAGGCAGGCAAAAAGAATTGCCAGCGTTGCCCACTCAAACCACCCGTTCTTGCGGTAATCAAAGCATGTTGTACCCAGCATACAGCCCAGCAACAATACCACGAGGAAAACAGGCAGAATTAGTTTCAGTTTCATAGAAGTACCACCTTGTCAGAAATATTGATGATCGTTAGCGCACTTTTTCGGAAAGCCAGGATGCTGGGCGTTCCATGCTCCGGCAATATTCAGGATAGCGCAGCCGAATGGCTTCAAAAAAGTATGGTGCAAAGCTACAGTCAAATAGGTCATAGAGAGATGAATATCGTTCTTTGCCTTCTTCTTTCTACCAGATACATCATATTTTGGTTTATCAACTATTGCATTTATTATCTCTTTATCATCAGCTCCTCCATGTTCGATCAATGTCCTTCTGTTTCCTTCATATTCTTTAATGTATTTCCTTATTGTTTTTCGATCTTTACCTGTAATTCTTGCAATTTCTCTTTGTGATTTGCCATCACGAATATGCATAAGAATTATTTCCTGCTTTTCATTCAATTTTATCACCTCATTTTGCCTCCCTCATGTTTGATATACATGAGAGATTATACTTGTAAGGTGGGGGATTTTTCAACTGAAATTGTGGGGTACTTTTAGATTAACACAAACAACGGTTTATCAGCCACTACCGACTTGACTACTTTATGCCCGACAAACGCAACGGGCAGGTCATCTTCAGCTACAAACCAATGCCCGGAGCTGAGCAGCGGATATATGACAAAATCTCCGACATCACCATCTCTATGCGGTCAACCGACCTGCTGAAAATGCCAGAGCTGGTCAGCAGCGAATACACCGTCCGTCTGTCCGACGAGGAACGCCAGCGTTACGATGAGTTGAAAAGTGATCTCGTATTGCAAATCCCTGATGGCGAAATAACAGCTGCAAACGCTGCAGCGCTCACCGGCAAGCTGTGCCAAATGGCAAATGGCGCTATATACTCCGAAGACGGCGATACCATCACTATCCATGACCGAAAGCTGGACGCGCTGGAGGATATCATCGAAGCTGCCGGTGGCAAACCGCTTCTTGTGGCCTACTGGTTTAAGCATGACCTTGCCCGCATCACTGAGCGGCTACAAAAGCTCCATGTTCCGTTCTCTAAGCTGGACACTGCTGACAGTATCCAAAGATGGAACGCGGGTGAGCTACCCGTGGCGCTTATCCACCCAGCTTCTGCCGGTCACGGGTTAAACCTTCAAAGCGGCGGCTCCTGCATCATCTGGTTTGGGTTGACCTGGTCACTGGAATTATATCAGCAGACCAATGCCCGCCTCTGGCGACAAGGGCAAAATGCCGAAACGGTTGTGGTGCAGCACATTGTTGTGAAAGGCACCGTCGACGAGCGGATTCTAGAGGTATTATCCAAGAAGGACAGCACCCAAGCCGCCCTGATCGATGCTGTAAAGGCCGATCTGCAAATCTGAGACAATCAACGACAATCCGTGCCAATCCGAGAAAAATAAAAATCCGGAGGTACAGATTATGAACCCTTATGAAGAATTAGCAAATGCCATCGTACTTAAGGCGGTCAAGGACTACCGGGAAGCTCTTGGCATTCTTCGATACAATCCCAATGACAAGGATGCCAGTATCAGTAAGGAAGAAATTGAGCAGTTCTTTCGTTCAGGCTGGTTTGGACTTCTGACTAAGCTTGACCCTGAAATGCTTATTAGCAGGCTTCACAAGGAGGTGGCATGACATGAAGGCAAGAGAATATCTCTCCCAAGCCTACCGCCTTGATCAGCGTATAAACTCTAAACTGGAGCAGGTGCAATCGCTGAACGAGCTGGCTACAAAAGCAACCTCAACGCTCACAGGTATGCCTCGTAATCCAAACCGTGCCACTTCAACGATGGCAGATGCCGTAGCAAAGATTATTGACTTGCAAGCGGAAATCAACTGCGACATAGATCGTCTCGTTGACCTTAAGCGAGACATTGTTGCACTTGTGAAATCCGTTGACAGCACGGAGTTTCAGACCCTTCTGGAAAAACGCTACCTTTGTTACATGAGTTGGGAGCAGATTGCTGTTGATATGAACTACAGCATCCACCATCTATATAAAATGCATAACCTCGCATTGGATATTTGCGACGGAATCCTCCATTGTGATACCTGATGATACCACATGATACCTGTTTCTTATGATAGTATTATAATGAGGAAACAGAATGTAGAGAGCCATCGCTGAGATCTGCGGTGGCTTTTCTTATGCCCTGAAAGCGAGGTGAACCAATGCCCTACAAACCTAAACGTCCTTGTGCTTACCCCGGCTGCGGTCGGCTTGCTGTTCGCGAGCAATACTGTGCCGAGCATCAGAAAGCAATGGACAATCATTACAACCAGTACGAACGTGACCCTGCTTCCAACAAACGATATGGTCGTGCTTGGAAGCGTATCCGTGATCGCTACATCAAATCGCATCCTCTGTGTGAGGAGTGCGAGAAGCAAGGTAAGCTCACTCCTGCCGAAGAGGTACACCACATCCTCCCGCTCTCCAAAGGCGGCGGCAACGAGAAGAGCAACCTCATGGCTCTCTGTAAATCCTGTCACTCTCGAATCACTGTCGAGAGCGGCGACAGGTGGGGGCGGTCAGATCTCTAAAACTTTTTAAAGCGGACAGCGGCGTGGGGCTTTGTGTTAAAAAACGCGGTTTCAAACGAGGGAATAGCCCCAGCCCAGAAAAGTGAGGTGAACATATGGCAAAGGACGGTACTAATCGAGGTGGCGCTCGTGTCGGTGCAGGTGCGAAAAAGAAGCCCCTGACTGACAAAATCGCTGAAGGCAATCCCGGTGGCAGGAAACTGACCGTGATGGTATTTAAGGATACAGCAGATCTCAAAGGACTTGAAATGCCCGAGCCAAATAAAATGCTCGAAGCTATACAAAAAGATGGCAAGGCACTGGTTGCAGGAGAAATCTACAGAAATACATGGACATGGCTGAATGAACGCGGATGTGCAGTTCTCGTATCACCGCAGTTATTAGAACGCTATGCCATGAGTGTGGCTCGTTGGATTCAGTGAGAGGAAGCGGTCACCGAATACGGCTTTTTGGCAAAGCATCCTACAACAGGCAACGCCATTCAAAGCCCCTATGTGGCTATGGGCCAGAATTACATGAATCAAACCAACCGGCTGTGGATGGAGATTTTCCAGATCGTCAAGGAGAACTGTACCGGTGAATACAGCGGCGTTAACCCGCAGGACGATGTAATGGAACGTCTGCTCACGGCAAGGCGAGGAAAATAGATTGGAGGAAAATATGATAACTTATAAAACTGCTGAAAGTGTCTGCATGGGACACCCGGATAAACTTTGCGACCTCATTGCTGACAATATTTTGGATGCCTGCATGCGTAAAGATAAAGCTTCCCGCGTTGCCTGCGAGGTCATGGCGACCAAAGGAAAAATTATCGTGGCGGGCGAAATCACCTGCAGCGGTAAAGTAGACATCCGCCTCGTCGTGAAAAATGTACTTCGTGAGGTTGGATACAATTCGTGGAAATTCACAGTATTTGTTTTTGTACACCAGCAAAGCGCAGATATTGCAGCTGGTGTAGATAATGCGCTTGAAGCACGAAATGGTATCAATGACCAGCATAGAGTGCCTTTCTTATTTTAAATTTTACTTTCATCGCCACCATACTTAAAGATGTAAGAGAACTCTGCACCATTTAACATACTCTTATTAACTATAACAACTATATCAGGTTTATTAAAACTCTCACCAATTACAAGTTGAATTTCATATTTTTCACCTTGTTTCAGATCATAGTGGGCCTGTTGCCTGTTTTGTGGAGGACAGCTCCATGTACCGCCATCAGGGTTGTATGCCATGTGATTCAGTCTCAATTCTCCATGATTAACTGTTATTATATATCTGCATAAACCGGTTTGCGACGGCAGGATCGCATAATGAAATCCTCTCTTTAATTGTCCATTTAACGACACAGTTTTGCTATCATTTAATAATCGTAAAGGTCTAAACACTGCTGTCACCCCTTGTGAGCAATTTTTTATAGGAAGCATCTACTCCGATTGCTCCAAGCGGAGCAGTAATCAGAATCGCTAATACTGCAACAGCCAAAATAGTGTTGCCTGCTGCAACACCGGCTGCCAAAGGCAAGCCACCAATTGCAGCTTGTACGGTAGCTTTAGGCAAATAGGCAATAGCGCAAAACAATCTTTCTTTAGTGTTTAATTTAGTTCTGATAAGGCAAACAAACACGCCGCAAACACGAATTATGACGGCGATGAATATAAGTGCAACTGCAGCAATTCCCGCCCTTGCCGCATAACTAATATCTACCGTTGCTCCTACCAGCACGAACAACATCAATTCGGCCGCCACCCAGATTTTCGAAAACTTACCTGACAGACGCTCTGCTAAAATACCATACTGCTTTAGGATAGTACCACCTAATGCCATCACGGCCAGAAGTCCGGACATAGGCACATAAGCCTTGATAACAGATTCAAGAGTAACGAGCAGGAAAGAAGTGCTTAGTAAAATTAAAATCTTTACAGTATCTCGCATGTGTATTATCTTAAATAGTTTTACAAGCGCAAGTCCAACCAAAATACCGATCAATAAACCCACTACAATAGCAACCGGAATTTTAACAAGGCTTCCAATATCAAAACTGCTCCCGCTATACATTCCCATAAATGACGTAAAAAGGACAATTACATAAATATCGTCTACCGAAGCTCCGGCTAAAATTAGCTGTGGAATACTCTTTGATTTACCATAACCACTCTCCATTAACTTTAGCATTTTGGGGACGATAACCGCTGGGGATACGGCTCCGAGCACAGTTCCCATAATAGCAGCTTCCAAGTGCGAAATGGGAAAGAACATCGGTGCAAATATTGTTGTGGCGGCTATTTCAAAAGTTGCCGGAATAAAGCACATGAGGATAGCCGGACGACCCACCTTTTTAAGATCATTTATATCAAGTGCGAGTCCCGCTCTTGTAAGAATAACAATCAAAGCTATTTCTCTTAAATCAGCGGAAATATTCAATAATTCTGGCGCTATTAGGTTCAAAGCGTATGGACCTAATACTATACCTGTTAGAAGCATACCAACAAGGCCTGGTATTTTTAGTTTTTGCATGGTTCCGCTTAATACAAGGCCACAAAGAACCATCAATGCAAGACTGAAAAGCATACACATTCTCCTTCGTGCAGAAATGCAAAAAAGCTGACACTTCCGCAATAAAATAATCGCAGAAGTCATCAGCTTAATAAGCGGTTCGGCTTTTAAATCGGCACAGGGAGAACTTCATTCCCATAATATTTGATTATATCACTCTGCTCTTAATTAATCAAGTTGCTTTTTATATTAGTTTTGTTCACGCACCAGTTATGACCATATAGATTCCAACAACACTCAGAAGCACCGCCACATATTTTTGAAATTTATTTTTATCCATCTTTTTAATAAAACGGTTTGCAGAAAAGGTACCGACCAACATGGCAGCCCCCATCGCAATACCCACCATAAACGTTTTTATAGTCATATTGGTAAGCTGACTGTAGATTACTGTTTTCAAAATGTGCATCGCCATTGCGGTCGCTGCTTCGCTTGCTATGTAAGCAACAGGTGTCAGTCCAAGCGACAAAAACACAGCCGCACCAATCGGACCTCCACTCCCGCAAAGCCCGGAAAGGCCGCCGGTCACAGCACCGCCTATCAAAAGAGTTCCTTTACCCTTGGGTAAGTCCCTCTTCATCATCAGCTTAATTAATACAAGCAAAATTAGTGCTGCACCGATACACCGGGTTACAATATCCTTTGGAAGCAGAGAGAACCCAAATGCGCCAAGCGCCGCCAAGGGTAGTGAAGCCAGCGAGAACCATCCGACGGACTTCCATTCTATTTGCTTTAGACCAAATGCCATTCGTGACAGATTCCCTATCAGTTGCGCAATGGTTAGTACAGGTACGGCTACTTCAGAGCCAACATAGGCAGTCACAACTGGCAGAAGTAACAAAGATCCACCAAATCCGGCCGCCCCTGATATGAGAGCAGCAACAAAGCTGGACAATATTAAAATAACGAACATCCATATTTCCATAGGAAAACACCCCTCAAAGCGAAACATCTGCAAATCATTCAGAAAAAAATAGCTTTAACAATTAGCCAGATCACTAATAGCCAAATTATAGCAATAGGTATCGCATAATACCACTTCTTTGGTTTACCGCTCTGCCACATTCCCTCTGCTTCTTTCCGGAATCTTTCAAAAGTGTCTTGGGGAATAAGCTTAATTGTCAGGGCTATTAATACAGGTAAAATAATAACGTCATCAACATATCCGAGTATAGGAATAAAATCCGGTATTAAATCTATGGGTGACAGGGCGTAGCCAACCGTTATCACTGCTAAGATTTTAGCCATCAGAGGTGTGTCCTTACTTTTCAAGCTCAAAAACACGGCTGGAATATCTGTTTTCAATTGTCTTGCTCTTTCTTTTAAATTCATAGTGCCCACCTGCCAAATTACGATTTACCACTGCAAAAGTAGGCTATTTCATGACCGCATCCAACCTGCTCTCACAACCTCCGCTTTTTCAAAAAACATCTAATCTGCTCTGTCGCAAACCCCTGACATCTAACCTACTCTGTCACCAAGCACCGACATCTAATCCGTTCTGCCTCACCTAAAATCAGCCGCTTTGATTTGTTTCCACGAACCGGTAAAATCATGATTTTTAATACCACAGTTTTGAGCCTGAAATATCCAAATCCCTTTATTTACAGGCTTTCCGAGCCCTTACTCTTTTACCCTTGACATCAATACTACCGTCTCAACGTGCACCGTCCATGGAAACATATCCACTGGCTGCACTTCAGCCGTACTATACCCTTTCCCCTCCAGATACATCAAATCCCTGGCCAGAGTAGCAGGATTACATGATACATACACAATCCTTTCTGGTCCCATATCTGCAATAGTATCAAGCAATGATGTCTCACAACCTTTCCTTGGCGGATCAACTACTACAACATCTGCTCTTACCCCCTGCCCATATAGCTCCGGTATCACTTTCTCAACATCCCCTGCAATAAACTTGGCATTCCCAACTCTATTCAGTTTTGCATTTTTCCTGGCATCCAGGATGGCATCTTCTACTATCTCAACGCCATACACCTTTCCTGCCTTTTGCGCCATAAACAATGCAATTGTACCTGTGCCGCAAAATAGGTCGAAAACTGTTTCCCTTCCGGTAAGTTGGGCATATTCCATAGCCTTGTTATATAACACCTCAGTTTGAATAGGATTTACCTGAAAAAAAGACAGCGGAGATATATGGAACTTAAAATCCCCAATATAATCCACAATTGTATCATCTCCGTATATCTTCATATTTCGCTCGCCCAGTATCACATTTGTATTCTGTGTATTTATATTCAATACAATGCTTTTTATATTTGGAACCCGGCTTATCAAATCATCTACAAGCTTTCTTCTGTAAGGCAGGTCTTTCCCGTTTATTACCACAACGACCATTACCTCACCAGTCCTGAAGCCCTTTCTAACCATTAAATGCCTCACAAGTCCAAGATGAGTAGTTTCGTCATAAATGGAGATTTCATTATCGATTATAAACCTTCGAAATATCTCCCGGATTTTGTCACTGACAGGATCTTGTATTCCGCAATCACAACTGCCCACTATCTCATGGCTTCTTTTAGCATAAAACCCTATTGCTGGTTTTCCGTCACATAATCCCACCGGAAACTGAGCTTTATTTCGATAGTTAAAGGGGTGGTCCATACCTATGGTGTCATGGACTATTGCCTCATCAATTTTCCCTATACGCTTAAGCGTTTCCTTCACCAAATTTGTTTTGTATTGCAGTTGATCATTATAATTAATATGCTGCAGACTGCAGCCTCCGCAACTCTTAAATATAGAACAAAAAGGCTCAGTCCTCCCAGGAGATACTCTAAGTATTTTAAGCAGTTTCCCGACCGCATAATTCTTTGCAACTTTAATAACTTTTAATTCAATATTCTCTCCTATAACTCCTCCATCAACGAAAACCGCTAAACTTCCAATGTGTCCTACACCCTGACCTTCATGATTCATATCTGTAATTTCAACCACATAGTTTTTGTTTTTCTCTACAGCATTTGCCGGAGCTATGTCTTTATTTACCACATCCGTTTTCTTATTTCTTATATTATCAATACCATTTATTCTTCCCATAATAAAATATCTACCTTTCTATTTCAGTATCTCCATCAATATCTCTACCTATATCTCTGCTTGTATTTCTACCTATCTATATTTCATTGTGTATATCTCTAACTTTATTTCTATCTGTATTTTTTATTATACAATTTTGTATTTAATAATCCAATATTGATTATCAAAATTATTGCATCTTCCCAGATACAGGTACATTTAAATTTTAAGATAAAATATATATTAACTTACCTGTAACATTATTTTAATATATTTTTAATATATTATCAAAAAAAAGAGGAGTTTTCATTTTTTATGTAGAATAATTTCTTGTATAGATTAATTTTTATTTGCAGAATAGTTTTTACGGAATAGTTTTTACAGAATAGTTTTTTACTAGTTTATTGATAATTTTATTGTTAATAAAATAAGACATATTTGTTAATACTTATTAAAGATTATAAAAGCTGCGTTTTAACAAAGTTAATATAGTTATAAAATTAATTATAGTTATTAATGTAGTTAAACCTATTAAAATAATTAAGGATGGAACAAAATGGTTAATGAAACAGAACCGAGCATTAAAAATATCATAAACATGAAGAGAAACCGCGTAAATAAAATAAAAAGAAAGAATGTTAATAAAGTACCCTTAAAATTCAGCATGGTCGGTCCAATCAATTTAATTAAGCTGATCAAAGCCGGTTTTGAGTTAAGAAGACAAAAAAGGCTCAGTAAAAGTTCCAGATTTGTAAAAGGGGCTGCTGAAGATAATAAAAAATATTTCTCTATAACAATTGTCCCCCACTCATCAAACGATGTAAAAACATATAAAGTTTCTAATTTGTATACTAAATCTGCTGTGTCACTCACAATATTTGCAGTATTGTCAGTATCTGCATCTTTGTATTTTACAGGTTTGGTAAATGAGAACAGGCTGTTGAAAGCCGGCTTAAATGAAATGTATAACCTAAATGCACAGCAAAAGGCTATTTTAAGCAAAAGATCTGATGAAATAAATACATTGCTAACCGAAGAAAACAATGCAAATCTGAGTATTTCTGAGCTTACAGAAAAATACAGAGAAATCGTTGATAAATATGTGTCAGGACGTATTAATGGCGGACTTGCCAGCAGATCAGGAGACCGCTCAGATAGTACATTTGTAAATGATATTGAAGAATTAAGAGGTATATTGACCGAGCTTGAAAAAGCAAACAACTTGAAAGAGGAGAAACTTGGAGATTTAACTGAAACTGAGAATACGCTAAGGAAGTATTTGGATTGCCTTCCAACACAATGGCCGGTTAATGGTGATATATCATCAAAATTCGGTCAGCGAAAAGATCCTATTTCCTACCGCAGTTCCTTTCACAAGGGAATTGATATTGCAGCTTCTTACGGAACAAATATAAAAGCCGCAGGTGATGGTAAAGTAATCCTGACAGGCTCTTATAATGAATACGGCCTGGCAGTTATAATTGACCATGGTAATGGATTAGCAACTGTTTACGGGCATACATCCAAGATATTAGTTAAGAAAGGTCAGAAAGTTGAAAAAGGTGAAATTATTGCAAAAGTAGGAAGCAGCGGACGGAGTACCGGATCGCATCTACATTTTGAAATAAGGGTTAACGATAATCCTATAGACCCATATAAATATCTGGATAAAAGATAGATGGTGCATTTATTAAGTATGAATAAATATTTACCAGTAAATTAAATGGGTTCAAAAAATAGTATAGTGAGGAGGATTACTATGTTTAAGAAAAAAAATACTGGAACATCATCTGCAGGAAGTTTTAATTCTCTGATAGGAGACAATACAATATTTGAAGGTAATATTAATTGTCAGGGTGCAATAAGGATAGATGGCAAAGTTACCGGCGATATAAAATCTGATGATGATATTTTTATAGGTGAGACTGCTATTGTTAAAGGTAATTTATATGGAAATGCTATTTACGTATCAGGTATGGTTAAAGGAAATATATACTCCAAGTCAAATATTAGATTTTTTTCTTCAGGGAGTATTCACGGGGATATAGAAGCATTCAGTATTATTACGGACGAAGGTGCCATATTTAACGGCAAATGCAATACTCTGGTTTCTGAGGACAGTCGTGAAGCAGTTCCACAGGAAAAAGGAAACTGAGTTCCTGTTTCCTCTGCTTCCTAATTCTCCTCTCCCGATTTCAGATTTCAGATTCCTGATTTCAGATTCCTGATTCCTGGTTTTAGATTTCAGATTTCAGATTCCTGATTCCTGGTTTTAAATTTCAGATTCCAAATTTTTGATTTCAGATTCCTGATTTCTGATTCCTCAGATTCCTGTTTTTCATTTCTCGATTCTCATGCACCAATTTTCACTTCTCACTTCTCACCTCTCACTTCCCACCTCCAGCATAATAAGCGGCCGGAACTTTACCTACAATAATTGTTTCTGCAATAGGTATTGAATTGATAATGATGTGGTTCTTTTTGATAAATGTTGTATGTACTATGACATTTATTTTTACAGATAGCACAATCCTATGTTTGGTTTGGTTTATGCCTGCTTCCAGGAACTCAGATATAAACTCAGTCTCAATATTTCCATTTTGCCTTACGGTGGCATATATACTCGGTCCTGAGTTATATAATATAGTTTCTCCAAGCAATGATCCAATGGGTATTTTGATTAATACTGTATCTCGTGAATTAATCTTCTGCTGTATTTCCTGTGCAATTTTAGCCGACAGCATATTAATTTTGGGTGTATCTATAGTAATTGCCTCTATCTCACCTTTTTCATTTTTATTTATACATACTAGTTCATCATATCTCTGTTTTTCGGAAAAGGTTTTCTGTACAGCTTCATTTACTAATATATTTATAGCAGATTTTACTCTGTATTCAGATATATTGCTCATATAAGGAAGAATAGTTTTTTCTGCATATTTTACAATAATCACGAATAATATTATTGTAGCAACAAAACGTAAATATATATGTATTCTCGCTGTATGCCGTTTCTTCACATACCGGAAACGTCTATATAGCATTGTATTTCTTATCCACATCGAAACTACACCGCCACCTTTCCGAAAAAATAGTTGTTCCAAAAGCATTATATGAATACAGTAGTTTTTTTGTTACTATGTATTTTATTTTGCCAGTTTAAGTTATCAGTTTGGATGCATGTTTTATTTTGAAGAAATTATTTAGAAGAAGCAATATTGAAGGCTCTAAGCACCATAACGACAGCTTCTGGAATATATTTCTCCGAAAATTATAAATGCACCCTTGTAATTTTTTGGAGTTGACAATAACAGCTTGTTTTATTAATCTTGTTTTTGTCAATAATTTGTAATAGTATTGTGTAAATTTTAATAGTTACAGTGATAAATTTTATGCTATAATTGAAATGATTATTTTATAGCATGTGGGACTTATCACAGCAATAAAATAAAAAAATATTAAACAATAATTTTTAAGAGCTTGATTACGAAAATATATTTTAAGAGCAAAGATGCAAATATTTTTTAAGAGCAAGGATGTAAATATATTTTAAGAACTATGCTAAAAATCAAAGCCCTGAAATAATGATTTAAAAGCATTAAACATAAAGGAGTAAAGTAAAGTAAATCAAAGCTTTTTAGGAAGTGAGGAGGATTGTATGAACCAAAATAGAGCGGAACATTCAAGGGTTCCTGCGAAAAGAAGGAAAAAATTCAGGCGGATAAAAAAGATTCCTAATAGTTCAAGAATTAATAGATCTGCATCTGCAAATATAGATAATGGCGCCAGGAAACATGCAGGCAAAGCAAAACTGCTATCTGCAGGCAGGTATGCTCTTACTACCTGTAAAGTAATATTATTAATATTTACAGCTATATGTTGTGCCGGTGCCGGAGTTCTAGGGGGTGCTATACTGGGCTACATTAGAACTGCTGAACCTTTAACAAAGGAGCAATTGAATATAAAAATTGAAACTTCATATATTTATGACTCAAAAGATAATGAAATAGCCATGCTTACAGGAAGTTTAAATCAAAATAGGGAGCCGGTTTTTTACAAGGATACACCAGAATACCTGAGAAAAGCCTTTATTGCCATTGAAGATGAAAGGTTTGAAAAACATCCCGGTATTGATTTTAGAAGAATTGCAAGTGCAATATTAGGTATTGTTACAGGCTCTTCAAGCCATGGCGGGAGCACCATAACCCAGCAGGTAGTACGTAATATAACAAATAAGACAAAAAGATCTGTTGAGAGAAAAGTACAGGAATGGTATCTGGCAATAAAACTAGAAAGAGTGCTGGAAAAATGGCAAATCCTGGAATTGTATATGAATGTAATATATATGGGAAATAGCTGCCATGGGGTACAATCAGCATCAAGAATGTATTTTGGAAAAGATGTTAAGGACCTGTCTCTGGCAGAATGTGCACTTTTAGCTGGAATTACCAATAGCCCGACAAATTATGACCCTTATAATACTTACATTGACAGCGGAAGGGAAAATGCTGTAAAACGTCAAAGAATAATATTAAAGAAAATGCTTGAACTGGGTTTTATTAACCAAAACGAATATGACCAGGCTCTTCAGGAAGAGCTTAAATTCGTTGAAAAAGATGAGTCAGATAAAGAAATAAAAGTTCAGAGTTATTTTGTTGACTATGTCATAAATGAAGTAGTTAACGACTTAATGGAGCAGAAGGGTATGTCCAAGCAAATGGCGCTGACTATGGTTTACAGCTATGGAGTTTTAATCCATACCACAATGGACCCCGATATACAGAAAGTAATGGACGATGTTTTTATGGATGAGAAATATTTCCACCAGAATAAAGAAGTTACTCAGCACCCTCAGGCAGGTATGGTTGTAATTGATCCAAACAACGGGAATATACTTGCTATAAGAGGAGGTTACGGTGAAAAAAAAGCAAGCAACATATTAAATAGAGCAACACAGATTGAAAGACCTGCAGGATCAAGCTTCAAACCTCTTGTAGATTTTGGTCCCGCTATAGACAGACGTATAATAACTGCTGCTACAATATTTGATGATGCGCCTGTGTATTTTCTTGGACTTGATAAAAAAAGGTATCCTGAAAACTACACCAGATATTTTGAAGGTCTTATGACTACCCGCTACGCTGTAAAGCGTTCAGTTAACGTGCCGGCAGCAAAAACATACCTCATGTTTAAAGACCTTAATATACCACTTGAATATTTAAGAAAAGCAGGTATTGACAGGAATCAAAAGAACCTTTCAATATCCCTGGGAGGCCTGGAAAAGGGTGTAAGTCCATTGCAAATGGCGGCAGCATATGTGCCTTTTACCAATAGGGGAATATACTATGAACCGGTAAGTTATACAAAAGTAACTGATAAGGATGGCAACATTATCCTTGAAAAAAAGCCTGCATATAATGCAGTATATGATGAAGCAACAGCCTTTATAATGACAGATATGCTGAAAGACGTATGCCGCTCTACTAGAAGGCCTGGAGAATTAGGCGGTACAGCTGCAAAGCTGGGAACAATAAAGAATGCCAAAAATGAAATTATACCTACCGCAGGTAAAACAGGAACAACGGATGATGATAAGGATAGATGGTTTGTGGGCTATTCCAAATATTATACTGGCGCAGTATGGTATGGTTATGACCATCCCACCCCTATTGTAGGTGTACCTAATAATGATAACCCTGCTGCCCTCATATGGAATGCGGTAATGCAGAAAATCCACCGCAATAAAGCACCTTTGGATTTTCCCATACCATCTAATGTTGTTAAAAAGAAGATATGTGTTTATTCCGGGAAAATTGCAACTGATGCATGCACACATGATCCTAGAGGTGATGCTTCTTTTGAAGAATACTTCATAAAAGGTACAGAACCAGCAGACAACGACTTTTGTAATGCACATATAATTGCTAAAGTATGTAAAGATGCAAAAGATATTTGGGGCCACAACCTTCTTGCAGGACCTGATTGTCCTCAGGATTCCATTATGGAGAGGGTTTATGTTGCCAGGAAAATACCCTTCAGGCCTATGAAACCCGGTGATCCCTACCCTCTGGATTGGAAATACGAATATCCGGCTGGGGAATACTGCAATGTACATGGTTATTCCTCAAGTTCTACAACAAGTACAACAAACTCACAGAGTCAATATTATGAATACATGGATGTGCCACAACAGTTCAACCATCAGGGAGAAAATGAGCAGCTTACACAGATGCAGCAGCAGGAAGAGCTGTATCAACAAGAAAAGCAGCAGCAGTAATAGCATCAGGAAGAGCTGTACCAACAAGAAAAGCAGCAGCAGTAATAGCATCAGAAATAGCTGTACCAACAAGAAAAGCAGCACGATAACAGCAACAACACAATAAAACCAAGAATGAAAAAAGGGGACGGTTTTTCTGTTTAGACTTACTTAAGAGCAAAACAGAAAACCATCCCTTTTTCACGAAAGAACTGTCCTTTTCTTTCGTATGTTTCACATCCTCTTATGGTACAAAAACAGGAACTGCCGGAGCAGATTCTATGCCATCCACACTTTGACTATTCAATTCTAAATACTCACTAATTATTTCCCTGGCTATAGGTGCCGCATACATGCCATATACACCATGCTCTATAACTACGGCTACAGCAATTTGCGGAGTTTTATCAAGCTCGGCAGGCGCATAGCAAATGAAGACTCCATTATTGGACTGTCCTTCTCTATATGCCTCTGCTGTACCTGTTTTTGCTCCAACTTTGAAGGGCAGATCCTTAAAAACATTCACAGCAGTGCCATCTACAGAGTTAGCAACAGCTACCATCCCTTTTTTTACCGCTTCCATTGTTTCTTCCTTTACAGGAATTTGCTCATATTCTATTTCAGTTTCTTTCAATATTTTCCCATCACATTTCGTAATACACTTTATTAAATGGGGTTTGTATTTTATACCCCCATTTGCTATTGTTGCTACATAATTTGCCAGCTGTAAAGGTGTAAACTCATGATAAAGCTGGCCAATAGAGGAAGAAGCAGTATCAGCCTTTCCCCAAATATA
Organism: Clostridiales bacterium; assembly: GCA_035362115.1. GTDB lineage: Bacteria > Bacillota > Clostridia > Acetivibrionales > DUMC01 > DUMC01. The sequence continues at coordinate 9,942 of DAOSDD010000011.1, read as the reverse complement.
TGGTGAAACTTGCTTCTTATATTCCTTGTTTGAACGGATACCCTCAATTTCCCCGGGAAGTTCAATCCCTGTTTTTACGCCAAGTCCAAAATAAGCGGCCCACTTGTCTATATTGTCTATGCCGGTCATAACTCCGGCTTCATGAAAAAATATATTGCACGATGTAGCAAGAGCATGACTCAATGTAATAGCACCATGTGCACCTTTGCCATTTCTCCAGTCCATGCAGGTAAATCTCATGCCATCATAAGTTACATAACCCTTATCATAAATAACCGTTGAAGGAGTAATTACACCTTCTTCAAGAGCAGCAATCCCAATAAGGGGCTTAAAAGTTGAACCAGGGGCATATCTGCCCGAAATTGCCCTATTATACTCTGATGTTATCTCTTTCTGGGAAGGATCATTTAGATCCATAATTGCCTGCTGAGCTTCCTTGTTTTCAGGCCCAGCAAGAAAAATAGATGGATCATACCCGGGATAACTTGCCATAGCCAATACTTCACCATTATTTACATCAATAGCCACAACTGCCCCCGCAAATGCATCATGGAAGTGATACAGGCCATTAAGAAGTCTTATTTCCTTAATCCTTTTTTCTAGAATCCCAGTAGCAATTTTCTGAAGATTCATATCGAGGGTAAGGACAACATTATTTCCAGGTATCGCCGGGGTTTCTTCAATAACGCGTGTAAGCCTTCCTCTGGTATCTACCTCAACTTTTTTTGTTCCCGGTGTCCCCCTGAGTTCCTTTTCGGCGGAATACTCTATCCCTGTTTTGCCAATAATATCATTTATACTGTATCCTTCATTTTTAAGCTTGTTATATGTGTCTGCATCAATACCTCTGACATATCCTATGACATGAGATGCCAAATTGGCATTTATATACTCTCTCATATATTCAATGTCTGTAGTGACACCTCTGAATATATGGTGCCTTTCCTCAATTTCCGCTACAGATTCAGTAGAAACATCCTTAGCCAAAAGCACTGAGTTCAGAGATGTATAATTTCTTACTTCATATCTCATTACCATTATTTTATAGGCTTCTTCATCGGTATATTTCTTGTCGATGCCATATCGTTCTCTTAACGCTTTAAATAAAACTTTTATATCAATTGAACCGGTAATTTCAATTTTTATATAATTATCTTTAATCCATTTTTCAAGCCGCTCCTGGGATTTTTTGGCTTCAGAGCCGAAATCCAGAGGATCATAAGTTACATACTTACTAAAACTATTATAGTAATTATCACCGTTTTTCTCCAGTATTTTACACAGATCCAAAAGCATGCTGTTAAGCTCAGCTTCTTTAAGACGAGCATTGACTATCTGCACATTAAAACCAACCCGGTTTATTGCAATAGGAACTCCATTTCTATCAAATATATTTCCCCTGGCGGCCATGATCTTTTTATTCATCAAAAGCTTGTATTGCGAATCTTCGAAATACTGATTTCCGTTTATAATCTGCAGATCAACCAGTTTATATATTATCGCAGCCCCTGCCAGCAGGAGAAGCATTATTATAATATTATATCTATCTTTAAATACTCTTTTAAAAAAATTTTCTTCCATGATACCTAATACCACCATAACACCGGGAAATTACCGGCATATAAATATTTTGCCTTCTGTTCTATAAATAACGCACAAAAGAAACTATATTATAAAAATTTTGTGCACTTATGTTACCTTGTAAAACCATTTTTTACGTTATATATAATTTCATACAATCATTATACAGAATTCACAACTATTTATCAATAATCGATGTTTTCTAATTATATTTTGACACTTATTGAACAAGCGTGCTATAATCTAACATATGGAAATAAGAAACTTAAAGCATAATGTAAAGTATCTTCGGAAGGTTGTTTGTAGCATGAAAAAAAAACTAATGACTTTAATTACAGTAGCAATAATAAGTGAATTAGCTGCAATAACAGTGGTATTTTACCTTTTTTCATATTTCCTGAAGGATGAAACTATAGTAAATGCTGTAAGCGCAGACACAAAAAATGTACTGCCGGGGTATAGTTCAATATATAGCAATAGAAAAAGTGCAGCAGAAAATAGTCAGTCAGAGAAAAATCATATTGATGGCAGGAATATTATTGAGGCTTACATAGACTTTGTGGGAGACAGAGTTATAATTAAGGAAGATTTGTATTTTAAAGTGCCGGACAGAACAGAGGGAAATGATATAAACCATGTTAGTAATGAAAATGACATAAATTGTACTAGTGCTGTTGATAAAGTATACCTGTATATCCCCTCCCTTAATGCTGCAGATACTACTATTAAAAACATATTTTCAAATAATGATATAATAAATTCAGAATTAAATGGTATGGTGCTTGAAATACAACTTAACAGGTCCAGACAGGACAATCCGGCAGGACAAGTACAAAATACAGATAGGGAGATTTCAAATACATATATAAGTATAGACTTTGAAATTTTGCTTAATAATAGTACAGGTACAATTTCCCGCTCATGTAATGGCAAATGCGTTTACCTTGCAAATTTTCTTGCAACTCCAGCGGTATTCGCTGGGGAAACGCCTGTATTTATGGATAAAACGAGCTTTGGCGACCCCTACATATATGATATGAATAATTATTACATCACTTTTAAAACTGATAAGGACATGGAAATATATGCTCCTGGGATAAAAGAGGGTATACAAAATCCGACAGGAAATACCAGGGAGGTTTCTTTTACAGCAAAAAATCTTAGAGATTTTTCTGCAGTTATATTAAATGGTGAACATGATATACATATTGAAAAAGTTAAAAATACAAATATTTATTATATTAATTCTAGTAAAGCGAATGATTATGTTAGAGAAGCCTTTTTGTTTGCTGTTGAAAAAATAGGACCTTACCCCTATGATAAACTTTTTGTTGTCAAAGCGGATATTCATCCTTTAAAGGGTATGGAGTTTTCAAACATGGTTTTTCTTTCAGATAAATGCTTTACTAACAAAGAAGACCTTCAGCGAGTTGCATACCATGAGGTCTTTCACCAATGGTTCTATGGCATTATCGGAACGAATCAGATAAATGAACCCTTCCTTGATGAAGGCATGGTAAATTATCTTTCTATGAAGTTAATGAACGACAACTTTGGCAATACTTTTGATAGTAGATTTTTGGATATGACTTTGCGGGACTATGGTTCGCGTAATGACTATTACAAGCTTGCATATACAGATGCTGCAGTATTCATGGCTAATATTCATCAAAAAATGGGTGATGATTTTTACAAATTACTGCAAAAAATATATAATGATAAGAAGTTCACAATTTTGTATTATAATGAGTTTGAAGAATATTTGAGACAATTTTCACGGGGAGGTTATTAATTTGATTGATAATATAAATACGAAAAACAGCAGTTCTGAATTACATGGCGAGATAAAAAGCTATACGGAATATACAGAATTTTTGCAGCACCATCCAAAAGGCCATTTTATGCAGTCCCCACAATGGGCCGGCGTTAAGTCAAACTGGGTTAATGAAATTGTTGCAGTAAGGAATTCTAAAGGTAACATTAAAGGCTCTATGAGTCTTCTTATACGAAAGGTGCCATTTATTAACCGTACAATAATGTACTCACCCAGAGGTCCTGTATGTGATATTCACGACCGTCAAACCTTTAAGGAATTGATTGAACAATCCAAAAAACTGGCACGTAAATATAAAAGTTATGTGCTTAAATTGGATCCGGATATAGAAAAAGAAGATACGGAATTTGAAAATATAGTTCGAGATCTGGGTTTTAAAATAAAAAATGCATCTGAAAATTTCGAAGGTATCCAGCCCCGCTTTGTTTTCAGGCTTGATATTAAAGGTAAAACCGAAGCTGAGGTTTTAATGGCATTTAATCAGAAAGTAAGGTATAATATTCGCTTATCAGCTAAAAAAGGTGTACAGGTGAAAATAGGTTCAAAAGCTGATATACCTGAATTTCATAAAATAATGGTTGAAACTGGTATAAGAGATGAATTTGTTGTAAGAGATCCATCATATTTTGAAACTATGCTTGACTGCCTGGGAGACAATATTAGATTATACCTTGCTTACTATAACGAAGAAATAATTGCAGGAACCGTTGCAGTTGTGTACGGAAATAAATGTTGGTATTTATACGGTGCCAGCAGCAATGAATACAGAAATGTGATGCCTAATTATCTTTTGCAGTGGGAAATGATAAAATGGGCTATTGAGTGTGGCTGCGATATCTACGATTTTAGAGGTGTATCGGGCAATCTTGATGAAAGCAACCCATTATATGGACTATATCGCTTTAAAAAAGGATTTGGCGGTAAATTTACAGAGTTCATAGGGGAACTGGACTACGTATTTAACCCGTTCATTTACAACTTGGTAGAAAAAGGTGAAAAGGTATTTCGTGAGTTAAGAAGACGGCTATTTATATTAAAGAATAAAGGTAATAACCAAAGTCAAAATGCACAGGAGAAAGATAACCAAAGCGAAAATACATAGGAAAGAGATAGCCAAGAGGAAAAACAGCAGGGGGATAATAGGAATGAATAAGTTAATAATTGAAAAGGACAAGCTTGATAAAAACATAGAGATTATAAAAGGATTAACACAGGCAAAAATAATAGCTGTTGTTAAAGGAAACGGTTATGGCTTGGGGGTGCTTGAATATACCCGCTTTTTATCAGAAAAGGGTATTGATATTTTTGCCCTGTCGGATGTTAGAGATGCTGTTTATATATCAGAAAGTGGTTTTTCGGGCAGGGTGCTTCTCCTGACCCCTACCAATGATGATGAAGAAGCTGAAATGATTATAAAAAATAGGATTACCACCACCATAGGCTCCATGACATCCGCACTCACGATAAATAATGCTGCCGCAAGGCTCAATGAAACAGCCCAGGTGCATATTAAAATAGATACAGGTTTTGGGAGGTTCGGGTTCCTTCCGGATGAAGTTATAGATGCCTGTACTTTTATTAGTACATTGTCTAATATTAAAGTTACAGGTGCATATTCCCATTTGTCATTCTCTTTTTCAAAAAAGCCGGAGCATATTTACTCTCAATATAGGAAATTTATCAATTCGGTTGAAATAATGCGTCAAAACGGAATTGATCCCGGTATGCTTCATATATGCAATTCCTCTGCCTTTTTAAGGTTTCCGCAGATGCACCTGGATGGGGTAAGAATCGGGTCTGCGTTTCTCGGGCGCATTCCAATTGAAAATGTATATGGACTTCAAAGAATAGGTTTCCTTAAATCTAACATTATAGAAACCAAAGAACTTCCTGGAAAGCACAATATAGGCTATGCAAATACTTTTAAAACCCGCAATCCCGTAAGAACGGGTATAGTTCCTGTTGGCTACAGGCATGGCTTTGGCATTGAAAAGTCAAGGGACACTTTTAGACTTATTGATTTATTAAGATACGTTTATAATGATATTAAATCTTTCAATAAAAAGTCATACGTAAGAATCGGCGATAAAAGTGCACAGATTCTGGGCAGAGTAAGTATGTATAATATTGTTGTAGATTTAACAGATATTGATGCAAAAGTTGGAGATGAAGTTGTTCTGGATGCAAACCCATTACTTGTTCCCATTGATATTGAAAGGGAATTCATTTAATTCCTGCCCACAAAAAGAGTTCCTACATCTTTACCATCCAGTATATCCATTATAATTTTAGGGTCCTCTCCATTAGCCAGAACCATATCTATACCTTCAGAAGTAACACCTTTAGCTGCCGCAACTTTAGTAACCATTCCTCCGGTTCCCCGCTGTGTCCCTTCACCACCGGCACATTTCTCAATTTCGGGAGTTATTTCGGCAACTACCGGTATCTTCCTGGAACAGGCATTTTTTCTTGGATCACAATTATAAAATCCGTCAATGTCTGATAATATTATAAGCAAATCGGCTTTTATGAGTTTTGCCACAATAGCAGATAATGTATCATTATCGCCAAAAACCATGCTGTCACCATTTTCGCCTTCCAGCTCCTTGACACATACTGAGTCATTTTCATTTACTATAGGAACAATTCCCTTTTCCAATAGAGTTTCAAAGGTATTAATAACGTTATTCCTTCTGTACTCATCTTCAACAACATCCCTTGTTAATAAAATCTGTCCTACAATATGCCCATATTCGGAAAAGAATTTACTATATATATGCATCAGCTCACATTGTCCAACCGCTGCTACAGCTTGTTTCTCACGTATTGTTCCGGGCTTTTCCGCAAGCTTTAATTTTCCCATTCCAACCCCTATTGCTCCAGATGTAACCAGCACAACATCCCTTCCCTGGTTTACAAGATCAGATAGCACCATAGACAGCATATCAATTCTGGATAGATTCACTTTCCCTGTATCATAAGTCAGAGTAGATGTACCTACTTTTATAATTATTCGTTTAGCATCATATAATCTTTTCCTGAAAATATTTATATCTTCCATGGATAATTGCTCCTAATTCATTATTAATTGTTAGCTGTTAATTGTTAGTTGTTAATTATTAGTTGTTAGTTGTTAATTGTTAATTACATTTTATTTGTAATTTTTCAGTCTTTACTAAAATCCTGTAATTTCAATGTCCCCCCACGCACCCATCTTATCATCTATAATTATCAACGCTCCATCAACACCTTCTATCTCAGATGCAAATTTAAGTGCTTTTTCAATATCAGCAGGGCATTTAACTCTATTGCATACTGCTGTTGCTGCTGCATCTGCCAAAAAGGCATCTCTTGAAATAATAACCGCTGCATCTGCCTTTCCAAAACTCAGGGAATGACCGACAGTTCCTGATGATGTACATACTCCAGCAGGAGTATGGTGAGGCTGGATTTTAATTGCTATTTTCTCACTTAACGGAGATTTACCTGCATAAACCCCGACTTTTCTTACAGAATTTGTTTTTATAAATATATCTCCGCCATTTTCAATAATTACTTCTTCATAGTATTTCAACAGTTCCTGTCCAACCATTTGACCTATAGCACCTGCTACAGCAGCCATAGGTCCTACTCCTGCTTTCATTGCAGCTTCACACATTCTATTCACAATGATAGCAGCACCGGACTTTGGAATAATAGGCTCAAGGCTTGTTAAGAACTCAGGATGTATCCTTATATAATCTTCAATATACTGCCTGTACTTCCTAACCAGATTCTGAGTTGTTTTGAGCAGGTCTTCCTGCACTAATTCCTTGCCTGCACTATTCTTTGCCTGGCTGCCTTTAGTCTGGCTGTCATTAGTCTGGCTATCTTTCACCTTGCTATCCTTTACTTGATTGTCTTCTGCCTGGTTATTTTCCCTAATCCTGGCTTCTGAAATACCTATGGTCAAATCGGTCTCATAAACACAAATATTGAAAAAACTGAGGTTTTCTCCTTTAAATAAGCTTCTGTAAGACCTTTTTTCATAAAAACTTTTTTTCATAAATTCTATGCTTTATCCCCGTTTCTTACACACATAACCTTTAATGGGCATGCTTTGACACACAATTCACATACGAGGCACTTTTCCTTATCAAAGGTAAGATTCCAATCTGTTTTGTCCATGGTCAATGCACCTGATGGACATACAGCCGTACACGCTCCACAATGAACACAGCTTTCTTCCTGCCATATAATGGATTTGGAAAATACCTTATAGTCGGCTCCCTGACTTTTAACAAACTCCAGACCGGCTTCAATATCCTTTTCCTCTCCTTCAATATCAACAACCAGGGTGCCTATCTTATTAAGGCTTACATCTGCATTAAGAATATTAAGCATAAGGTTATAATCTTTTATAAGGTGATATGTTACCGGAGCAGTAATTTTATTTGATGGAAAATACATTGTTACTTTAATCTTTTTCATCGATTTCCATCCTCCCTGATCTCTAATTTATTAACGGTATTAGTCAGTGGTAAAGATGATATAGGCTGGGTTATGAAAAATTCTCCTGCCATTATCAGTTCTCTTAATGTTACCGCAATTTCCCTAGCCTTCTTCATACTTGATAGAGGTGCTGAAGGTATAATTTTACCATTTAAATCAACACTTCCACTCATTAGCTCTTCGTAGGAAACCTTCTTAAGTACGGGTTTTGGTCCTGACGACACACTGTAATCTACTATATTAGTATAAATATCCCTGTTTCTTACAGCAGTTTTTTCTGCAATATCTTCATCCAGGATAGGTATTGGAATTCCAACGCCTACAAACATTGTTACTCCATATTGTTGAAACACAGCAGCCCTTATGAACCTTGTATCCATCTTCTTCAAATCCCCAATAAGAGATAGTGTTCCAGCAGAGGCCAGAGGTACTCCATTTTCTCCTCTTTTCTGTTCCGGATTGTGCTGAGTGCCTTCCCATGCCACATAACCCTGGGTTCCTCCCATAAATATTCGCGTACCTATACCAATAGTTCTGTACAAAGGATCATTTAAAAGAGGACTTAATTGTCCTGATGTGGAATATGTTACATTTGCACATTTTGGAAGAAGGGTACCCATATAGGTATACATTATTTTTTCCGAAGAATTTGATGCAGCATTATAATTCTGATAGGCATTTCTTGGATTGAACATGAATGCCTGATTTATATTATTTTTATTAATATAGGTTGATATTTCCTTTCTGGGATAACAATGGGTTCCATAAGATTCTGCATATAAATGCACATCTTTGCCTGCAATTAGATCTTCAATAACATGGGCGCCACCATATTCCATACCCCTTGATTCAGATAATTCAGTTGCACCTATATATGCATCTACAGCAGCAACACCAGCATATGCCGGCACATCATTCAACCACACTTTACTCATTCTTATGGGTGGGTCTGAATGGCCGAAATTAATAAATGCTCCACTTGAACACATGGGTCCGAAAGTACCTGTTGTAACAACATCAACTTCTTTAGCTGCCTGTCTAATCCCTTTCTCTTCCACTATGTCAATCATTTGTTCTGCTGTAACTACTACTGCTTTACCTGTTTTAATTTTTTCATTAATTTCATCAAAACTTTTATAGCTCACAATACATCTTCCCTTTACAATATATTATTAGTCACATCTCGTTAATATCTCAGTAATTTATTAATTATAATATATCATGCCATATATAAATCGTGTATCCAGTACAAGTTATCCAAGTACAGATTACGTATATTGCTCTCTTAAGATTATATTATAAGGTTATATTGAAGTAATTGCAATAATTTAATTAAAAAGCGTGTATTGCGTGAATTGTAACACTATATACTCTTCATACATACTATAAAATAAGCTGATATAGTTATAAATATAATTATAGATATATACTACCATGTTAATTTGGAAAGCCATATCTTTCGGGATAATATTTGATAGTATATAATTACAATAATTAATTCGCGCATTGAGGACATGGAGGTTTTTATGGATAGTTATACAAAAAAACTGGAATATTTGGGAAGCTTAGCCAACGGTATTTATGCAGCAGCTGAAATATATAATATAATGAAATTAAATGAATCAGATTCGAATAAAAAAAAGCCCTATTCCAAGGATGAAAATAATCAATATAGACGCTCGGTAAACCCTTCTACAACTGCCATGTACAATGATGTATTGATAGCAATTGCAAAATACCTCCCAGAGGCAAGTTATAGGAAGAATAATTTAAGAAAATCATTGGACAAAAGTATATTATATGGTAATACATATAAACAACTAAAAGATAATATGACCTCATTAAGAGTTGACGGGATGGATAAAAATAAATTAATAAATACTCTCTCTATAGTAAAGCCTCTATTAAATGGAGAAAGAGCTGATATAGTCGATAAATTTTTAAAAATTTATGACATTATCAACTCTTGATGAGAAAAAAGAAAGTTGAGGACATTTTTTATAGCCTCGTTATAAATCAAAAGGCCTTATCTCATA
>DAOSDD010000010.1:0-35789 GCA_035362115.1 Clostridiales bacterium | reverse complement strand
TGCTGTTACGATGATACAAGCAGTTGCGCAGGTCGGTGTTGTTCAGATGATACAGAAAATAGTTGCTTTCAAAAGCTTGCAATGCATTTAAAAAAGATAATTAAGTTGGGGGAGAGTTATGGTATAGGTGTATTAATGGAAAACAACAGTTCTGTAAGCTTTACTCATGATATCGAATTTACAGGAATTAGCAAAGAATTTGGATTAGAAGGCATCCAGCTTGTATTTAATCCTTTGGAATATGTGAGATTAAAGAAACATCCATTTTTTCATGTGTTTTATAACAGCAAATTAAAAAGCAGTATTCTATTCCTCAGGATTAATGACGGACTTTATGTTGATGGAAGCCCCACTTTCCCAGGGGAAGGAAATGCAGAGGTTAAAGAAATGGCATCAGCTATGCTGGCCAGGGGATTCAAGGGATACTTTTCCTTTTCACCCTACTTTGGCAGCAATATGGATATTGAACAGCAAGCTGAAATTATTGATAAATTCAAGGCTTTGTTGATGAAGATGTAGCAAGGGTAAATAAAAGAGGAGTACATTTTCTTCACTTAAGTTAAATGCACTCAGAAGAGAGTTAAGGGAAATTTCTTAATCTTTCTATGGAATTTCCCTCTGAGATCTCCTCAATTTAATCGAAACAAAAGCGAAACAAGAGAACTGTCCCTATGTTTCCATGCTTCAAAAGAACCATCACAAAGATTTAATAGTTTTTCGATACAGAAGTCACTTTGTACCCCTGTTTTTCAAGGGATTGGATCATTTCATCAGTATTTGTAGTGTTTACCCTTATTATAATATCACTTTTACCGGTATTACTCCTGTATACTACGAGATGAGTAATATTTGCTCCAAAACCTTTAATTACCCGTGCTACATCTGCGAGAATTCCGGGCGAGTCTTCTACTTCCACGCAAATTCTTGTACCGCTTTCTCTGAAACCCAACAGGTCTATGAAGGCATCAAAAATATTAGTTTCAGTTATAATACCTACAACCTTGCCATCCTGAATGACGGGAAGAGCACCAACTCTGTTATCTCTCATAAGAACTGCGGCTTCTTCCAGGAGTGCATCGGGAGAAATTGTTATTACCTCCTTGGTCATTACTGCACTAACTTTGGTCTTTGATAATAGGTAGTTTAACTCAAAAATACTTAGAGTAGTAGCTTTTGAGGGTGAAACTTCCTGGATTTCCCTCTCGGTTACTATCCCAACCAGCTTTCCGTTCCTTACTACAGGAAGTCTTCTTACATTATTGCTTCGCATAAGTTCCAGTGCTTCAGCTATTGTGGCCTCAGGTGAAATTGTGTATGGATTACTTGTCATTCTGCTTTTAACATTCATAAAAACCTCAACCTCCCAGGTATGCTTTTTTAATTTCTTCGCTTTTTGCCAGTTCCTTGCCGGAACCTTCAAGAACTACTGAGCCTGTTTCTATAACATAAGCCCTGTGAGCAATGGAAAGGGCCAGGTTAGCGTTTTGCTCCACCAATAGAATAGTAGTTCCCAGGCCATTTATTTCTTTAATTATTGAGAATATCTCATTTACCAAAAGAGGAGCCAGCCCCATGGAAGGTTCATCCATTAAAAGGAGTTTGGGCTTGGACATGAGGGCTCTGCCTATAGCCAGCATTTGTTGTTCTCCTCCGCTTAATGTTCCTGCATTTTGTCTTTTTCTCTTTTTTAATATTGGGAACCTTGAATAGATATTTTCAAGGTCACTTTTTATCCCGATTTTATCATTACGTAAAAAGGCTCCCAGTTCGAGATTTTCCATTACTGTCATATCGGGGAAAATGCGTCTACCCTCTGGTACATGAGAAAGGCCTTTTTTTACTATTTCCTGGGCGCTTATACCGCTAATCTTTTCACTGTTAAAAAATACGGAGCCTTTTGCAGGCTTTATCAGGCCTGAAATAGTCCTTAGTGTAGTCGTTTTACCTGCTCCGTTGGCACCGATCAGAGTTACAATTTCACCTTTCCGTACCTTTAAAGACACATTTTTCAGGGCATGTATTACTCCATAATATACATCAATATTATTTATTTCCAGAATATTATCAGCTTGAATATTATCAGCTTGATGAACATTATTTGTTTCAGGCATCCAGTACTTCACCTCCCAGGTAAGCATCAATAACACGTTTGTTGCTTCTTATTTCTTCAGGCTTGCCTTCTGCTATTACCATTCCATAATCCAGCACATATATTCTCTCACAAATTTTCATAACCAGAGACATATCATGCTCAATAAGAAGTATTGTAAGTTCATATTCCTTCCGAATCCACTCTATAAGCTTGGTAAGCTCAGCGGTTTCATTAGGATTCATTCCAGCAGCCGGTTCGTCAAGAAGAAGGATAGAGGGCCTTGTTGCAAGTGCTCTTGCAATTTCAAGTCTTCTTTGTTCACCATAAGGCAGGTTTCTGGCAAGTTCATTCTTTTTTACTCCAAGGTTGAAAATTTCCAGTATATCAATTGCCTTGGAAGTAATCTCCTGTTCTTCCCTATGAAATGATTTTGTCCTGAAAAAAGCTGGTACAAGTCCATATTTTATATTTTGATGAATGGCAATCTTTATATTATCCAGAACAGTAAGGTCTTTAAAGAGCCTTATATTCTGAAAAGTCCTTGCAATTCCCATACAAGATATGGTATGAGGGCTTAACCCGTTAATTTTCTTCATTGAATCCTTTGCACAATACTCAATAGAGCCTGAAGTAGGTACATAAACTCCTGTAAGCAAATTAAAGACAGTGGTTTTACCTGCACCGTTTGGTCCTATGAGTCCTACCAGTTCACCTTTCTCAAGTTTAAGGGCTACATTTGTCAAAGCTGCCAGGCCGCCAAATGTCATTGTAAGATTTTTAACTGAAAGAATAGACATCCTATAATCACCTCGTTCACTCAACTTTTGCAGGCCGTTTTTTTAAAAAAGAGTTTAGAGATAACTCTTTTGTGCCCATTAATCCTTGTGGCCTGAAAATCATAATTATTACCAGTAATATTGAATATATAACCATCCTGAGATCCGGGAAGGCCTGAAGGTATGCGGATATAATAGCCAGCAGGACAGCTGCAAGTATAGAACCTGAAATGCTTCCCATACCGCCAAGGACTACAATTACCAGGATATCAATGGACTTTAGAAATCCGAATATATCAGGTTTAACAAAGTAGAAATATGAAGAGTAAAGTGCTCCTGCAATACCGGCAAAAAATGCACCTATTACGAAAGCAAGCACTTTGTACTTTGTTGTATTTATCCCAGATGCTTCTGCTGCAATTTCATCTTCTCTTATTGAAATACATGCCCTTCCATGAGATGATCTGATAAAATTATTTATTATTATAACTGTGCCTGCAGTAAATACGAATAACCATGTCCAGTTTGTATATTGTGGTATATCGCTTAAACCACTGGCACCTCCGGTAAATTCAAAGTTTAAGATAATAATCCTGATTATTTCTGATAATCCCAATGTAGCAATGGCCAGGTAGTCACCCTTAAGTCTTAGAGTTGGTATTCCTATAAGTGCCCCGATAATTGCAGCCATTACAGCACCTGCGAATATTCCTATAAAATAGGAATATTGCTGACTCATGTTCAGTGTAAAAAGAGCGCAAGTATACGCCCCTATTGACATAAAGCCTGCATGTCCCAGGGAGAACTGTCCTGTAAAACCTGTTATAAGGTTAAGGCTCACTGCAAGTATTATATTTATACATATCATAGCGATTGTTACCTGATAGTAATCGTTAATTATATTTAAAGATATTAGTACTTGCATAATTACATAAAACGCAACGAGTACTATAATATTTTTTAACCATTTCATTTTTGGATTTGATTTCATATCTATAGAATTTACTGCCATAACCTACACCTTCTCCCTCGTATTTTTACCCAAAAGGCCGGAGGGCTTTATCAAAAGGATAATAATAAGTATTGCAAAGGCAGCGGCATCTTTATAAAGAGAATTGCCATAACCGCTTACCATAGTTTCAATAACTCCTATTGTAATTCCTCCAACTAAGGCACCAGGTATAATGCCGATACCTCCAAAGACTGCAGCTATAAATGCTTTAAGTCCGGGAAGTATGCCCATTAAGGGATTAATTGAATTATAATATATTCCTACCAAAACACCGGCTGCACCGGCAAGAGCTGAACCAATTGCAAAGGTAAAGGATATTGTACGATCAACATTGATTCCCATGAGGAGGGCAGCATCCCTATCTGTAGAAACAGCTCTCATAGACTTCCCAACGCGGGTTTTTCGTACAATATATTGTAGAATTATCATGAGTATAATAGTCACTGCGAAAATGTACACCTGCTTCATATTTACTATAACCCCTTGTAAAGGTTTGAAACTAATTTCATTTAGAACACTGGGATATGTCCTCACATTGGCTTTGACTACAAACATGGTAGAGTACTCCAGAAAAAGAGATACACCTATGGCTGTTATAAGAGCGGCTATTCTGGTGGCATTGCGTAAAGGCTTATATGCAATTTTTTCGATAGCAAACCCCATAAGAGCACAGGCTGTCATCGCAATTAACAGAGATGGGAAAAAGCTAAGGTTAAAATATTTTATACAGGCATATCCAATATATGCTCCAAGCATATATACATCGCCGTGAGCAAAGTTAATCAGCTTAATTATGCCATAAACCATGGTATATCCTAAAGCAATTAATGCATATATGCTTCCGAGAGAAAGCCCGTTTATTAACTGTTGCAGAAATTGTGTCAAATCTTGTACACCCCCAAATTAAACAAGTGAGAGGACAAAACATCCTCTCACCTATAGTATATACTTATTTTTTTTATATGTCTATTTTATCTCTCTTAGTTTTATATGCTATTTTATTTCTCATTTTAAAAAATATATATCTCTCTCTATATATTTTTTTATGGTGACACTTTAACTGCACTTGCCTGTTCACCATCTTTTAACTCGATAACTACAGCAGTTTTAACAGCATTATGATTATCATCGATACTAAAACTTCCGGTAACACCTTTAAAGTTGCTGGTTGCGGCAAGGGCTTCTTTTATCTTTACGGGATCTGTAGAATCAGCTCTCTTAATTGCATCCGCAATAAAGTATCCAAGGTCATATCCCAATGCATTAAATGCATTAGGTTCTTTGCCATTTTTCTTCTTATAATTTTCTATAAAACTAATAACATCAGGATCTTTATCTAATGATGAATAGTGATTAGAGAAATAAACCTTATTGAGTGCTTTTTTACCTGCAAGGTCAACAAGATCTGGCGAATCAAAACCATCTGCTCCAAGAACAGGCTTGTCTATTTCCAAATCTCTTGCCTGTTTAATTATTAAGCCTACTTCCTCATAATATCCAGGAATAAAAATTACATCAAAATCCAACCCTTTAATCTTAGTCAGAACTGCATTAAAGTCCTGTTCACCTGCCACATAACCTTCTTCTCCTACAATTTTGCCACCGCCATTTGTGAAGGTTTCTCTAAAGTTCTTAGCAAGACCTTTAGCGTAATCACTTGCATTATCAGCAAGTATAACAGCACTTTTAGCATTTAAATTTTTTATTGCAAAATTAGCCATCAAGGTTCCTTGGAAAGAGTCGTTGAAGCAAATTTTGAAAGCATATTCCTTAACTCCTTTTTCATCTACAGTAACAGCATCATCAGTAGTCGATGCAGACAAAACCGGAACCTTATTTTTTATTGCAACAGGGATTGTAGCTTTAAATGCACCTGATGTAGCAGGTCCTAGAATAGCAACTACCTTGTCCTGTGTTGCAAGCCTGGTTGCAATGCTGGTAGCTTCAGCAGGGTCCGATTTATTATCGGCTTGTACCGGCTTGATTGTTTTATTAAGCACGCCGCCTGCGGCATTAATTTCCTCAAAGGCCATTAAAATACCATCTACACTACTTTGACCATAAGAGGCAACTTTACCTGAAAGCTCGTAGTTTATACCGATTTTTATCTCATTTGATGAATCTGCTGTCTTTTCACCTCCGCATCCTGCAAAAAAGACAGTTGTTAAACCTAATACAAGAAAAAGACTTAGTGTTTTTCTTAATGAACTCATTTTATTCATTCCTCCCACTCCTTTAAATTTGTTTATCTATTTATTTTTTTATTTTATTTCCAGATACTCATACCATTAAACTATAATCCAATATGCATGCATATCTGGTATTTGGCATTCATGTTAATTTTACTCAATTAATTATTTCCCGTATTTCTAACTAAAGAAATATATATTTATTATATACGAATTTTTTGAGATGGCAATCGTTTTTTCAAAAAATATTGAATAAAGAGAATAATTATTCATAGTTATTTTTATTTGAATGAAAACCTGGTGTAGTTATGTAATGCAAATGATTAATGGGGACACTCCTTCGATAACAATTATCTGTTGTCTTAAAAGGTGTGTCCCTTTGCATTATATATTCCCTTGCATAATCTTTATAGTATGTTTATCTGTAAATTGTTACAAATTTTATGGAATATAAATCAGCAACTATTAGATCATCTGTTCCTACAGGCCTTAGTACAATATAACTGGCACCAACTTCCATCAGGTTGCCTATTCTATCGACCAGGGGTGCTGTAGTTCCCATTAGAAACTCTACCCTTACCATTCTCCCGACATAATTGCGCAAGAATCCTGCTAAATAGTAAGGACTTGATACTGTTTGGGGAGCCTGAGCAGGTGGTTGAGGTATCGGCATAGGAGTAGTAGGAACTGTTCCCCCATATGCAGGACCTGTCGGTATACCTGTGGGTAATGACGGCATGGGTATGGGAACAGCGCCTGAAGGCTGAAAAGGCTTGGGCTCATACCCGGGAGATATTGCAGTACTCTGCATATATGGAACAGGCATTCCTGGACTTGCATTACCACAAGAATTTCTTGAATTCATCACATGAATCCCTCCTATAAAAATTTATGTTTTAACTACAATTTAGTACTACTTTGTTATGTTGCCAATGGAAAGCGCATTTCTAGAGGGCTAGAGGGTAATTTTTGCTGACCCGTAAGGAATGCATCTTCCCAATGCTATCAAAAATCATCTCGCAATACATCACTTTCCAAATTTGGATAGTAGTAGTATTAATGTATGAAATAAAAATGTCACTAGGTTTGTGCATATAGCTCTGTGGGTATAAAAAAGCAGTGCTGTCCGATTCTATTAAAAATGCTTCCTGTCCCATTATATGGGAATATTGTTGGACATGTTGGGCTAAAGGGGTTCATATACCATAAACAGTCATTTGAACCCTGGTGTTTGTTGCCTGACAAGGCCCAATCTGCAATATCATAGTGTATCTGTTCGGGAGCGGTAGCCCAGATATTTTGGGGGTTGAACTGGCCATATACCTGGGTAAGCATGCATGTAAACTGATAAGGCTGCTCAATAACCCGGCGCAAATCACCCTCACATTCTCTGAGATATTCACCATAAGCAACATGAACCCTATTCATTACAACGGTTGCAACTGCCTTCATGCCATCGATACCTTCACCATCAGCTTCACATTTTAGTAATCTTGCAAACAGCTCTCTTGCAGATAATGGCATTATATATCACTCCTATGCTAAAAATTATCACTCCTGTACAAAAAGTTGTTCATATAAACGATCAGAAAGTTTAGTTACACTTTTGGTATACATAATGTATCCTGCTTACAGTATATTAATTTAGTTGATGATTTGTACCTTATTTAAGCAAACAGGCAAGTATAAATTTTCTGCCTAATAATAAAAAATGCACCCCAACCCATTAAAGGTATTTGACAAACATTGCTTTTGCTAATAGAATGGAATAAATATTACAATTATCATAGGTATCAAAGTTCTGTAAAAATTTATAAACACAGTTCGCAAAACTAAAAAATGAAATAACTAAATTGAATACTAATTAAATTAAATACTATTTCGTACACACTGTAGTATTGGGGGTGCTTTTTTTGAACATAAAAGAAACGGTACTTGAAGTAGTTTATGCTATTCTTCCTGTTACAATACTTGTTACAATAATGCAATTGACAATTGTAAAGTTGCCCAAAGAAGATTTTGTGATGTTTATTGGCGGAACTGTTATGGTAATGTTGGGATTAATATTGTTCATGATAGGTGTCAAAGCTGGGTTTATACCTATGGGAGAAATGCTGGGTTCGGCCCTGGTAAGTAAAGGGAAACTATGGTTAATAACTATATTTGGGTTTATACTGGGTTTTTCCGTTACTGTTGCGGACCCTGATGTACAGGTTCTGGCTTCGCAGGTTACCCGTGTTTCAGAAGGTGAAATAGGGAGGCTGCTTTTAATTATTTCTGTGGCTATTGGAGTTGGTATATTTATTTCTCTTGCATTAACAAGGATATTTATTAATTTACCTATGACATATATTTTAATTGGAGGGTACACTCTTGCCTTTATTATTTCGTTATTTGCTCCATCCAGATTTTTTGCTCTTTCTTTTGATGCAGGAGGTGTAGCAACAGGGCCTATGATTGTTTCTTTTATTGTTTCATTGGGGGTAGGTGTCATGTCGGTCACTGCTAAGAAAGATTCCTCAAGTGATAGTTTCGGCTTGCTTGGATTAGCGTGTATAGGGCCTATCCTTGCAGTTTTGATATTGGGGGTGTTGGTTCGTTGATAAGCTCATTATTTAAAGGCTTTTCTGGTATAATGCTGGAAGTCTTTTATGCATTGCTTCCCATACTTATAATATTTATTATTTTTCAGATCTTTGTACTGAGATTAAGTAAGCACCAATTAAAACGGATAGCAGCAGGAGTTGTTTTGTCTTTTTTTGGGCTTTCCTTTTTTCTGCAGGGCGTGAATATAGGCTTTCTGCCTGTAGGTGAAAGCATGGGTATTAAACTTGGAGAAATGAAAAATAATTGGATTCTTATACCTATAGGATTTCTTGCTGGGTTTTCAATTGCTTATGCCGAGCCTACAGTGCGTGTTTTAAATGATGAGGTTGAGAAGGTGTCAGGGGGGCATATTAATAAAACATTAATGCTTTATTCTTTATCTTTAGGAGTAGCTATATCCATAGCTCTGGCCATGTTGAGAGTTCTTAAAGGAATATCTTTGTGGTATTTCTTAGTTCCAGGGTATTTATTGGCATTTTTCCTTTTACGTCATGTTGATAAGACTTTTGTTGCTATAGCTTTCGATTCTGGAGGGGCAGCTACAGGACCTATGACTGTAACTTTTATATTGGCATTAACAATTGGAGCAGCCAAGGGATTAGGACGAGGGAATCCAATGCTGGATGGGTTTGGTATGGTATCTCTTGTTGCTCTTGCTTCAATATTATCGGTATTATTGTTAGGATATGTTTATTCTAAAAAGGAGAAGAATGATAAGGAGTGAGAACAAATTGTCAATTGGAAGTAATTATAAATTGGTAATTACAATTATTAAAAAAGGAATGGGTACAAAAGTAGCATTATCAGCAAAAAAGGCAGGTGCTGACAGCGAAACCATAATATTGGGGAGAGGGACGGCGGATAAGAATGTCTATTTGGAGATACTTGGAATAGATTATGAGCCGGAAAAGGAAATAGTATTTTCTGTAGCTAAGGATGAAAACACTGATGATGTCCTAAAGACAATAACAAAGGAATCTTTACTGGATAAACCGGGAAGAGGAATTGCATTTGTGGTTGAAATGGGGGGACTTGTATATATGAATGAAAAAGTAAATGAAAGAGTAAATGAAAATGCAAGTAAAAACTTAAAGGAAAGCCCAAGCGGAAGTGTAAGTGAGAATATTATCGGAGCTTCATATGCAGGAAAAGAAGGGAATATAGAGTTTAATCTAATTGTAACTATTGTAAATAAAGGCAAAGCATGGAGTGTAGTAGAAGCTTCAAAAAAAGCGGGGGCCGAAGGTGGAACTATTATGGGAGGACGGGGCACAGGAATCCATGAGAATTTAAAAATACTTGGAATACCTATTGAGCCGGAAAAAGAAATAGTCCTAACCCTCGTTCCAGATAACATAACAGAAAAAGTATTAGATTCAATAACAAAGGATGCTGAACTTAACAAAACGGGTAAAGGGATTGCATTTATCTTGAATGTTGAGAAAGCAGTTGGTATATGCCATGCGTTGAATAAGAATCTCAGCGGGAATAAAGATCGGTGAATAAAAGTATTTTTAAAAATCTGATGTGTATCCTGCACCTTGTACTATAGCATTATATGGACTTATTATGAAAGACATTATATAATGATATTAGTAAATCCTTATTATGTAATTGTTTAATGAAAGTGGGGTTTTAAAGACCGTAAAACTATGAGGAGATATGGTTGGACTTACAAACTTTTAGCAGTCTTTATACTTGTAGTTATATTGCTTCAAACTTCCTTGTTGCAAAGAGCTTGTATTGCCGGAAACAGGAAGTACTACTATAAAAGTGATATAGCAATAATCAATACTGAAGCAAACCATGCTGTACTTTCCTATGCTGATCAGGAAGCATGGAGGAAAGCTTCCAGGCTCCTTATAAACCGCATGTACACTACAAATTTTGTAAAAAGCTGTTTTTTGTTCTATAAAAACCAACCTTTTAAGGATAAAATTATATTGACTGATGTTAGAAAGGAAATATCTGACTTTACTACTGTATATTTCTTTGGGAGTAAGTACAAGAGCACTTTCGCCTGTTGCCTATTATAATTTTCGGATAGGAGGTGATTTCGTGGGTGCTCTTGAAATAGCTATTATAGTTATAAGTGCAGCTGCACTAGTTGGTGCACTGGTATTCAATAGTTATATATCGAAGAAAGCGGAGGAAAGCAGTAAGAAGCAAGACAATAAAGGTAAAATACCGGGAAAATGATTTCACTTTTGACTATTGTATAATAATTAATGTGATTGTTTATAAAAGAAGTAGTATTTTAGTGGATACTACTTCTTTTTAATTATTTTTAACTATTTCGTGGTATTAATGTATTAATATATAATTAGTAATTAAAGCAAGTTAACATATAATAAGTTAGTACTACTTTGTATACTGCAAATAGAAATTACTTTCAATCATTGCATTGTAGTATTAATATAAAATAGTTTTAAATATAGTTCAAAAGTGGTAATAAATGCATATATTTTAGTAGAAATTATTATATAAATTAGAGGCTGAATATGAAAATTAATGCCAACGCAAACAAAACTAATGTTTTATCAAAGTTTACAGCAAAAATTATCATAGTTTTATTTATAGCATTATCATTTGCTTTTATTGAATATGCGTCAAACGAAAATCATAAGATTGGCTTTGGAGCATTTAAAAAGTATGGAAATATGGTTGATAGCAACCTAAAAGGAAACTCGGCAGAAGTTTTTTATATGATAAATAATTATAGAAAATATTACCACCTTTTACCGCTGATTGACAATAGATATATAAAATTACAAGAAGAAAGCAAAGCGGGTGAAAAGTTACTTAATGAAAAAGATAGTAAAACTGATAACAATACTGATAATATAGTTGATAGTATAACTGGTAATGAAGCTGATAATAAGGTTGGTAATGTAGTTGGTTATGAAACAGGTGATGAGACAGCTTGTAAAACTAGTGCTGAAAGTAGTTTTAAAAAAGATGGGCAAAAGGTACAGAGCCCGAGCAAGGATGAAAAAGGAAACCAAGCTCAAGACAAGCTTAGCATAGACTTAAAACCTGTATATAACGGTAATAAAAGCAAAAACCAGGTTGCTATTACCTTTGATGATGGACCGGATGAGCATTTTACTTTAAGAGTTCTTGATATTTTAAAGGGAAATAATATAAAAGCTACATTTTTTGTAATTGGGGTTAATGTAAAAAAGTACCCTAAAGTTTTAAAACGTATAAGGGAAGAAGGACATGATATTGGCAATCATAGTTGGGGTCATAAAAACTTTGCCAAGCTTTCGGAAGACAAAATAAAGGATGAGGTATTAGACACGGAAGAACTAATTTCCTCCATATTGGAAGAACATCAGCCTATTTTAAGAGTTCCTTTTGGTTCGTCCGGGGATAAAGCTGATGAGGTAGTCAATTCATTAGGTTATTATAATATAAGGTGGTCTGTAGACACACAGGATTGGTCGGGAATATCATCTTCCGAAATAATGAGCAGGGTTAAAAAGCAGCTATACCCTGGTGGAATTATCCTTATGCACTGCAGTGGAAAAAAGGAAGCTATGGAAAATAGTATAAAGGCACTGCCGGAAGTAATAAAATATATAAAGGATAAAGGCTATGAATTTGTTACTATAAGCCAGATGCTTGAAATATAAGTTAAAGTTATAAATTGAAGTAATTTGCAGGATGCAGAGATTTCCCTGGAAAAGGGCCAAAAATCAAAAAATAAAAGGGACAAAAAGCCAAAAAATAAGCGGAGGTACGTACGAGTTATGATCTATACAGGTACTGCGGGATATTCATATAAGGATTGGATAGGGCCATTTTACCCTAAAGGAATAAAAGATGGTGACATGTTGGAATATTATTCAAGGTATTTTGACTTTACGGAGGTTAATTCTACCTATTATCATATGCCTTCTTTAAGACTTTTTGAAAGCTTAAATAGAAAGACCCCGAATAGCTTCAGGTTTGCAGTTAAATTATTCGGAGGTTTTACCCATGAGAAAACTGCAGGTACTGTTGAAGCTGAGCAATTTAAATATGCAATTAAACCTCTTCTGGAAAGTAAAAAACTTATATGTCTCCTGGTTCAGTTTCCTTACTCCTTTCATTTTAAACCAGAGAATATGGATTACCTTAAAACTCTTGGAGAATGGTTTGAAGGTATTGGTATTTGTATAGAGTTCCGTAACAATAATTGGATAAGGAAAGAAGTAATTGATCTAATGAAAAATGAAAACCTGGGATTTGTTTGTGTGGATGAACCCCGTATTAAGGGTTTAATAGGAAATACACTAGCTGTTACATCTAAAATATCATATATTAGGATGCACGGGAGAAATGCTGAAAAATGGTATAACAGCGAAGGTTCCGAAAGGTATAACTATCTTTATAGCAGAGACGAACTTCTGGAATGGGTGACAAGAATTCAGGAAGTTGAAGGTAAATCAGATATTACAATTGTATCTTTTAATAATCACCCTTTTGGAAAAGCAGTAGAGAATGCCAAAGCGTTAAGGGAGATCCTATTTAAGAATTAATTTGATATAAAATCCGACATTGATATATAATTTCACATAATTCGGGTGGTTCTAGAACCACCCGAATTGGTTTTAGGTTCTGCTGGTTTTCATTCCACAACAATAGCTTCTGTGGGGCATTGGGACTCAGCGTCTTTTGCACAATCCAAGTTTTCGTCAGTAAGCTCCTCATCAATTGCAACAGCAGTCCCTTCATCTTCAAGCTTAAAAATATCAGGGCATAATGATTCGCATAATCCGCAGCCAATACATGCATCTTTATCAACAAAAGCCTTCATAAAAGCACCTCTTTCATAAGTTAGTCAACACTACCTTTTATGCATATGTATATCGGTTAATAACATTATTATATGATATTTACCAAGTGTTATACGCACCGCATACGATAGTAATGCCTGTTTATATAATTTCCCATTATTTTTAGAAATCAAACATTTTATTCCCACAATATACCATACATAAATTGTTGTTCATTACCTAAATCTAAATACATTAACCGAAATATTATAATATTGTTTTTGCATTATTGTTGGCAATAGAAGCTTAAAAAGCAACTATTAAAACAGGAAGGGAGAATCTGATGTCTGAAACCAAAGAATTAATTGTTAAAATACGGAAAATAAAGGAAGAATTAGATAGAATGATAGAGCTCAAAGGGAATTTGCAGGATTATGATATTATTAAGCTTAGTAAGGAACTTGATGAGCTGCTTAATGAATATGATAAAATTAAAAGACAAGTATAGAATGTGAAATAAGAAAAACAAAGTGCATTGACATAATTTGGTTATTGATATATTAAAAATTATATAAATCAAAAGGATGTAAAAGTTAATTAAAAAGGGATATAATAAGTATACATAATTGGTGTATATTATTATGAGATTTTTATTAACAAAAAACTGGGGGTGGGTTTGCTGTGATAATTGATATACATGCACATATTTGGGGCGGCAACTATGAGAATAACAAAAGGGAAATTATGAAGGCATGTGAATTGTATAACATATCGAAAGTATATATTTCGGGCTTGAGGAGTTATTACTCCGACAAGGATGAAATTAACGAACTCAACTACGAAGTCCATAAGTTTTCAAAGGAACAACCTGACTACATTGGCGGATTTTGCTATGTCAATCCTGTTAATGATAACTGCATTGATGTTTTAAAGAAGGGTATTGAAGAATATGGTATGAAAGGTATGAAATTATGGGTCGCTACTTATTGTGATGATCCGCTGGTTTTCCCTCTTGTAGAAAAGTGTATAGAATACAACATTCCTGTACTTATACATTCATTTAAAAAGGCTGTCGGACAGCTGGAATTTGAAACAACTGGGCCACATACTGCAGAACTGGCCCGCAGATATCCTGATGCAAGGTTTATTATGGCACATCTTGGGGGGAATGCCTACCATGGCATCAAGTCTATAAAGAATTATAAAAATGTTTGGGTGGACATATCCGGATCAATTTTCAGGAGAGATGATGTGGACTACACAGTAGAACAAATTGGAGCGGAAAGAATACTTTTTGGTACGGATATGACAGGATCATTTTTAGTTAATTATGGGCAGATAGAAGAAGCAAATTTAACTGCTGAGCAAAGAGATTTAATATATTATAAGAATGCCTTTAAAGTTTTAGGGTGTACTGAGGATGGTTCTCTTTGAACGGAGACACATCCAGCCTCGGAAATGGTTCTGAGTTTGATAAAAACCTTGACAGGAATGGAGTTGATATAATTATGAAAAAAATAGATACAAATTGTCTTTTGGGGCACTGGCCCTTTAGAAAGATCCGTATGAACAAATTTGATGATTTAAAAACGGTACATATGCAAAATGGGATTGAGTATGGCTATTTATCTTCTCTGGACAGTATATTTTATAATGATCCTTTTGAAGGTGACATTGAATTACATGAGATAATTAAAGATACACCTTATAAACATATATTGACTGTAAACCCTGAAGTTCCCGGGTTTATTGATGATATAAAAAGGGGAATAAAATTATTTGATATTAAAGGCGTAAGGATATATCCCTGTTACCATGGTTATAAGCTTGATAATAAGTACCTAAGACAGCTCTGTCATACGCTTTCGGAAAACAAATTACCCCTTTTTCTTACAATGAGAATGGAAGATGAGAGGCTTAATTACCTGATGCAGCCTAAGAATATTGATATACTGAATTTATCCGACTTTTTGGCTGACCACCCGGAAAATACAGTTGTATTGCAAAGCATACGAGTTGGTGAAGTATTAGCTTTAAAAGATATCATTAATTCCAGAAAAAATATTTTTCTTGATACTTCTGGTTTTAAAGACTGGTTGTTTGTTATAGAAAAACTTATAAAGGAAATTAATCATCATAGAATAGTATATGGTTCCAACCACCCTCTTTATTGTTTGAAGAGTTCCCTTCTACTTGTTGAAGAGGCAGAAGTTGGTAATTATGTTAAAGAGGACATATTTTTTAATAATGCAGGTGCAATTCCTGAATTTCACAGTTGAACAGAGCTATACAAAATCAGAGTGTTACTATGCAGGACCGGTGGGAAATTGTAAAGGGTCTCCACCGGTCTTATAATTGTATAGAGCCTTTACTAGTGCTTGTTCCAATATTCCCCACGGCGATACCTGTAATTAGCATAATTGGTAAACACTTCCCCAAATTCAAAATATGCTCCTTAGGCACATTTAATCAAAGACATGCTCCAGGTTAACCCCAAGACCTTTAAATATATCTGATTCAGCCCTCTCGCCATTTTTAAAGGCCATCATTTTATCAATATTATAATCCTTAAAAACATATAGATATATTTCTTTTGAAAAAGTGTTCACAATCCAATACTCCTTTACTCCGCTCCGCATATAAAGGTTAAGTTTTTTTATTAAATCCTTGCTTCTGGTTGATTCAGAAAGTATCTCAACAACAAGTGAAGGAGTACCGGTGTACCTGCCTTTTTCGTTGATATTCTCCTTATCACAAATAACCAGGATATCAGGTTGGACAACATTAATATTTTTATTTTTGTTATCAACTGTATCGGTATTAGTATCAGTATCAGTATCAGTTTCAGTATCGGCATAGGCATCAGTATCATTATTTGTGTGTATATTGGTGGCTGTTTCAGCAGATGTATCCATATCTGTATAAATATCGCCAATCACGTTAAAAAGAGTAACATCAAAAGGAGCACTAAGAGGTTCGCATTTTTTATCCTTGAACCAATTTGCAAATTCGACAAAAAGCTGCCTTATAGCTTTTTGGTGTGCATAAAATGGTGATGCCAGCAGGTATATTTCCCCATCAATATATTCATACCGCAGCTCACTTTTCTCTGATATTTCAAGAAATTCTTCATATGAGACCTTTTTACCGGAATATATATATTCCCGAGCTGCTTCGCGTATTGTAAAGTCATCTTTGTTGCTTGTGCAGGAAGTAAGTTTTGCGACTACTTTACCATTCCTGCTGATTATAACATCTTCAATCTCAGATAATTTAAGATACTTGCCGAAGTTATTCTGTACTTCTGTTGTTGTAACAATCATAAGATCACTCCATTTCAATTAGATTTAGCTGATATAAGCGTATTTAGCTAATACAAATACATTATAGCTAATATATAAAGTGGCGTCAATAGTTTAGCTACAATATCAGTTAAAATTTTTAATGTTAGCTAAGTGCTATAGCTAAAAAGTTTAAATTTAATTGAAGAAGAGAAAAAGGAAATTGACATTATGTCTGATATAATAATTAAGATTATTGAAAGACGGCAAGAACTCGGGATGTCGCAGAGAGATTTGGAAAATCTTACAGGAATAAGACAGGAAGCAATATGCCGAATGGAAACTATGAAAAATGTTCCTCAACTGGATACATTAATAAAGTTATTAGTGTGATTGTCAATTTACTTTTGTAACATGTGAAGGAGATATTTTTTTATACTTTTTAAAAGTTCTGCTGAAATAATTTATATCATTAAAGCCTGTTGCCATTGCTACCTCTGTTACATTCATATCAGTGCTTTTCAATAGGTAATCAGCTTTGTTGATACGAAAGGAATTAATATATTCAATCATGGTTTTACCAGTAACCATTTTAAACATACGACAGAAGTAATAGCTGCTTAAGTTTGACATAGAAGATAAATCCTCTATGGTAATTTTTTGATTATAATTCTCTTCAATATATTTGAAGACTTTTGCCAGTCTTTCCAGATAACATAAACTTTTTGCATATTCCGCATGAGTAATGACTTTTGTTACATGATTTCTTATAAGCATTGCTAACAGCTTATATGCACAAGATTTTATTACCAATTCGTAGGCTGTTTCCTTGCTCTCATATTCACGGATTACAGCATTAATACACTCAATAATTGAGTTGTCGCCGCTTACTTTATTTTTAAACAAGATCATATTGCGTTCAATTGGTGTAATATATTTCATTTCACAGGTGTCCATAAAGCGGCTGTGTATGAATGAGGAATCTATGTTAAAACAATAATATGCTAAGTAATTACCGACGTTGTAGCCTGTATGAAGTTCATTGCTGTTAATAATAATAAGGTCACCGGGACTTGCTTCATACGAGATAGAATTACACTGTATAACTGCGTTTCCTTCAGTAAAATACAGTATTTCAAGCTGCTCATGCCAATGGCTTGTGAAAGCCATCATCTGGCAATTTTTTTCTACTTTTAATAATTGGATAGGAAACCCGTTGTCATACATACCTGCTTTTTCATATAATGAAGCATCCTTCATGTATTAATCCCCCTTGCATCTAAAAGTCCAGTACTATTATAAAACATTATAACTTTTTTTTATATATAAAAATTAAAAAAATATTGGGGAAAGACAAAATTATGCTAAAAGATAGCATCTTTATTCATGAAATACTTTGCAAGTATTTATATAATTAAATCATACGCTGTCGGGCAGCAAGTTTCTAATGCCAAAGCGTAGGCATTTTTTAGAGTATAGGAATTTATAAAACTCTTAAAAAATTCCTATACTGGGGTTTGAAAAGGGGAATCCCCTTTCCGCTTTAAGGAGGGTGCTCAGGATTCTGCAGCAAGCAAGAGAACAGAATCCGTCGAAGGGAAACTAGGGTTCCCTAGCGAACAAGTAAATTCGCATCATTGTTTTGAGTCATGAGCGAAGCGAATTTTCTTGGCAGTTTAAAGAATTTACAGGAGAAAGAGCATATGAAAAAGGTATTACTGTTGGGAGATTCAATCAGATTAAATTATCAGCCGCAGGTTGGAGAAAAACTTAATGGTATTGCTGAGGTTGTAGGACCTGCGGATAATTGCAGGTTTACGAAATATACACTATGGCATATAAAAATATGGGTGGACGAATTGGGAAAGCCGGATATAATACACTGGAACAATGGTCTGTGGGATGTCTATCGGCATAATACCGATGTGGGAATATTTACTCCGCTGGAGGAGTATTTGTGTGAGCTTAAAAGGATTCTAACCGAATTAAGAAAAACAGAAGCTCGGATTATATGGGCCTCTACTACCCCGGTGAATCCCAATAATGAATTCACCCGGAATTCAGATATTGATCTGTATAATAAAGCTGCTGAAGAATTCATGAAGAAGGAGCAAATTGAGATTAATGATTTAAACAGTCAGATTAAAACGAATGTGCAGCTGTTTATTTGCCAGGATTATACTCATTTAAGCGAAGAAGGCAAGGAAGTTTGCTCAGATGCAGTAGCAGCAGCAATAAAAAAATATATTTAGACAGTACAATTAAATTTTTAGGAGGATATTGTTATGAGTAAGTTAGCTTTAAAAGGTGGTAATAAGTTAAGAACTGAGGGGTTTCCCATGTGGCCCAGGTATGATGGAAAAGAATTAGCTGCTCTTGAAAGAGTCTTAAATAGCGGCAAATGGGGAACATTGGGCGGTGAAGTGGATAGATTTGCAAAATCTTTTGCAGCATATCAGCATGCAAAATATGGTGTGGCAGTAACAAATGGAACAGTCACACTGGAAGTTATTATGCGGGCTTTGGGGATTGGATATGGAGACGAAGTTATTATTCCTCCCTATACTTTCAATGCTACTTCATCAGCAGTAATATTTCAGGGGGCTACACCTGTTTTTGCGGACATAGAAGAGGATACTTTCAATATTGACCCGGAAAAGATTGAGAAAGCAATAACTTCAAGAACAAAAGCCATAATACCTGTCCATCTGGGAGGAAGAGCCTGCAACATGGATAGAATTATGGAAATTGCAAAAAAACATAATTTATATGTAATAGAAGATTCAGCTCATGCACAAGGTTCCGAATGGAATGGCAGAAGAGTCGGCTCTATCGGACATGCAGGGTCTTTCAGTTTTCAGGCAAGTAAAAATCTTACAGCAGGTGAAGGCGGCTTTATTACGACAAATGATACAGATATTTATGAGAAATGCTGGTCTATTCATCACTGCGGAAGAGATATTCGTGGTAAAGTATGGTATGACCATCCAATTGTAGGGACCAATGCCAGAATGACAGAATGGCAGGCGGCGATTCTTAATACACAATTGGAGCGGCTTGATGAACAGATTGAAAAAAGAATGAGTAACGCGGCCTATTTGAATTCACGATTGAAGGAGGTTCCCTGTGTCGAAATATTGAAAGAAGATAAAAGAATTACAAGAAATTCACATCATATATTTATCTTCAGATATAAAAGTGAAAAGTGCAAGGGCCTGGACAGGGAAGTTTTCCTGAATGCGCTGAATGCTGAAGGTATTCCAAGTTCACCAGGGTATGTATGCTTATATAAGCAGTCTCTTTTCAATACGCCGGAATTCAGGAGAATTACAGGTTCAAATATAAACTACGGAGAATTGTATCTAGAGAAAGCTGAAAAAATATGTGGAAAAGAAGGCGTATGGCTTACACAGAATATGCTGCTTGCTGAGAAAAAAGATATTGATCAAATTGCCGAAGCTATTATAAAGATATATGAAAATGTAGATGAACTGGTAAAATAACACAGATATAAGATAATTGCAAATCGGATTTGATATGGGCATACTGGAGTATAGGAAAGGAAGATTACCATGAGATATATAAAAATAGGTGTTGCTGAGTCAGATATTGAATTAATAACAGGAATGGATATGACAGGATATCTTGCACGAATGTTCCCTTCAGAGGGTATTCATGATGCCTTAAAAATTAAATGCATTGTATTTGATGATGATAAAAACCAATTCGTGCTAATAATATGTGACCTCCTTGGATTGGACAGTGAATATATAAAGGAGTGCAATACTGAAATCAGTAAAAAGCTGTCCATCTCTTCTGATAATATTGTTATAGCATGTATCCACACTCATTCCGGTCCGGCGTCGATTTTTTTGCAAGATAGCGGAGCGGTAGATTATAAGTGGCTGGAATCCTTGAAGCTCCGTATTGTGGAATGTGCATGTAAAGCTGCTTATAGAATGAGGTCTTCAAAAATCATATATAAAACCTCCAATTGTAATATAGGTATCAACCGTGTTATGTGGGATGTTAGCAACCCGGAGCTTTTTGTAGATGATCAGCTCGGAGTACTTGAGATAAGGGATGCAGGAAGTGGATGCATTGACACAGTTCTTGTTAATTATGCCTGCCATCCTGTAGTATTAGGAGATGCAAATCTGTTTTACAGCAAGGACTATCCGCATTTTCTGATACATGCGTTGAACAGACGGGACGATTATAAAAATGCTTCTATAATATTTGCAAATGGATGCTGCGGTGATATAAACCCATCTGAAAAAGGTAATTTCGAGATTGCTGATAAGCTTGGCAAAAGATTGGCTGACAGTGTAGCTGATACTGCGATTATACAGCTTGATGAAAATGTATTTTCCAATGCTAAAATAAAAGTAAAAACATTAAGAGTCAGTATTCCTTTAAAAAATGAAGCCGGTGATGTATTAAAGGAACCGAAAAGTGAGAACTCAGACGAAGTAGAAACTCAGGATAATGAAATTATTATTAAAGTGAAAAAAGCCATGAAAAATTGGGGTGTCAGAATGCGTAGCAAGAATAGCAGCGGAACTTTGGAATACGCAGTTGCAGCAGATATAAAAATAATATGTATCGGCATGCTTAGAATAGTTACCTTGCCTTTTGAGGTGTTTCATGAAATAGGCATTAAAATAAAAGAATTTTTTGGTACTGACAGAACAATTGTATTGGGATACGCAAATGGAGACTATGGCTATCTTCCTTCAAAGGCTCTTTATGAAAAGGCCGGATATGAAGCAGGTACAGCGTTTAAATATTACGGCTTTCCGGGGCCGGTCTGCAAAGATGCGGAAGACATAGTATTAAAAGCAATATTTGATGCTGCAATAGAGGGTGGTTTAATTGAAAAAGCTTAGAGTAGGTATTATAGGAACAGGTAAGCTTGCAGGCTTGCATGTAAAAGCTTATTGCAGCAATCCGGATGTAGAAGTCGTTGCTGTATGCGATATTAATGGAGAACGGGCAAAGCAGTTTGCAGCTGAGTTGGGAATAAATACTGTTTATAGTGATTACAGGGATATGGTTGCATCTGATCAGCTTGATGCTGTAAGCATTGTCACCTGGAATAATACTCATGCCCCGATTGCTATTGCAGCACTGGAAGCAGGCAAGCATGTACTTTGTGAGAAGCCCCCGGCTCTTAATGCCGAAGAAGCTCTGAAGATGCTCGAGGCCTCAAAAAGAAGCAATAAACTGCTTATGTTCGGGTTCATAAAGAGATTTGCCAGGATTTCGCAGTTTATGAAGGAATATATAGATAGTGGGGAGCTTGGAGAGATTTACTATGCTAAAGCAGGCTATCTGAGGAGGTGCGGAAATCCGGGAGGCTGGTTTGCTAATAAGTCCTTGTCGGGCGGCGGGCCTATTATAGACATTGGCATACATGTCATGGACTTGTGTATGTATTTAATGGGTAAGCCCAAGCCTGTGGCTGTTTTTGGAAACACATATGACAGGATTGGCAACAGGTCAAATATTAAGGGATATTCCTGGTATAAAGCGACTGACTATAGTAGAAATTTAGTTGGAGTAGAGGACTCTGCCAATGCTTTAATAAAGTTTGATAATGGTGCATCTTTGTATATAGAAACCAGCTGGACATTGAATATAGCCAAGGATACTGTTTATTCGCAGATTTATGGGGATAAAGGTGGAGCTGATATTGAACCTGACTTTAATATCTATACTGAAAAGAATGACTACCTGGTAAATTGTAAACCGATATTGGATAGTTATACTTTTGAATTTGATGAGTGCTTTGCCGCACAGATAAATCATTTCGTAGATTGTATTATAAATGGTAGTGTCTGTATCTGCCCGGCGGAAGATGGTGTTACTATAATGAAAGTGATTGATGCTATATATGAATCAGCAAGAACGGGTGATATAGTAAAGCTTAATTAAAATATGAGTGTTATGTATCTGAAGAGAAATTTAGAATGTAAAAAAATTGAAAAAGCAATAAAACATACAAATAGCAAGAAAGAGTAGAAGAAAGTATTGAAAAAAAGCAAGAAAACATAGAATACACAAGAATGAGTACTTGCTTATTAAGAGAGACTTAATATAATTATATTGACCGGCACTAATATGTACTAAAAAATTTTCAAGCTTGATTACTGTTTCTAGATTTTAAATGCTTAAGTGTAAAATAGGTATTTGCTAAATTTAGGAAAATTTCGATTATAATAATATTACAGCAATGAAGGAGGATTCTTAATGTTAGCAAACGTTATTAGAAGCAATAACAATAGCAATAACAATAGCACTGGTATAGTAACACATATTTGTACTGCTATATCTAAAAAAGTGCATTGTTATATTAAATATAAGTTTCTTGTTCTGTTGTTTTTACCGGCTATAGTCTCTTTTCTTATTTTTAATTATGCTCCGATGTATGGTATAATTATTGCTTTTAAGGATTTTAAATTTTTAAAAGGAATTTTAAATAGTCCCTGGACTTCTCATAATGGTTTCGGTCATTTCTACACAATGTTCAGTGGCCGTACCTTTCCAAAAGTATTCTTAAATACAATATATATAAGTTCATTAAAACTGATATTTGGGTTTCCTGCACCGATTATACTTGCTTTACTTTTGAATGAACTACGGAGTATTCGGTTAAAAAAGTTTATCCAGACAATTACCTATATGAACCATTTTATTGGCTGGGTAATACTTACCGGCATATTAAAGCAATTTCTTTCACCTTCTATAGGTCCTATAGGATACATTATGCAGGAGCTCGGTATGCAGCCCATTAATTTTCTTTCTGATTCTCATTGGTTTAAAGCTGTCCTGGTTTCATCATCCATTTGGAAAGAAGTAGGATGGGGAAGCGTAGTTTATCTGGCAACAATAGCTGGTATAAATCCAGAATTGTATGAAGCAGCCATAACGGATGGCGCAACACGTTTGCAGTGTGCAATTCATATTACGCTCCCGTCACTTAGCTTTGTCATTGCATTCCTTTTTACGATGGGATTAAGTAGTATTATAAATGATGATTTTGACCAGATATTTAATTTAATGCAAAATAATCCGGCAGTGTTGAATAGTGCCGATGTTATCAGTACATACACATACAGGCAGGGGCTAAAGATGATGGAATACGGCTACGCAGCAGCAGTAGGGCTGTTCAAAAATGCTATCGCAATAATAATGCTCTTGGTGACGGATTTTGTATTGAAAAAATCAACTCAAGGTGAACATGGTATATTTTAGTAAAAGCAAGTATAGCTTTTGATCAAAGGAGTGAGAAGCTTGGTTGTTAGAAAGAATACGTTAGGTGAAAATATTTTTGATGTATTAAATGTTACTTTTCTTTTAATATTTTGTGCAACATGCATTTATCCATTCCTCTATATATTTAATCTCTCTGTAAGTGAAGGACTTTCAAGTTCACAATATGGTCTTCATCTTATACCTAAAGGATTAACCTTTGAATACTATAAGAAGACACTTGGTTCACAAATAATATATATCAGTTTTTATAATTCGGTTTTTAGAACAGTTGTGGCTACGGTCTTAACAGTTATATTTACTGTTATGCCTGCTTATGCTATTTCCAAGAAATACTTTCCTGATAGAGGCTTCTGGACTATGTTTATATTGATACCAATGTTTTTTGGAGGCGGGCTGATACCTACATATTTCCTTATAAAATCCCTTAACCTGATTAACAGCAGATGGGTATTGATTTTGCCGGGTCTTATAAGCACTTACAATATTATTCTTATCAGAACATTTATGCAGACAATTCCTGATAGTCTTGAGGAATCTGCAAAGTTGGACGGAGCAAATGAACCAACTATACTCTTCAAAATAATATTGCCTATATGCAAGCCGATACTGGCTACGATAGCTCTCTGGACTGCAGTAGGACATTGGAATGCATGGTTTGATTGCATTCTTTACATTACTGATGAAAAAAAGGTCGTGCTGCAGGTGGTGCTTCAGCGTATTGTCACATTAGGAAATGCGGGTCTGGCAACTAACGCTGCGTCTGTAGAAGAACAGCCGCCGATATTTGCTGTTATTGCGTGCACCATTGTAATAGCCACATTGCCGATAATTCTGGTATACCCTTTCCTGCAAAAATACTTTGTTAAAGGTATTATGATTGGGTCTTTAAAAGGATGAGTGCATATCAAAATCAGGGATATTAAAATCAGGGATAGAATGATGCATAATCTGAATCACGATGTGATTTGATTAATGTGTTATCTATAGAGTATATTAAATAAAAATGGAGGTAAACAAAATGAGAAGGAAAACATTAAAAATGCTTGCGTTGGTGATTACCACAGTTATGACACTGACAATTCTAAGCGCATGTAGCGGTACGAGAAAGGAAAGTACGGATAAGAGTGCAAGTACAACAGCAAACACCCAGACGACTATACAAGAAAATGATCCGTATGCCCCGAAGGAAGACAAGGTTTATGAAATCAGCTATGTTACTACAGGTACATCCGCAGTAGAAGCAGAAAAAAGTAAAATTTTAAAGTCCTATAATGATACTTTTAATGTAAAGCTAAAACCAATATTTTTTGAACCTGCCCAATTTGAAGAACTCTTAAATCTAACACTGGCTTCAAATGATATACCTGATGTGTGGATAGCTCAGAATATCAGTTCACTTTGGAGATATCAGGAACAGGGTTTGCTTTCAGAGGTAAAACTGGATATTGTTGAAAAGTATGCACCTGATCTGTTTAAATGTATAGACAGAGATGCAAAGGATGCCTGGCAAACTTCAAAATACAAAGGCAAAAATTATGGAATTCCTCTTATCAATGCAAGCTATATGTTCAGAGATGCAATTGCATGGAGAACGGACTGGCTAAAAAATGTTGGAATAGATAAAATTCCGGAAACAATAGAGGA
Organism: Clostridiales bacterium; assembly: GCA_035362115.1. Taxonomy (GTDB): domain Bacteria; phylum Bacillota; class Clostridia; order Acetivibrionales; family DUMC01; genus DUMC01. The sequence continues at coordinate 10,147 of DAOSDD010000010.1, read as the reverse complement.
ATGGGAAAATGCACTGTTGAAATTCAGAAACGATGATCCTGATAAGAACGATAAGAAGGATACATACGGATGCTCTACATCTATATTTGCACCAGTTAGCGGTGCTTTCGGAACTCAGTATTCAATGTGGTGGAGTGGATCTTGGGTAGAGGAAGACGAACAGGCGGTTTATACTTCAGTCAGCCCAAAAATGAAGGATACTCTGGCTCTCCTTAACAAATGGTACAAAATGGAGATAATCGACCCGGAATTTGTAACTGGTGAAAACAAGGGCGGTTACTGGGCTGTGTCGACAGACTTCGTAAATGGAAGAATAGGTGTCTCTGCCATGGGTTATTATTATCATTGGTATAAAGAGAAAAAAGCCTCCAATGGAGAAGTAATAGTAAATCCTGGTTCAACAGCAGCAGAGTTTACAAAGAATTATCCCAACGGCACTTTCGAATTTGGAAATCCGCCAATCGGTTCGGATGGAAAATCAAGGGGAATGATGTCATTGGGTATAGTTCCTGGTAACACATATGTATTTTCAAAAAATCTTGAAGAAGAACCGGATAAGTTTGGCAAGATACTGCAAATGTTTAATTGGCCTCAGGAAAGTTTTGAAAATCATTTATTTGCTTTTATGGGTATAGAAGGTGAACAATATACAGTAAGGAAGATTGATAACTATACAACATATGTACAAAAATTGGCAAATGAGTATACTGAAGAGGAAAAGAAGCTATATAGCGGTACTGGTCAATTCTTTTTACAGAATGATATAGAAAACTACAGAAAGCAATATGAGATATTATATGATACTGCAGTTAAAAATGGCTTTAACGATTATAAGTTATCACATATAACAAACAGACTGTTTATACCGTCCCAAGGGAAATTATGGGCTGATCTTAACAAGATGGAAGTAGATGCTTATGTCAATATAATAACTGGAAAGAAGCCGATCTCCTATTTTGACGAGTTTGTAGCAAATTGGAAGGCAGCCGGTGGTGATCAAATTTTAAAGGAAGCTAACGAATCTTTTAATAATTCAAAATAGCATTTATAACCTGAGTTAGTTTAAAAAGTATATTTAAACCGGTAGTACCCAAAATCTGCGCAAGGACTTTGAACGCAGATTTTGGGTATCTGTAGTTTGAAGTATTTGACGACTTTTTATCATTTGAATGCCTTAGGGCTGGAGGCGAACAGAAAATAAAAGGCAAAAGAAATATATACAAAAAGAGAGCTAAAAATGTTATAATTATTTGTGTTCAAGAAACTGGGACATAAGAAACTGAGACATAAGAAAGATTAAATATAAGAATTTTGTAAAGCATATTAATACTTGATAAGGTGGCTGTTAGCATGAGCAGAAATATATCCGGATATATACGAAAAACAATGCTTTTAAGGTTGATAGTATACTTTCTTTTGATTATAATAATAACTCTTTTTGCCTCAAGCTATTTTATATATAACTATTTTTCCTCTTCGTTTAAAAGCGAAATCAATAGCTATTTTGATAAGGTATTAAATCAGGTGAGCATAATATCTGATGAATTTGTGCTGAAAAAGATAAATGAACTAGCAATAAAACAGCTAATTGATACCCAGAAAGATTCGGAAATAATATCTATTTTTAACAATAGCGGTATTGATGATTGGAAACAGGTATCTGACGTACAACAAAAACTGGACAATATAGCATTCCATTACAGGGATGTATTAGACACAGTTTTCATACATTCAAGGAGTAATGATATTCTGATTTCTTCAAGCAGGAATGCGTTAAAATATGTAAATGAAGAGTCAGTTACTGAATTAGATGAATACTATTGGGTAAGTAGCTTTTATAAATCAAACAAAAGCATACAATGGCTAAAAACGCGAAATGCTCAAGTGCACTTAAGTAGTTCCTCTACCAGGGGAGATGTAATAACTTTTATCTGTGCGTACCCCATATCTTCTACAGGAGATGCAGTAAAAGGCTTTATTGGAGTCAATATTAAAGAAGAGGCGTTAAGTAATTATCTGGTGAAATTCAACTCAAGTAATACGGGAATGCTTATGATTATTGATAATGACGGCGTAATTGTATCGCATAGTAATAAGGCTAGTTTGTATGAAGATATTTCAAAGGAGGCATTCGTAAAAAGGATTTTAAATTCGTCACATCCTGTTAGCTTTGAAACAACATTTAATAATAACAAGTATGTTGTTTCCTATGTAAAATCTGGCTTTAACAATTGGTATTATGTTTCGCTTGTTACGACTGAGCTATTTTACCAAAAGGATCAATCTATTAAAAAAAGAATATTTCTTGTTTCAGCTGTTATTCTCTTTATTGTGCTTATATTGTCAAATGTCTTATCTTTAAAAATATATACTCCCCTCAGGAAAATACTTAACAAGTATTCTACTTCCGTTGCAGCATCCAACATACCCAGGAAGGGAATAGAGGAGTATAATCTGCTAGATAATATGTTTAGCAATATGCATTCAAAAATAGATAGTTTACAGGAATCTCTCAGTAAGAATGCCATGCTGATAAAACACAATCTTATGCTTGATTTGCTCAATAACCGTCTTTCTCGTGCAGACAGCCTTGAAAATATGTTGAACCTTTTAAATATAAAATTTTTGCACAAATACTACGGTGCTGTAATTTTTTCATTCAATAAAGAGGACATAGGATTGCAGCAGAATAATACTCAACTCTATAAATATAAGATAATCGATTTTATAGATATTCTTAATAATAATAATTATACATGCATACCGGTAGATATTAGAAATGAATCAATATGCGTCATACTGAATACTGATTCAACTCGGAAAGATGACATTGTACAATTTATAAATAAGGTAGAGGACTTTTGTATTGACGAAATCGGGACCCGTCTGATTACCGGCATAGGGAGGTCCGTAGAAGATTTATATTCAATAAACGCTTCATATATTGATGCAAAAATGTGCATGCAATACAATTTTATTTATCCTGATAAAAACATGTTTTATTATGATGAGTTTAATGTAACTGAAAACACTATACCCGAGGATATCTCAATAAAGCTTGATAAAGCTCTGAGGCTTGGCAGCTATACAGAAGTAAAAAAAGCAACTGACAGATTTCTAGCTATAGCAACCTGTGATAATATTGCCTACCGTGAGGTCAGGCGTGAAATTTCTCGTTTTATATCTATATTCAGGCAGTTTACAGAAGATATTAACTTAAATCTTAATGAGGTCATGAATGAATATTGTAAAAATAGATTGTACCATCCTCGCAATATTAATGTGTTTATTAATACTTTTTTGCAAATGGTAAATTCAACCAATGACATTATTTCAAGGAAAAAGCAAAATGAAAATTTAAATATTGTTAATAAAATCAAGCAGTATGTTCTTGATAATCTGCATATGGATATTTCGCTAAACTCTACTGCAGAAGTTTTTAGTATCAGCCCGTATCATCTAAGCAGAATTTTCAAGAAGGAAACACAAGTCAACTATATTGATTATGTGATGACCTGCAAAATCGATAAAGCAAAGAACCTGCTTGTAACAACTGATTACAGTATAGAAAAAATTACAGAGCTTATTGGTTACAACCATTCCACATACATGTCAAAAAAATTTAAGGAGCTTACCGGTAAAACACCTAATGAATATAGAAAAGATGCACGTATGCCAATATAGTGCTATAGAGCAAAATAAATAACACCTTATCAAATGAGTGTATTCAAGAATGCTACAGCTGCTCTGATATCTTTCTCCGGATTATCTCCTACTTCTCTTTCAATTGTTAAAAATCCGCTATATCCTATTGATTTTAATGCTTTGAGGTATTCCGGGAAGTTCACACTGCCTTCGCCAAGCGGAACTTCCTTAAAAGCAGGCTCTGTCATCTTATTTTCTATCATACCGTAGATAGCTTCGGGATTTCCCTTATTAAGCATTATTCCATCTTTTGCATGTGTATGCACTATATAATCCTTAAGTGTCACCACGGCCTTAACAGGGTCATCACCGGTTACCATAACTAGATTCGCAGGATCCAGGTTGACCTTGACACCTTTTGAACTCAAGCTGTCAAGAAACTTTCTTAATACAGCCGAGGTTTCAGGTCCCGTCTCTATTGCAAAAGCTGCACCTACGCTGTCGCCATACTCTCCAAGTGCCTCACAAGCCTCCTGCAGTATGCCCCACCTCGGATGGTCCGAATTTTCAGGAACAACTCCTATATGTGTTGTAATGACATTCGTATTCAAGTCCTTTGCCAGATCCATAATTCTCTTGGATTTTTCTATTTTCCAGTCATTTTCCTCCTTGACTGCAAATCCACTTCCCAGATCGCCACAAAGAGCGGAAACAAAAAGTCCGTTTGATGTGATAATATCGAGGAGTTCCTTTCTCTGTTTCACGGTAAGATTTTCAGGAGTCATTAGACCTCTGGTAGCATGAAGCTGTATTCCTGAAGCACCGACATCCTTTGCTTTTTCAATTCCTTCCCTGACACCAAGCCTGAAGGAATCAACAATAACACTAATTTTAAAATCAGGCATTTAATTCACCTTCCAATGCATAGTATTTAGCACACAACAGTAAAGAAAGCGGTGTGCTGTTTATAATTGTACATGAATACAGTTTTTTTTTCATGCATATATTTGTGGAAAACAAGCATTATTTTGCTGTATATATATAATTATTTTCCATAATTTATATATTCCTTCTTCATCCATTCTACAAGGCACTTCTCAAAAGGATGTGAATGGATATGTTTCTTATACTGAAATCTCAATTATAATAGTTCCAGAATAAAATGTGCCCTTCACAAAGTGATTGTCATACAACATAAGTTTTGCTATACTGTACATGATGCAGATAAACCGATTAGATGGGAGTGTTTAAATTGAGAAAAATCCGCTTTGGAATAATATCATGTGGGATGATAGCTGATTTTCATGCTAAATCAATTCTTATGGATGACAGAGCTGAACTTGTGGCTGTATACGGTCATAGCAATGTTGAAAAGACAAAGGCTTTCGCAAAAAAGTACGGAGTAGAAAAGGTTTATATGGACTACAAGGAACTGGCTGCTGATAAGGATATTGATGCAGTATGTATTTGCTCGCCAAGCGGTCTGCATGGACTACATACAATTGAGTGCTTGAAGAATGGAAAGCATGTATTATGTGAAAAGCCCCTTGACATTAATAGTGAAGTTATGACAGATATGATTAAAACTGCTGAGGGAAAAAATCTTAAGCTGGGATGTGTGTTCCCTAATAGAACAAGGAGCGGTCTCAGGAAGGCGAAGGAGATTGTTGACAGTGGCAAGCTTGGCAGGATGACTATTGTTGAGTGTCAGTACAGAGGGTATAGGTCTCCTGAGTATTTTACCAGTTCCAACTGGAAAGGGACAAAAGAGCTTGATGGAGGCGGCTGCCTTATGAATCAAGGGATACATGCCATTGATACTATGTGCTGGTTGACAGGTGACGTAAAGAGCGTATATGGAACTGCAGGGGCTATATTAAGAGATATTGAGGTTGAGGACACTGCCATGGCAATACTGGAGTTTTTAAATGGTGCAAAGGGAGTCCTCATGGGAACAACTATTTCCAATGTTCCTGAAAATGCTCCTGAAGGCGACAGGATAAGAATTGAATTCGAGAAAGGCTCAATAGTATATGCAGAAGGAAAAGCAGCTTTGTATATGAGGCATAATGGAGTCAATGCAGGCAATGTAACCAATGCAGGCAATGCCATCAATGCAGATAATGCCGCGAATACAGCTGGTATTGCTAATACCATTAATACTGCAGGAGAGTCTGTAGATGGTGAGATTATAAAAATAATGCTGGACGATGTAAATGCAGAAGTTGTATCTTCCTCATCAGATCCTTCAAATGTTGACATGGAAAGCCATGCTTTTATTGTATCGGATTTTGTTTCTGCTATTCTTGAAAACAGAGAACCTTATATACCGGGCAGTTCAGCAAGAAAATCGGTTGATCTGGTTCTGGCTATATATAAATCGTCTGATATAGGGGAAAAGGTTAAGCTATGACAATGTTGTAGATGATTTTGGTAAACAGTATAGTTTTATATAGATTTATATGGCAGACAATCAGCAACTAAAGCAGTTATTTATCAATAACAGGGGGCAAAAATTATGATATCAAAAATTATTAAATTATGGGATAAGGATGCTTATAGAAGCAGCGAGGTAACCACATTCAGGCCTACTTTAACAACTTACATACTTAATGGTTCAAGAAAAAGGGGAGCTGTCCTGGTTGTGCCGGGTGGAGGCTATTCGTTTACCTCTCCAAGAGAGGCGGAACCTATTGCATTGCAATTTAATGCAGCAGGGTATCATGCATTTGTGCTTGATTACAGCGTAGCTCCGGCAAAGCATCCTCAACCTTTATTGGATGCTTCGCGTGCTATGTGCATTATTCGTAAAAATGCCGAGGAATGGAATGTAGACTCTGAAAAAATTGCAGTATGCGGGTTTTCAGCGGGCGGGCATCTTGCTGCGAGCCTTGGAGTGTACTGGGACAAAGAGTACCTAAGCAATATACCTGGTGTAGAAATTGAATTGAATCGTCCGAATGCACTGATATTGGCTTATCCTGTAATCACTTCAGGGCAGTATGCGCATAGAGGATCTTTTATTAATTTACTGGGTGAAAATGCTACATCAGAGCTTCTTTACGAGATGTCTCTTGAACATCATGTCAGTGAAAAAACTCCGCCTGCCTTTATATGGCATACCTTTGCAGATCAGGGAGTTCCTGTTGAAAATTCATTACTTTTTACTCAGAGTTTAAGGAATAAAAGTATACCTTTTGAGCTTCATATTTATCCGGAAGGTGGACACGGCTTATCACTTGCAACAGAAGAAACTGCGACCAGACCGGATCAGGTAGTTCCCCATGCTGCTACATGGATTAAACTTTGCTTGGAATGGCTGAATTTGCAGTTTAGTTAACGGGTGCAAATGCCGGATGCGAATGGCAGATGAGATGCAAATAACAGATGTAAATGGGGCGCATTTATCAAATCTGAAGAAATATTTACCAGGGGCTATCGTTACGGTGCTTAGAGCCTTCACTTATGCCCCTTACCAATATTTTCTTCAGATAAATTAAATGCACCCATGTAAATGGCAGATGCAAATGGTAGATATATAAATAGATGTGTGAAGTGAGAGCTTGCAGCAGCAGCCCTCACTTCACATAATTCCCCTGTATTAAAGGATCCGGGAGAAGGAACCAGGAGAACCATTCCCAATATCTCCAATATCTCCAATATATCCAATGCATCCAATGGTATATTTTGTTAAAGGCTATTGATAAACTTTATTATAGCTTCCCTATCAGATAGTATTTTTTTATCTATACTAAAGTTGTAACTTCCTACCAGATCATTCTCTTCGTATAAAGTTTGAAGAATCCAGGTTTTTTTAGTAGACTCTATCAGGTAATATAAATGTCCTGAACTGCTGAACAGGGGCTCTGCTTCATATTGTATGCCGCTCATTTTCGCTATCAGTTGGTCAGTTAAGCCTAATTCCTCCCCAATCCTTCTCATTTTATCTGAAAACAAGCTGAATGTATTATTGTTTTCATTTTTTAAATTCAAATAAACTGACTTTTGTTCATTGTAAGGTTGCCCGCTGACTTGAACATCAGAGCGCTGAAATCTGTTTAGAAAATCATCGTTTAATTTAATTGGAAGCTGAATGAAAGAGCTAATCTTGTTAATGTCAGCATTGCGATACATTATATAATAGGTATCATTGTTTCCACTTTTGTAGAATTCAGTATTTTTATCTATCTTGAATTTGAATTCAGTTTTTCCGGCTTTGATGTTATCCAGATATTTATCAGCATAAGCAAGAATATTTTCGTCTTTTATACCTCTAAAGTACTCTTCAGCTTTTATCTGGTTTTTAGAAATATTGTTAACCGTAATATTTCCCGCAACATTTATCAATTCCTCTCTCCCTAAGGATGCTGATTCTACTAGTAGTATTGGTAATTTAGCCTGATCTCCTAAAAACACGCTGACACTCCTGAAAGTCTTATATACTTCGTCCTTTTTTGAGCTTTCAACATCTTCTTCAATATATACAGCCTGATATCCATTAATATCTAATTCCTCATTTGTCGCAGCATGTTTTTCTTCGTTTGCGACATCAACATTATCTATTGCTTTTCTTCTGCGTGTAAGAGCAATATATAAGGATTCATCTTCTGCTTTTTGGTAACGTAATCCCAATTCATCAGGTATATTTCCTCCTTGATTCCTGGATACAAGATACGAACTTTTAAAATTATATCCATCAGGGACATATCCTAGTATAGGGCAAATTCCTGCAGCATTGAGCAGCTCATCGATAGAATAATATTCCTCTCTATTATTAAATATACTCTGCATGCCCTGTGCAAGCCCCATTGTATATTTATCAAAAAATTCATTATGAAATATTGTATACCCTTCAAAACCATATGAAATAAAGTTTCCTTTAATACCTTTAGCAATCTGCACTTTGAAGTTTTCACCATCTTCATCATATTCAAGCTTGGATATTTCTGCTGTTTTCATTCCAGTTATATATTCATCAATTCTATCCTGGTATTTCACATATACACTTTTAACATAATCTTTATCGCTATACATTCCTGTGTGTATTATTCCTGACATATTCAGGAGAGATCTGTCAACAAACATTGAATTTACAAGTTCTTTATATGTTTTATATATAGTTTTTGCGTTAACTGTAGCAAACACAGACAGTATAACAATTACAGATACCAGTACAATCCGCTTCTTTGAAAATACTTTATTAACTGTTTTCGTATCAGGATAACGACCCCTGTCTATAAGAATGTTAATTTTGTCTGAGACCACAGGGCTCTTAACTGCTACTTTCGTTTCAGGATGATAGTTGCTCCTGATAAGGTTATACATCCTTTTACATCTGTCACACTTATTTATATGTTTTATAAAAAGCTTCTTTTCTTTTGTACTGACTTCATTTTCCAGGTATAGTAATGAATACTCCTCAATTGAATTGCAAAACATTATAATCACTCTCCTTTTTGATACTCCCTAAAACTCTTTCTTAAAGATCTTGTAGTTCTTGAATAGTTCATTCTGGCTGCTTCCGGAGTCACTCCGATCTTTTTCCCAATTTCCTTAAAAGGCATTCCATGAAATAGTCTGTACATGAAGATTTTCCGGCTTTTGTTTCCTGCCCTTTCCAGGTTAAGGTCCAGCAATTCAAGCATCTCTTTCATTTGAACGTAGTTTTCCGGGTTGCCTGATGTGCTTCCCAAAGTATCTGAGCCGATATGGGTCTCTGGACTGATATTGCCATCTGAACTCACATAATCACAACCGCCGGAATCTTCAGAGATACCCTTGTAATCCCTGTAGTTCAATGAATTGTTGAAATCCTCGAAATTCAATAAAAGCCGGTTGTTTTTTCTTAAATAGTTGAGACAGGTATTTACACTTATTCTATATATCCATGTTGATAGAGAACTGGAATGTTTAAAACCTGCAAGATTGTTATATACCTTTATAAATACCTCTTGTGCAAGGTCAAGAGCGTCTTCCTCATTCCGGACAAACCTGTAACAGGTCTTGTACACCCTATTTTCGTATTTCTCTACAAGATTTGAAAAATATTGTGTTTCACCTTTTAATACTTTTTTAACCAGGTTTAAATCATCTCCCATGTCCAAATCACCTCCCGCGGATAAGGATCCTTTCCGTTTCATATATTTAGACACGTTTGTTATAGTAGTTGTAACAAAAAAGCGATATTTTTTTATTAATAATAGAAATCAGTACGGCATTGAAGCTGTACTGACTTTATCTAAGCAGAACCGTCCCCACCTATGAAGAACTGTCTCTATGTCTCCATGTCTCCATGTAACCCATGTCTCCATGTAACCCACGAATTATTATTACAATGTCCCTTCCAGCCAGTCCACAAACTGCCGTGCAGTCCTGGGTGAGCGGCCATTATACCATAGTTCCCACTTTAGGGCCTCTCGGTGCAAATATTCTCTGTCAACTTTCAGGCCTCTTTTTTCAACTATACCTTCGACAATTTCAAGGTATTTATATTTGTCCGGGG
>DAOSDD010000009.1:0-36115 GCA_035362115.1 Clostridiales bacterium | reverse complement strand
AAAACGGCAAGCACTAGATAGCGATATAATAAAAAATGCCACTAATGTTATTGATGGCAAAATGATAGTATCAAATTCAGATGGAGGACAATTTGTGATTGCAGAAGAAAAAGAACCAGAGATGATTGCTAAAAGGATGTTATTATGTGTCCAGTACTACCTTAATAAGTATAGTATGGATAACATTCAAGTATTATGTCCGCAGAAAAAAGGTATGATAGGGACTGCGGCTATGAATGAAAGAATCCAAGAACTCGTTAATCCACCATCACCTAACAAAAGAGAATTACGGATAGGCTATTTTACTTTCCGTACAGGCGATAAAGTGTTTCATAATAAGAACAACTACGAAATAAATAAGTATAATTATATAAATAATGAGTACGAAGTTATAGTAGATGATAATTCTGAACCGGTACAAGGTGTGTTTAATGGAGAAACAGGAATAATAGCTGACATTATAGATTTATTCGATGAAAAGGAAGAAGACACCTTCACCAAAGTGGTAGTTAAATATGATGATTGCTATGTATTATACGGGGCAGAAGAATGGGAACAATTAGAACCTGCATATAGCTTAACTGTACATAAATACCAAGGCTCTCAAAACAAAGTTATAATAATTCCTATATCATTTCACAATTACAAGTTGTTATCAAGGAACTTACTATATACAGCCATAACAAGGGCTGAGGATATAGTAGTTATAATAGGAGATCCAAAAGCAATGTATTATTCGATAAAAAATGTGATGCTGGTTGAGAGGAATACTATGTTAAAGGGATTGCTACAAGGGAACACGATATAGTATTATTATTTTAGCATGTATTAGAACGTATGTCAGAGGAGCTTATAAAAATTGTAACCGACAAGGTACAGTTTGTTTCAAAAGGGCAGCTTAATGAATTTGCTTTTTTGAAAAAAATATTGGCATTAAAAATGTCAATAATCCAACGACTAAAGATGAATGGGTTGATAGTGGGAAAAGTGCGGAGATTGAGTAAATTAATGAACAGGTTACAACTGGATAAGAAAAAATGGGACTCAGCTGATAAACTTTAATATATAACGGGAGGTGGTTGCTATGATTACATCAGAAGAAATTAAAAGACGTTTGTGGGATGGGGCTAATGAGTTGCGAGGCTCGATGGATGCCAGTAGATATAAAGACTATATGCTAGGTTTAATGTTTTATAAATTTTTAAGTGATAAAACCTTAGATGCATTTAAGGTTTCTGCAGGTTTAGGCAAAGTAACAGAAGAAGAGTTAGTGAAAGAATATAAAAAGGCTAGAGAAGCTTATGGTGAAACTTTAGATAAAACTATACAAGGTGTATTAGGATATTATGTTCTTCCAGAGTATTTGTATCAAACATGGATAATGGATATTAACACAGGTGATTTTGAAGTACATAAGGTAACAGATAGTTTACATAATTTTGAACGTTCTGTCGCTATTGAATCTGGTAATGATGATTTTAAAGGTTTATTTTCAAGTTCTACAATTGACTTAACGGATACAGCCTTGGGAAGCAATTTAAATGAACGTAGTAAAAATATACAAGCATTGATAATGCTTTTTGCTGATTTGAACATGGTTGCTCTTCAAAAAGGAGATATTCTAGGTGACGCATATGAATATTTAATTGGTCAATTTGCAATGGAATCTGGAAAGAAGGCTGGGGAATTCTATACGCCACATCAAGTGAGTGAAGTTATGGCACAGATTGTTGCTAAATCATCTAAAATTGAATCAATCTATGACCCAACAGTAGGTTCTGGATCTTTATTATTGACAGTAGGTAAACATCTAGACGAAGATGGACAGAAAAATCTTAATTATTATGGACAAGAAAAGAATACTGCAACCTATAACTTAACTCGTATGAATCTACTACTACATGGTGTTCGCCCTGAAAAAATGACTATAAGAAATGGTGATACTCTCTCTTATGATTGGCCTGAAGATCCAGAAAGACCTAATGAAGGGGTACAATTTGATGCAGTAGTTATGAATCCACCTTATTCTGTAAAGAATTGGAACCGCTCAGGATTAAAGGTAAGTGATCCACGATTTGAGATTGCAGGTGTGTTGCCTCCAGATTCAAAAGGTGATTTTGCTTTTCTTCTACATGGACTATTCCATCTTAGACAAAGTGGAACCATGGCTATTGTATTACCACATGGAGTATTGTTCCGCGGCGGAGCAGAGGGAGAAATTCGTAAAAGATTAATTGAAAAAAAAGACTTAGATACAGCAGAAAGCCAGATACTACGGGACTTTTCGGCACTGTAACGAAGCCTTTGGTGTTTAGTTGGTGTTTAAATTTATGTGACGATGAAAAACGATAATACATGAAAGTCTCCTTGTGGGCTTCGCCACGGCCTACGGTGCGGAGCATGTGCGCTTCACGTTCAAGGACGGGGCGGTGATAAAACTCGAGCGACCAGAAAAGGTGAAGCCCCATGGGAGCGGATTGCTCTGGTGGGGCTTTTTCTGTTATCTTAATACCAAGGATAAAGAATATACCTCGAAATTGTTTATGATATACCCGCTCCCCATAATGAAAGTTCAAACGGAATCTTATTCTGCACCAATGCGGTTGCTCGTCCTGAAGCTATCCGATAATGTTATTCGAATTCACGCTCCATAAATGAAGCAATCCGCTCATTGAAAAGGCGGGTATTCATAACTTTCAAATATGTAGCACCTTTATATCAAAGCTAAAATTTATCACTATAAGGCAAAGATTTTATATATTGTTCCATCCATTCCCAGTTTGGAATGTATCCCAAGTCCGAAAATTCAAGTGAAGAATCGTACACGATTCCATTTTTGTCATGTTTAATAGGTAATTTAATTGTAAAATCCTTCCTAAAATGTGAGTTAAGTTCTCTCCCGAACGCTTGATATTTAATTTTACTTTCGTTTCTTATGAGTGTTGCGATAAATAGTTTTACATGATTACTCATTGGAAATTTCTCTTGTAAAACAGCTACGTTTTGTGCCGTGTAAAAATTCTCTTTCTGTATAAAACAAGATCCTAAAAAGCTACCTCCCAAAGCAAGAGACAGGGCACCTTTTGGGAATGGTTCTTGTCCGTCAATTTCATCTACAAAACCTACGACTCCGTTCCCATTACTGTCACGCGATACGTAATTATACATGGGGTTATCACTACTGGTTAAAATCGCATCTATGCCATTCCCCATCCCAGCATTAAATAATTTATGTAGATAAAACTCTTTCCATTCTTTGGTCTTTAAATCCATATCTTTTGAAAGCCGAACTGTAGTTTTTGGCATTTTATAATCGAGAGAGCAAATATAATTTTCCATAAACATCCAATCTGGCGTCTCTTTATCTATAGCTGGCAAAAGTATTTTTTCGGAAAGATATTTATTTTCAGTTACCTTTCGACCATAAGTATACTTATATTGTAGCTCAATTAGTATAGTTCTAAGGAACAAATATATGGGAGTGCTTCTTTTCTCCTTATTTTTTAATAATAAAATCTTTGCAGAATCTCCAACCACGCATCCATAATGCTGATATGAGACAAATCCTGCAGTCCCAGTTCTTGCAACAGTTAAACACGGCTCGTCTGTATAAGTGTATCCCTTATTTATACAATAATCTTTATCTATACGTCCAATGCAACCGTTGTTTTCAGCACCACTTTGTACGGCAAAGAAATCTCCTGGATTTTCTTCAATCTCTTCTTTAGTTATTCCCTTTCCATTAAACAAGTAAAATATATCATTCACATCAAATGTCTTCCAATTTTTAAAATCAAGATTCATAAACATAACCTTCCTTTATCAGATAGGAAAGATAATCATTGATAGTTTGCTGAAAATCAGATTTTGTTAACGAAGAATAGTCTGTTTCAATATATGCTTCGGCAAGCCACTCATCTTTCCAGGAGACTTTATGCATTACTGATAACCCAGTAACAACCTTTTTGTTTTTGTACAAATCCAACCACTGTTCCTCTGTTCTATTCCAAAGGGTATTTCCTTCAGAGTCTGTCTTCTCAATGCGTCCAAGACCTTTTCTCTTGATAAATTTATCATCCTTAAAATATCCAAAGAAGGTTTCTTTATTTGCTTTTTCGTGTTTTTGAGATAAGTCAAATATCATGCAACATGCTACAGCTGCAGCACCCGGATAGAAAATTTCTGTCGGTAAAGAAAAAACTGCATCAAGTGTATAGTTATCCAACATTTTCTTTTTAAATGTTTTGACCTCCCCTGTATTACCGATAGCCGCCTGCATTGGTAATAAAACAGCCATTTTGCATGTAGAAGGGCAGTGCCGTGCAACCCATTCAACGAAATGTAATCCCTTGGATGGATCTTCTTTTTTCTTTGAATCCCACTTCTTTGTGTATTCCGGATCGCAGTTTTTTTTAGTTGCATTATAAGGAGGATTCATCAACACAATATTAATATTGTTATCTTCAATCCATTTCGCCCGGTTAAACATAGAATCTTGTATGACATTTGAGTTTCCATCTCCATGAATAAGCATATTCGTAGAAGAAAGACCAAAAGCCCCTTCCTCATATTCGATTCCGAAAATCTGATTACGCTTAACATTTTCGCGCTCCTTTTCAGTATCGCAGTCATCCATTGCGTCAGTCATAGCACGAACTAAGAAAGCGCCACTTCCACAGCAGGGATCTAAAACTCGAGAATTTTTATTTACACCAACTGCTTTGCTCATAAAGTCGCAAATGTGATCTGGAGTAAAGGCCTGGTTCTTGTCTGATTTTCCTACATACTTATTGAAGGTCGTAAAGAACAGGTTAAGCAAATCTTGACCTGCTGTGTTTTTATCGTTGATATAAGGAACAACATTTTCATCGATATAGCTAAGGATAGCTTTCAATTCTGCATATGTCAGACTTGCAATATCTTGATCATCCAATACTTTGTTGTTAAGAATCGCAAGTTTGCTGGCTTTGTTTATACTTCCACTCTTAGTAAGCAGCCCTTCTAAAATGTCTTTTATGCCACGTAAAACGACCTGCTCCGGAGAAAGCTTTTTCCCTGTAGAAGGATTTATTGTCTCCTTGACGTCCTTATATGTAAGTCCATTTTTTAGAGCAAGGAGGCAGGTGCCTACAAACTGACTTCTTAATTTCTCATTAATTCCATCAGAATAAAGCATTTCGTTTAATGTTTTTATCGAATCTACCACTTTGATTTTATCGTTAACTTTGCCAAAGCAAAGATTCTCATATTCTTCAAATGTCTTAAGTGTGGTTTCTTCATCATTGCGATGTTCATCATCGATAATAACGGATTGTCCGTACCAAACCCAAATGTCATCCCCATCGGTTTCTGCTAAAATAGCAACAATTTTCTTATCAGAATAAGCCTTTTCGAAGCGCACATAGTCCTGCAACTGTGCTTGGATTCTATCTTTCGGCCACTTGCTAAATTTGTTTTTGCATTCAACAAGAACAACAAGCCTATCGTTTTCGAATCTTATATCAAGAAACTGGTGCTTCGTACCCGTTGTGGCTTTCTGATAGTCGTTAATGTCTTTGCCCACAGATTTCAGTGCTTGTACGTAGCTAAATTCTCCGTTCTCTGTATTCCCTACATGATACTTGTCACCAATTCGGTTAATAATGTCTATTCTGTTCATTGCATACCCTTCCTGTCATGTATTTTACTCGTTCTCTATGTCTGGAATGTAATCAACGATGTCCCCATAGTTGACATCCAGCACTTTACATATCTTGTCTAACACACTGAGCATCACCGGCTCATCCCGGCGTAGTTTTGTCATGGTATTAGGAGACACGCCGGACGCTTTTCGCAAGTCGGCTTTGCTCATTTTTTTATCTATGAGCAGTTTCCATAGTTTGTTATATGAGGTAGCCATAATACGCCTCCAGCCTTGTGTATACAATATTCTACCATATAGAATAGCATATACTCTCGCAAAATACAATACAGTTTCGCATATTATGAGAGGAAGTCACACGATAAATTTTGAACTTTCTGATACATCTTCCCTAAATGACTTGCTATCCTGCGCCTTTAGAGCGAATATGTACCTACCAAAAACAAGGAGGTAGTGCAATGGACAGAGATTATAAGAACACTTCAGAGCGTGTGCGTAAACAATATCCCATAGGATGCCGCGTCGAACTTTTGCGAATGAACGACCCACAAGCTTCGCCTATTGGCACAAAAGGCACAGTGGTGTGAGTCGATGACATTGGCAGCATTATGGTGAATCGGGATAACGGTTCCAGCCTTAGTGTTATCTATCAAGAGGATTTATGTAGAAAGGAGGCGAAGACAAATGAAAATGACAATACCATATAACATCACCGGCAAACAGAGAAAGCAGCTGGCCGATGATATCAGCGTGGCCTTACACACCATTCCCAAGTACATGGGTTATCCCACTTGCTCCTACCAAATCGGTGGCTGCACTTAGGACATAGGATGTCATATGCCAAATAATCTTCCATGCGGTGCGCTTGCTTGGAATGGAGACGGTAGCGACGTTTGAATTTGCCATCATCGTTGTAGATTAGTTCATCCGTGAGATATAAATCGTAGCGGTCACGAATGAACTCCTCGCTGTTCATGGTTTGCAACGGCTTCATAATTTTACCGGTGCGTTCTGTTTTTGTAAGTGGGTAACAAGTCATAATATTTTCCTCCTTAAATTTTGATTTGGGGTATTCTTGTTCATACCACTTTGCCGGAACGATAGGTATATCAGACAGTACGGCAGTATTCGGACAGATCATTATAACCGTTGGTATGGATGTTGGACTGCCCGCCGCTGACGGTATAACGGATTTCTTTTGTTACAGTCACAGGTTCGCCGGAACGGTTGCGCAGATGCATTTTGCCTTTGGTGCTGTTGTGATTTCTGCATAGAGCAGGTTAATCAGCTTCATACTGTTTTCCTCCCTTCATAAAGATTTATCCGCGCATCCGGCAGAAGTTCATAGCCTCTGCGTATGAGCGGAAGTAGGACTCGGATGCTCCATCCAAGACCTTCCACCGGGCAGGGTCTGCGTTCTTTCTCATGAAAAGCACTATCGGTTTCGCATCCTTACGGCAATACAGCGAAACACCATCATAGTTGTCATCGCCAAAGTCCGATGGACTGCTGTGTTTTGTGATTTCGCTTTCGGCATCCACCATACCTATGATTGTGATAAGGTTTATTAAAAATAAGTAGTAGTACCTAAAGCTGATACACAAAATATATTTTATGAAAGCAGTTGAACCTATTCGTGATCCAAAAAGTATAAATGCTGTGAAAATTTATCTAAAGGGAATAAATAGCAGGATTATATTTTATTCGTAGTAGGAATTAATGTGGCATTAAGGATATCAGATTTGTTAGAATTAACTTGGAGAGATGTTTTAAAAGAAAATAAAGATTTTAAAGTTATCGAAATCAAAGAGGGCAAATACCAGAAGCAAAGAAAGATTAAACTAAATAGAAGTGCACAAAAAGCCCAAGGAGAACTTTTAGAAAGCTTAGATACTTATGATTATATTTTTCAGTCTAGGGAAGGCGATAACAAATCCATTACCAGGCAACAAGCACTAAATATACTAAAAGATGCTGCAGCAGCCATTGGAGTAGAGGAACGTTTCGGAACGCATGCTTTGCGAAAGGCCTGGGGGCACCACGACTGGAAAAAGGGATTTAACCCAGCCTTAATTATGGAAACTTTAAATCACAATAATTTGAATGTTACAAAAAGGTGTTTAGGAAATACAGCGAGAATCCTATTCATTTTAATGGATTTAATGGAGCAGATTAAAGCTGTGGTCCCTAAATCCAATTATTAGATGAAAAGATTCAAATAATCCTTTAGAGCGTATAGTGGCTATCAAGTTAGACTTTTAGTTTAAATAAAGTATAAAGAACTCATGGTTGATTCCTCTATTTAAATAGTCAGGCCCTTTTAATATTAGTTGACAAGTGGACTATAAAAAACACTAATTATTATTTTTTCTAGCTCTCTAGCATTCTATTTAGTAGTAATATATTCATATTTTTATACATGAAGATATTATTACTAAAACATTGTATATGCATATAGTATCCTATGTAAAGCTTATTCCAAGCTTATCCTGGCCGTACTTAATGATACTACAGAATTCATAAAGACAATACGGACAATTTTTTTATAGAAATCCTTTTTATTATATCCTATAATAGTTATAAACCAGTCTGTTAAATTTCAATATACTATACTGATGCACATTTTATATACAAACTCATTTTAATTTCGTAATTTTATTTGGCATAAGCGCTTTTGCGTTATGTATAGAATAAATTATTAGGAGGAGTAGTCATGAGAGTTAAAAGTAAGGTAATTATTTTAGTAGTTATGATTTCTGTGATGTTTAGTTTATTCTCGGCATGTCAGGTACAAAAAACAGAACAACAGAAAACAACCACATCAGAAGTTCATTCCAAAAAAGAAACACCTGTAGTGCTAGTATGGCCTAACGTTGATGAAGGCTATAGTGCACAGTTGAAAACGGATGCATCAAAGCAAGTACATAATAAAATATTAGAAGTCCTTAATGTAGATATACGACCTGTTTTTTACCCTATAGATCAATATCAAAATCGTGTAAATATGCTTATCGCATCAGGAGATCAGGTAGATATTATTCCCCGTATTAATAGACAAAAATCAATTGAGTATTTTAATGATGGTGTAATTATTGACTTAACAGAGCTTATAAAAAACAAAGCTCCAGATTATTTAACGGCTTGTGAAAAATATGAATTTATAGCTAAAGCGCGTGAAGAGTCAAAATATCAAGGAAAGGATCTCGTAATGCCATGGCCTACACTTGTCCCTCGTGGTCAGACATTACAGATTCGTACAGATTGGCTTTCAAAGCTAAATATAGATATTCCTACTACCCTTGAAGGTTTTGAAGCCTACCTGGAAGCTGTAAAGGCAAAAGATCCTAATAATACCGGAAAGGATGACACATATGGCTTATCTGCAGGTGTATGGGGAGCAAATATTGTAACAATAATGTCAATGTTTTATTGCCCTACAGGCTGGGAGAGATGGCTTGATGAAAGTGGAAAGCTGCAGATTGCTGAATTACACCCTAATTATAAATTACTATTAGAAGATTTAGCTCGATGGTATAAAGCTGGATATTTACCACCAGAAGTGTTTACGTCAGCTGATGATCAACGTAATGATTGGGTAACAAGCAATAAAGTTGGTGCATTAGCTACATGGTATTCAGCACCTATTGCTGGTATTGTTACATTACGGAAATCAGTACCAGAAGCTAATTATTTGCCAATTTGTATTAAAGGCAAGCCGGAAGCAGCTAATGCTTATCGTAACGAAAATGCCACCCCTAATTCACCAGTTATAACTACATCATCAAAGAATCCGGAAGCAGCAATGAAATTTTTGAATTATCTATATACAAATGAAGGACAAATTCTTTGTACTTGGGGTATTGAGGATATATCATATAAACTAATCGATGGTCAACCTGACAGCATACTTGGAGAGGATGGAAACAAATTATATTATGGAGTCTATTTACCCCAATTGTCAATACCTCAACTTCAGTTTGGTTTATTTGCTGGTCCTGCCCCAAATTTGAAACTGTATCGCGAATTAGCTGATGTTCTCAAGACATTGCCTGGATATGACCCACCTGATAAGCTTGTTGCATATGATACAAAAGCATTTAAATCTGAAGCTAAATTAGCTGATATGGATACTTTTCTACAAGAACAGCGTCTAAAGGTTTTGGTCGGAGAAATTCCTGTCTCCGAGTGGGATAATATTATGTCTCGATGGAAAACCATGGGTGGTGAACAGTATCTTGAAGATATAAATTTACAATATAAAGCATGGTTAGGTTCCAAGTAATACTAATATATTGATAATATGTTTATTAATAAATGGCGTTAAGGGCAAGTAAGCCCTTAACGCACATTACACATAAATTTATAAACTATATAATAATAAATTAAATATCGATATTATCACCGTAAAGGAGTTTAATTTGTGAAAAATATGAATACTCTAGCACAATCTAGTAGAAAGCCTAAAGCCTTCATCCACAATATTATAAGGTACAAGTTCCTTTACCTCCTTATACTGCCAACTATAGTTTTATTTCTTATATTTAACTATTTCCCAATGTATGGTGTTGTAATAGCCTTTCAAGACTATAAACCTCATCTTGGCGTAGAAGGTATGTTCTCAAAAGCTACATGGGTTGGTTTAAAGCAATTTAAAAACTTTATCTCGTCTTTTTACTTTAAAAGGTTAATGATAAACACTGTCAGAATAAGTTTATTAAAAATATTATTCGGATTTCCAGCACCTATTATATTAGCTTTATTTCTTAATGAGATACGTAACCTTAAGTTTAAGAAGATAGTGCAAACAGTTTCCTATCTTCCACACTTCCTATCCTGGGTAATATTATCAGGAATTATAACAAGCTTACTTTCTCCTGCGAACGGAACTATTAATCAGTTTATAATTGCGCTTGGAGGTCAACCTGTTGATTTCTTAACTAATAATGATTACTTTATATGGGTACTAGTGTTTAGTTCAGTATGGCAGGGAGTAGGTTGGAGCAGTATTATATACTTGGCTACACTTTCTGGAATTGATCCACAATTATATGAAAGTTCTGTGATAGATGGAGCTACACGATTCCAACAAATACTTTATATCAGTCTACCTTCACTATATAACTTAATGTCAATACTACTAATCATGAGTATGGGTGGTATACTTAATGCAGGATTCGAACAGGTATTGATGTTATATTCACCATTGGTATTTGAAACAGGTGATATAATAGATACATTTGTATACAGGTCAGGAATACAAGAATTAAAATATTCCTATTCGTCTGCAGTAGGCCTTTTTAAGACAGCAATAGGTTTTACATTACTTATAATAACTAACTTTTTTGCCGGGAAAATGGGAAGAGAAACATTATTCTAGAGACATCCTAAATTTAAGAACATTTGATATTTTTACAGCTAATTAGTATGGAAACGAGGTTGATATCCTTGAAATATAAAAATTCAAAATCAGATATAGTATTAATAGGAATTGCTTATACTACAGTTATAATTTTAACATTTTCAATTATTATCCCATTTCTTCTTATATTTTTGCAGTCAATTACTCCCAGATCAGCTATGACGGGAGAATGGTATTCAATTATACCAAAACAAGTGACTTTTGATGCGTATGGGTACTTATTAGTAAGCTCCAAACTTATTATTAAAGCTTTTAAAAATTCATTTTTTTTGGTAGTAATTGGAGGAAGCCTTTCTCTTATAGCGACAACTATGGCAGCTTACACGCTTTCCAAACAATATCTACCGTATAGGAAAATTCTAACTTACTTTGTTTATATCCCTATGATAATAGGTGGAGGACTTATTCCAACGTTTCTTGTCGTAAAGTTTATTGGTCTATATGGTTCACTATGGGCATGTGTTATCCCTGGAATGGTAGGTTCTTGGAATGTATTCTTAATGAGAAATTTCTTTCGCGAGATACCTGAGAGTCTTGAGGAGGCAGCATTACTAGATGGAGCAAATGATGTGCAAATACTTGTCAAGGTAATGCTACCTGTATCACTTCCTGCAATTGCTACCATTGGGCTATTTTATGCAGTTGGGCAATGGAATTCTTGGTTTACTCCCTCAATTTATCTTAACAGCCGTGAACAATGGCCAGTACAAATGGTCGTAAGACAGATGTTGGCACAATTTGACTGGACTTCCGTTGAAAGTATTCAGGATATGGAAGAATTACTTATCAACATTCCTACTGATAATGTTAAGAAAGCTTCTGTTTTTATTGCAACATTGCCTGTATTAGTGTTCTATCCATTTGCACAAAAGTATTTTGTAAAAGGACTAGTTGTAGGGTCAATAAAAGGTTGAACAGGATCTACTTAATACATATAAAAAATTGTGGAATAAATTGAACTGCTATTGAAATTGGTTTATGCTTAATTAAGTGTATGATTTATCTAAAGTGATTTTTAAGTTTATTAATAAACTTGAAAATTATTTTAGATTTTATAGAGAGGAAAATGCTACATGAAAAATGGTTTAAAAAGTAGGATTTCTAAACGGTTTTTTTACAAAATACTTGCAATAATGCTGTTATTAAGCCTTTTACCATATATAGTGTTCAATTTATATTTTAGTTCAAAGATAAAATATGAACTTATAAATTACATACGTGATATTAGTTATATTGAATTGGTTTCAAGTACTAATAATATATCGTCATCAATAACACAAATGCAGGATATTTTATATTATATAGCCAGTACACCAGGAATATTTGAAAATTTAAATAATGGCCTGGAAAACATAGGTATACTTACTAAAAAACGTTATCTTGATACACTTGGGCAATTAGCTTCTATAACAGGAAATAAGGTAAGAGTATGTTTATATGACCCATCTAATGGTATAATTATGGAATCAAACTATGGTATTACAGATATTACAAATCCACGCTACAGTTGGCTACCATTAGAAGTGCAAAAAGCTAACGAGAATAAACAGATATATATATCTCCGGCACGTTTGATTCAGTACAGTGAACAGATTGAGTATTTTTCTGTTATCATACATCCTGTAGGTGCGAATAATAAATCTGATGTAGTGTCTTTTATTTTCCTTAATACGGGAGTTTTGATGAAAGAATTATTAAACAATACTAGCAACGCAGGAGATGC
This sequence comes from Clostridiales bacterium, assembly GCA_035362115.1. GTDB lineage: Bacteria > Bacillota > Clostridia > Acetivibrionales > DUMC01 > DUMC01. Next base: position 23,332 of record DAOSDD010000009.1, on the reverse strand, counting down.
TTATACATGTTACATAATAAATGCGGAAGGGAGTATTATTTATCATTCAAATAATGATTTGATTGCCACGCGACTTCCCCCTAATATAAATAAAAGCCTTATCGAAGACGGTAAATACCAAAAAGAGAGCGTAGTTATGAGCGCATTCCCCATCAGTGGAACAACATTGTATCTTGTCGCTGATATAAATACCGAAAAATTATATGCTTGGGTTGATAAATTAATCCATCTTATTTTCTATATCACTATTGTAATTATGGCAATACTCTCTATAGCAGCAATAAAGTTATCAAATGTCTTATATGGACCGGTGCATAAAGTTATGAGGGATGTAAGTATAAAACTTGGCTACAAATCTTTTCAAAAAGATGAATTTGAATTCATAAGTGTAGCATTTAATAATATAGAAAACAAATATCAACAAGCTAACTCAGATTTAAAAACTATTCATTACATTTTACATCGCGCAACTCTGCTAAATCATCTTAAGATGGGGCAAGAGCAGGAAGTGATAGAAGTAGTAAGTGATCAAATAACTTCAATGTCAAAGCAACAAACTTATGCTGTATTATTGTTAAAAAATGATGAAATTTTCGAGAGTGACCAGTACAAAGAAATATTAAACATGTCGTTACCTAATAGTGAATACTTTAATAATAATGATAAATTAATTTGTGTATTTCCATATGAAACAAGCATGAATGATCTTAAAAAGCTTTTGCAGGAAGATTTTTATGACAAATTGGCTTATAAAGGATGTACCGTTTCAATTTGCCAAAACACCCGTATGCTCAAAGAATTGCACCGTGCATATAGTGAAGCAATGTTTACATGCATACTCGCAAATTTTCTAAATATTGATGGGATTGTAGGATATAATGAAATATTGAATATGGCTTTAGGATACATACCATTAGAATCGGAGCAGGTAGATGAATTGAAATATTGTCTAGTCAAATTCGATGAAAAAAAATTTTCAAAAATTATTAACGATTATTTACCATCAGGGTTACCTGCTATAGAATTCAATAAGAGGATTTGTGCAATGATTGCATATATGATCAATCACTTCAAAGAAGATGCTTCCGTATATATTAATGAATTCATTGACTATATTGAAAGTAATGACAAGCTTGATTCTTCAAAAATGAGAAGTTTTTTTGAGAAATGTTTTAGGTCCTCCTCTAATCGCAATAGTGAAGAAAAGTCAGGTATACATATCTACCTTAAGAAAATGAATCAATTTATTGAAAAAAATTTTGATAAGCTAATTTCTCTTGATGATGTATCAGATTATTTAGGTATATCTAAACAATATTTTTGTTATATTATAAAACATGAATATAATACAACCTTTATTAATTATCTTAATAAATATAGAGTTGAAAAAGCAAAATTATTGCTTAATAATAATGAAACAAGAATAAATTCTATTTCTGGTCAAGTAGGGTTCTCAAGTGATAGTTATTTTATAAAAGTATTTAAGAGTATAACAGGACTTACACCTGGAGAATACCAGAATTATGTCCTGAGTAATATAGATACCAACAATAACTAAAAACAAACGAAAGAGAGGTATGGAAATGAAAAAGATTATGTTCTTTGATGATTTTATAGTAAATCGCACTGATAATACACGACGAGTATTTAAAGAACCGGTATGGGATTTTAGCAATGCTTTTAATGAACCTGGTTCTCTGCGGGGTATACTTGGAGAAAGTGTTATTCCAGCTCCAGATGGTGGATATTTTCTTTATTATCTTACTGTTCCAAAAGACAAGAAATTCATAGATGAAAATCTAATGGTTTGTACTGCATATAGTGAGGATGGAATTTCTTTTTTGAATTATAATCATCTACATCCAAGGTATCCAGATATGCCATACGCACTCGGACATACATATGAATACATCGGAATATATGGATATTTTGATAAATATGAAAAAACCCCGGATTATAGGTATAAAGCTGTATGTGCTACATATGGTGAATCACCGAAAGGTCTTATAGAGGAAGCTCCAGTGATGCTAGTATCATCTGACGCTCTTCATTGGAAGAAACCAAATGATGTAAAAGTAATACCAAGCTATGTAGATTGCTATACATCATTGCTATACAATCCTGTGACTGGAAACTACCAAACAACATCTCGGCGACGTTGGGGAGAACGCCGCATATGTCTTGTAGAAAGTCGTGATCTAAAAAGCTGGTCTATGCCCAGGGCCATTATTCATCCTTTACCTTCCGATGAACCCACTACCCACCTTTATGGTATGCCACATTTCTATTATGAACCAGGTGATATTTTCATAGGAATGCTTTGGAAACAGATAATGCCGTACAATCGTATCATGGATGGTCCAGTATTAACAGAATATGCGTACTCGTATGATGGTCTTACCTGGAATCGTACCCATGCACCAGTTATGAAACAACGTAACCGTGGTGAACTTGGAGGAGGTAGTAGTTATGTGTTTTCTATGATGGAGTTAGGCGACGAACTAATTTTCCATGCTAATGCATGTAAAACAGAGCATGGTGGCCCATCAAATTTTGTTTCAACTGATGGTGAGGCAGCTAAACAAGTTGTCACAGGTCGCATGAAGAAGGATCGCTTTGTTTGTATAGATTCAGGAAAAGGCGCAGCTGAGATGACAACACAGAATCTAAAGATTAGATCATCAGAATTGACACTTAATCTTTCAGCTCCATTTGGTCGTGTCAAAGCACAAGTTTTAAATAATAATGGTGTTGTTGAAGGTTTTGCATACGATGATTGTGATCCGATACAAGGTGATCATCTAGCAATTCAACTTAGGTGGCGTGGGAAAAATTTTGAAGAAATTTGCAAAAGGGATGAATGGATAAAACTACAAATTGCCTTTGAACAAGCAGAGATCTACAGCATAACAGGAGATTTTGTTTTTACAATAAATACAAGAGCTCCTATTTATGATCGATTATAATAAGAATATTTATAATTACATAATTGCCATTGTAAGTAGAGAGTAGGCTGCACAAGGTAATAACTGCCAAGCCTAGGTTGGCAGTTATTACTAAGGAAAATCTGAATTAGGCAAAAGTTAAACATCAGTATAGTACTTATACCACATACATACTGCTAAAAGCAGGTGTTGCTAAAGTTCTAACGATAGGTCTTCTCTTATATATTTGCCTTCTGTTAGATGGAAAATGGATATGTAAATCATGTGGGAGTGTTATTGATAGAGGTTACAATGCTGCTAAGAACATAAGATATGAAGGATTGAGAATATCATATAAAAAACCGTAGGAACTACAGAGGTAGCCTGTTAATGCTTTTTGCACTAGTTAAATTGAGCAGAAAGCTCCTACCTCTAGGCGGAGCATAGGTGGTATGCAGTTAACACTACCCATAATATGTTTTTCAGTGGTTTCGAACCGTTCCTATGTTTCTATGAGCTATAATTTCTGAGAAGATAAGTTCATTAATGATATTTTCTCACTATAAAAATTAAAAATGCAAATATATGTGTGCGTATTTCGGATGAATCCGGACACGTTTACCGGAATTGTCCGGACAGCCTTCCGTTGATATACTTTAAACAAGTAATTAGACGGTAGGTGTTCCATCGCTTACTATAGTCAGTGCTAACCTTTAATAGATCCAATAACAATTCCTTTCATAAAAAAACGCTGTAAAAATGGATATACTAATATTATTGGCAAAGCTCCGAGAAATATTTGTGCTGCTTTTAGTGTAGAGTCGTTAATTTTCTTTAGCAATTCTGCCATTTCGGGAGTAGCTCGAATGAATTCATTAGATGAACTTGCCATCATTATTATGGTTTGCAAATATGACTGCAATGGATATTTATCCGTTCTATTCATATAAATAATTCCATCAAACCATGAGTTCCAATGAGCTACAGCTGAAAACAGAGCAATTGTAGCGATTGAAGGTAGTGACATTGGAACGCATATTTTCCACAATGTAGTCCAAAAACTGGCACCATCGACAAATGCAGATTCTTCGACTCCCTTTGGAAGTTGACGAAAAAAGTTTAAAAGCAAAACTACGCTAAACACCGGTACGGCCCCAGGTAGTATAAGTGCCAATATATTATCTAATAGTCCTAATGATCGTATATTCATGTAGCTGGGAATTAACCCCCCACTAAATAAAATAGTTATAAATAGAAACCAGGCATACAAAGTTCGGCCTTTAAAATCATGTTCTTCTTTAGACAAGGGGTAAGCAGTTAAAATTATTAAAAACAAATTTATTGCTACTCCCAAAGTTACTCTTTTAAGGGAAACTATTAATGCAGTTATGAATTTGCCATTTTTCAATATAAATTTATAAGATTCTAAATTAAATCCTACCGGCCAAAAATATACTATTCCCCCTTGAGCTGCCCAGCTTACACTAAAGGATATTGCAAGTACATGAATTAATGGTAAAATACAAGATAATGCAACTATACCAAGAAATATATGGTTTAGCACATCAAATAAAAGTGAACCTGTGGGTATTATATTATGCTTAGTTCTTTTCCCCTTTTTAGAAGCTTTAGACATTTAACACACCTTCCTAAAATACTCTATAGTTGGCAAATCTATACGCTAAATAATATGATACAGAAATCAAAATAGTTGATACAACTGATTTCAATAATCCCATAGCAGTTGCTATGCTATATTGTGCATTGTCAAAACCTAAGCGGTAAACCATAGTATCTATTATGTCACCTGTTTCATATACGGTTGGACTATATAAGTTAAAAACTTGTTCGAAACCCGCATTCAAAATACTCCCTAGATTAATTGTTGCCAACAGGACAATGATTGGCAACATTCCAAAAAGTGTTATATGAAACATACGTCTCATACGGTTAGCACCATCAACTGTAGCAGCTTCATATAAACTTGGATCGATTCCAGTTATAGCTGCGAGGTATACTATGCTATTAAAACCAAAATTTTTCCATACATCTGTAGCAACAAGTGTATAAGGGAATATTATTTTGTTACCAATAAAGGATATAGGCTTTCCACCCAAAAAAGCAATTAATTGATTTACCATCCCTTTTACAGATAAAATATTAATAAAAATTCCAGCCAATATAACCCATGATAAAAAATTCGGCAAATAAATAAAAGTCTGTATCCATCGTTGATAACTACGATTTCGGATTTCATTCAAAAGTATTGCTATAGCTATAGGAACCAGCTGACCTGCAATCATTTTCATGACAGCTATATATATAGTGTTTCTGAAAACTCTCCCTGTATCAGGCATAGATAGGATATACTTAAAATTATCAAGTCCAACCCACTGTTGGGGTCCAAATAAGCCTTTTGCAGGAACAAACTTCTGAAAAGCAATGATAATGCCTGCCATTGGTATATAAGAAAATATTATAACCAGTACTATTGCTGGCACCATCATCAAATGAAGAGGTATTTGCCGTTTAAATTTTATTAAGTCTTTTGTTGCCACTGATTACTCTCCTTTACCATTTAATATTATTTATTTGTTTTAAGAGGACGTAAACATCTTATTGCTTAACGTCCTCTTATAGCCTAACACATTCATCAAATCAAGTGTTAACCTATTTTACATATACATTATCGGCGGCATTTTTGTGATCTTGATACCAAACATTAACTTCTTTTACAATTTGATCCCCGCCCAATGATTTCCACTCATTTACAAACTTATCAAAGTCATCAAGAGATCCGCCTGCGATAATGCTTTGATAAGCTTGAGCCTGTTTATCACAAAGCAGTTTCCATTTCTCAGTCATAGTAGGAGTAGGTACACCATAGAACAAATTAGGCCGAAGGTTCTTATTCTGAATATTTTTACTTGTAATCCTCATTGCTGGATTTTCATATTCAGGACAATGCATAACCCACCAGAACCACTGCGATATTTCACCGTTCTCCTTGAATCTAATACCACCATTATAGAAGCTCTTACCTAAATAAGTAACTTTATCATAATATTCTTTGTTACCAGTTTCTTTCCATTTTTCTAAATTTCTGAAGTTGTTTATGTTGTTTAGTGGACGATAAGCCTGACAAAGAGATAAATTCCATTTTGCATTAGTTCCTGTTTCATTTTGAATAAGCTGCAAGTATCTGTCATTATCAGTTGTATTAATATAAAACTCCTGAATCCACATATTTAGCATTTTTATAGCAGCTTCCGGGTATTTGAAGCCTTTTCTGACTACATGGAACCCATAGGTTGCAGTATCATGAGGCAATTTAACAGCTTTACCGTCACTAGAAGGTATTGGATAAGCCTGCCATATATCAGTCTTCTTTGTAGCTTCCACATGTGGTTGGAGGATTCCTCCGGAACCATAATAACCTTCATAAATCATACCAATTTTATCAGCCACAACAGCTTCTTTAGCCTTCGCTAAATCTATTGTAGTAAATTCCCGATTTATAGCGCCAGCATCATAGAGCCGTTTGAATGCTGCAAGGCCATCTTTAATTTGAGGTTGAATACCGCCCCATATAAGATTGCCGGAACCATCATCATACCAGGTGTTGGGATAAGCATTATATGAATAGAATAATGCGTCCTGGTGAGATGAAGTTTTAAAAGCATCCTTTGTAAGAACCAAACTATGAGTATCAGCCTTACTATTACCATCAGGATCTTTAGTAGCAAAAGCGATTAACACATCTTCAAGTTCTTTTTGAGTCGTAGGAACAGACAAATTCAATGCTTTTAACCAATCAGTTCTAATCCAGGTAAGGGATATACTCTCCAATTGGTTGCCAGTAAAAGGTATTCCCATAAGCTTACCATTACGGATTGCAGCATCCAGGGCATATGGGCCACCTTCAGTTAAAATCATTTTTGCATCATCAGATATGTATTCAAGATAAGCCTGACTTATGTCTTCAATTAAATTATTCTCTATAAGCTGTTGGAATTGAATATCACTAACTTGAAAAACATCGGCAAGATCACCAGAAGCAATCATAAGATCAGTCTTTTGAGTAAGTTGAGATGAATCAACGACCCAAAGGTTTTTTACCTTAATACCAAGTTCATTTTCGTAAGCCCTTGTCCAATCATTTACATCGATATTGTCACCATTCTCAAAAATGAGAAAAGGCATTTCGAAACGGACAGTAGTCAATTCGATAACTGGGTTGAACTTTTCAAATGGATTTTTCCGCGTTACATTGTTAGGGTCAAATTTTTGAGAATCTCCAACCTTTGGAGTTGAAGTAGCTGATGTATTCTCTTTGCTGTTTGTACTGGAAGATGATGAATTAGTTCCAGTTTTGCTGGAACATGCTGAAAGCAGCATCATAGATACCAGGGTTAATACAAGGATGCGAATCAGTTTCGTGTTTTTCATTTTAAATCCTCCTAATAAATTTTATTTATAATAATACTGCATATTCTGAATATACAGTATTGTTATACAAATAAAACAGCTTAATAAATCAGTCTAAAAGATATTTTTCTATATCACCCATTTCATAAACAAACCCGGATAAAATAGCTATATACCATAACCCATAATTTTTGTTTGCTTCATTACGACAGGACTCTTTATTTTCTACAGCGGTAACAAGTTCTTTGATTGCCGAACACATAATGCCATATCTTGACATATCTACAAATCCACCCGGTGATACAGTAAGACACATATTAATGGCAAAACCTGTATAAATCAGATGATTAATACCATACTTTTTACAAAGATTTAGAAGTTGTTCTGATGTGCATACAATTTCTTCATTATCTAAAGGACGTGCCGTAGGATAAAAGTCAAGATGTTTCATACCTCTTGCTACATCTTCTTTATTATGTGAACCAACAAATACATTTTCTCCACGAAAATAATTAAGTTTTTTAATAGTTTCATCTTCTTCTACCCGCTCATATCCAAATGTATCTTCTCCACATATTTCTAAAGTTTTAGCATAGCCAGGATAATCATTTACAATTTGATTTGAAGATGCTATATGAATAAGTCTTATATTGCTGGAGCGTACTTTTTTAAGAAAGTGAGGCAGCAAATTATCACAAATATGTGTGGCACGTGGTATATATTCTACAGCACGAAACCAACCTGGATATTGTTCAATTGTGCCAGTATCCCACGCATGCATTAGTACGATAGCTGTTTTGTCAGGATTTATTGGCAAACTAGTATTTTTCCAGCCTCCATACCCTTCACCGGGAAACTCCGAACTATAATCTGCATCAAATTGTTGATAATACCAAGTGGGAATCATCTTTTCCATAGTTATTTACCCCCTTTGTTAAAAAATGTTAATTTCTTTATATAATTATTAAATATAACGCAAAAATGATTCAACAAGAAGTAAATTGTATTTTTATATTATTCATTGAGTCGTTAAGATAACATAAGTGCACAAAATCTTAATAATATAGTTCATTTTTTGCGTTATATATAGTAGCATATTTTCATTATATCTTTGATTATTAAATTATACGTTCAAAAATCAGTAATGCAATTTTATTGACATTGTTTTTAACTGCTACTAAAAGAGTACATTTAAATAGAGTGAAGAAAATATTGGAAAGAAGCATTAGTAGAATAAAGCAAAGTCATTGTTATTGACATTATTTTAGTTTTATACTAATATTACAGTGTCATCTAATTATCCTAAAAAGTAGGTGAAGCTATTTGTCTCATAACGAGGTTAAAATAATAACTTTTGAGAATATAAACTTGGACGAAATTGCTAAAGTAGGAAGAACCGTAATTCAAGAATCCGAAAAATCCATAGAATACCATACTCACAATTATTGTTTTGAAATAATATATCATTATACAGGTGAACAAAAATATAAAATTAATGGCGAAGAATATAAAATTTCAGGTGGACAAATCCTGATTGTGCGACCTGGAGAGCTTCATGGCAGCGGGAAATACATTTCCGAGAGAAAGGTCTACTACAATATTGTTTTTCACATTTCACCTAAAGATTTATCCTTTCTTGGCATGACTGAATGTGATACTCAAAAGTTAAAAATGATTTTGCAAGGTAAGCAGCGTATTTTTTCTATTAGGAATGGCTTGAAAACACTTTTCGATGATATTATTAATTTTAATATGCAAGATTATGGCTTACATTCAGCTTTCTACAAGGCATCAATATTAATCTTATTTAACAGGATCTACGCAAGTTGTATTGCAGAACATAACAAAATACCAAACTATATTAATGAACTTGCTACGTATATTGATAAAAATCCAAACGAAATAATTGACTTTGAAAAATTTGCATACTCAAAATCGATATCACCCAGAAAATTAAAATATTTATTTACCTTGCACAAAGGTCTGTCTCCTTCTGATTACGTTATGAGAGCCAGGATAAATCGGGCTGAAGAGCTTTTAAGCAACACTAATCTATCGATAACTGATATTGCATTTGAGATGGGGTTTTCCTCCAGCCAGCATTTTGCTACTACATATAAAAAGTATAAACATAGGACACCTTCCCAATATCGCAATGCATGTTTAAGCAAAAATTCTGAAATACAATCACAAAACCTGGATTGGCATATACTAAATTCAAATATGCGCTAAATCATAGATTCTCATTTTATATCAAATGAGAAGACAGATCACAGCTTGCTTTCTCGCCTTTTGCCTATGAACAGGTTATACAAAGCTCATAATAGCCATAAGGGTAGATTGGCAGTGGCATAAATAGAGTTAAGACAGGCTATGTTTATTCCGAATTGTTCTAATTGGTCGTCAACAAGGTATGTCCAGGTTGAGGCCTGGGTACTTAAACCACGTTTATCCATGTAATTTCACCTTGACTTTATAGCTAGGATAGCCGCAATGTAACAAGCGAAATCTCCTGTTCGTTTTCTATCCTCACCCAATCATTCTCTCCAAGATGAATCTCCATTAATATTTTTCATATATCTCGACAAAATATTACATGAGTCAATAAACAAATCATGTAAACTTGTTGTGAACTACATGGTCATTAAAATGACGAGCTTCTGGTTCCCTGAAAACAGGTACACCTACGGCGTGTCCAACACCACTACTGCTGGGTAGGTGTTATCCTACTCTACACAGGTACTTTGGGCTCATTACCTTGAATATTTTACGCAGCAAAGGATTACTTGCTGCAACCCCATATATTCAGTTATCAAGGTACGACTTTTGACCTCTGATTATATTGTATCAGAACATTTGTTTTCAGGCAATGCATTTTATAGAAGTGATGTAAAGTTTCGTATCGAAACCACAGCTTCCATCTGCTTCATTCAAATGAGGAGGATTCCCGCTGCGTTTCCTAAAGTTTAAGTTATTCTTTAGAAACAAAAAACCCCCTCTCCAGGCCTATTTTATACCTTTCATGACCACCGCAACTTCTCCATTGTGGAGCGGACTCATATTCATACGCACATATCCATGAATTATCGGGAATTTTCTCATAAACACGCTTTATAACTTCATTAGCAGGTATGGTCTCGCCAGGCAATAAATCAAGTTTTTGCAGTGTATCAGTATCTTTTTTGCGATCTCTTAAATGGCATGCAACAAAACAAATTTTTCTCTCATTATCAAACCCATGACATGGTGGGCAAATCATGCAATCTCCAGGACCTTCAATTACTGTTACAGGTATATCTAGATTCTCCCTCATCTTAATCCAAACCTCATAAAGATTGTCTTCAGCAAGTGGCACATATTCACCTCCGAAATCGTCCCTTGCAATATAGCAAAAAAGGCATAGCAAATGATGAGCTCTAATAACAATTCTATTTGCCTGTTCAATTTCATCACAAGATATCTTCTTCCAGGAGCTCATTTTATCCTTATCTTTTAGTTTGTTCATCCCCTCAGTACCTTTTGAAAAATATTCCTCATGGGCTAAAGGGCAGGCTGGCCACTTTTCGCTATTACTTCCCCCATACCCACAAATGTCATAGACATCTTTAATCCTTTCCCCGATCAGAACATAAAGATCACGGGCAATCCTTACATCTCCAGGCGAAAGTCCAAGCTTTTGCAATACATCAAGATCCCTCTTGCGCTCGGCAACACTTTGCTGAAAAAATCTTGTAGTTCTAGCACCAATTTCATCAAAGGAAGTCTCCAGCCTAATATGGATCTGTGGATCATCCTTTATCGCATCAAGTTTTCCCTTAAGCTTCTCCTTTTCCATAAAAGGAAGACATCCACCCCCACTCAAACATTTCAGGCATAATAACCTTCCTGGTCTAAGTATTATGTAGTTCCAATCCCTATCGCTTAACTCTATATTCTTGCAATTGCCTTGCATACTAGCACCTCCGTCCTTATTATTTTTACATTAATTTTTTATTAAAATTACTCAACTTTCCCATTTATAATGTGGGGCTAAACATTAATATACATATCAGGGTGAATATTTTATTTTTGAAGAAATTATTGGAAGAAGCATTAGTGAAGGTACTGTAGAGCCTTTTAATCTGAGAGTCGGAAGAGCAAAATTAGTATTTGAGCAAATAACTATAAATCTTTCATTCATATTATTAAGCGAGTTTGATTCTGCCCGTAGCTGAATTTAAAAGCTCTAAGTACCGTAACGATAGCCCCTGGTATATATTTCTTCAAAAACTTTAGATGCATCCCCTCTGTCTAAAATTTTGAAAAGTCCCAGTTCCCCTGATATAACAGAAATAGGTAAAATCCAATAATACCAATGAAAAGAGGAACTTTTATGAATTCTATTATAACAGATAATTAAAGCTCTTAACATTTATAAAAAAGTACACAATGTCATTGCCTTTTTGTGGCTTTAAAATTTTTTTCATTTGTTTTGAAGTGGCGATCTGGTAATCAGTATGAAAGCCAAAATCTTCAAGCAAAGCATCTGTAAAATCTGTTCTTGTATATAGTGGTTCGTAACCTTCACCGTTAATTTTTTGAAGTTCATTTCTCTCAATTCATCTATAACTTCAGAGCATGTAAATTTCTCATCAAGTTTCTTTCCAACAGTCTATATATAATTAGTGATATAAAGCATGTAATAAAATGTGCTTCTATTCTATCATAATTACTCAAATATACAGGTCTTGATTTGAACTCACTTTTCATGATTATAAGACATTCTTCTATTTCCCATCTTTTATTATTTACATTGATAATTCTTGATAATTTCGGAAACATCATCCTAGAGGTTTGTGCAAACCCTATAAAACCCATCAAAGGCTTCTTCTTTTTCAATGAGTGCAGTATTAATAATAGTTACAGAGAATTAAGAGTAAGATATCGCAAACCTTTACTCCTTTGACTTGCATTCATATTCATTAATATAATTATATATAGTAGCTCTACTAACACCTATAAGTTTAGCAAACTCAACTGCTGTGATTTCATCAGCCTTCCATCTTTTATAATACTTTTCAAAATTATCAGGAAGCTTTCTTTCAGGTCTTCCAAGTTTTACACCTTTGTTCCTGGCAACCTGTAACCCTTCCTTGACTCTATCTTGTATCTTTTCGCGTTCCTTCTGAGCTATGTATGAGAGTAATTCAATAATAAGATTATTTAATAAGGAAGAAAGAGTTTCATCTTCAACGTTTAAAACAGGAAGGTCTAATATTATTACCTTTATACCCATACTTTGGAAGTAAGCTAATTCTTGTTTTATCTCCTCATAATTTCTACCAAACCTATCCAATTCTTTTACAACTAAAACGTCACCTTTTTTTATGCTATTTTTTAAAGCTTTATATTGAGATCTATTAAAGTCTTTTCCAGATTGTTTATCTTCAAATATTGCATCAAATTGTATTTTATTTTCCTTCTCATAACTTTTTAATGCTTCCCATTGTCTATCTGTTTTTTGTTTATTAGTGCTAATTCTTATGTAACCATATATTGACATATTAAATTCCCCTTTATTTTTTAATTTATATTTTCATTATAAAGTGTCTAAAAAAGCATATCAAATGGGGTTAGACACTTTTGTGTCTAAAAAAACTTATTTATCTTATTTATTTAGACATTTCCCCGGATTTTCGAAGTGTCCAAATAAACTTTAGTTTGATTGGACATTGATAAAATAGTAACTTCCAGAATATACCAATAAAAAACCAATTTCCTCTTGTGAGCCAATGAGGAAATTGGTAAAGCTTGGATGTAGACATACAACTTCATTATGGCTTTCATATGAATTCAGTGAAAACACACATAAATTTCTTTATACATGTTTTGTGAAGTAGTAATACTATAGTTTCTTAGTACTAAACATGGCAATGGAAGTAATTGTGTAGTATGGGATACATATTCGAAAAATTGATAAATAACGTATGTACTATTCAATGCCACTATCTAGAATACTTTTCCCTATATTTTTTTGGAGTGCACCCAAACATCATTTTAAATCTACTAATAAAATACTGGGACGTGGAATATCCCATAATATCTGATATTTCCTCCACTTTTAAATTTGTGTTAATTAATAAGTTGCGACAATGGCTTAGCTTAAGATTTGTAAGATAATCTATATAATTAATTCCGGTTTTATCTTTGAAAATTTTACTTAGGTGTTTAGCGCTTACACCTAATTCATTAGCAATATACTCCAAAGATAATTGTGTATTCTGGATATTTTGTTCTATAAAAGCTTGAGCTTTTTTTACTAAATTAGTGCTACTACATTCAATATTAGCTAAATCATCAATTGTCGCATCAATTATTCCTTTCATCCAGCTTTCAAACTCAAGAATATTTGCTGTATTCCTAAAACCTTGATCAAGATCTATTGCTTCGCCAATTTGTGCGCATATAAAATCTTCAACTATTGAAATACAATTTATTAATGTGTTGTATATTTGCTGATAGCTGTAATTCCCATTTCTCAAGGTTTCTACAAGTTTTTGCAGATCAGATTTACATTTTCCTTTATCAAGGCACTTGAGAGAGTTATCGAAATTATTTAATAATAATCTTGCTGAAAAAGAATGTTTTTCTTCCCAAAACATAATACGTGCAAAAGTGAAGATCTTTTTCTCAGGGAAAACATAATTATAATTAAGTCCATTGAGTGCGAGCTTAAAAGAAGTACACATATTCCTTATATTTGTATCAATTTTACCAAAAGATATGCATTTAGTTATTGACATATTATCATATGCTTGTTTAAGAGTTTGCTTCAGAAATTTTTCACCAAGTTCATATAATACTTTATCTTCAAAATCAAAATTAAATAAAACTGCCATAGTATTATCTTTTTCATAAAATAGACATAGTGAAGAATCAGTAGTGAATATGTTTTCAAGTTGTGATTGTATAAGGAGTTTTTCATACTCGTATGTAATTACCTTTTCAGAATTCCTGAGCTTATCAAATGTTATCACAGCAGCACAAAAGAACTTATATTGGAAACTTATACCAAGCATTTTCATTCTTGATTTTATTTCTAGCATCTCAGGTGGGTTGTCAGAGAACAAGGCACTGAGGAAATTCATTTTTAACATAGGTAATACTTGTTTGAATTCCTCTTCCTTTTCCTTCATTATATTCTCCATATTATTTAAGGTTCCGCTTATTAGAGAGTACTCATTATTATTCTTTTCTTGACTAAAGGAATATGGACTTTTTAAGCAGTAATCGGCAATAGATAATATAGGTTTAGCAAGTTTTTTGGCTTTAGCAACAGATATTATTATTCCTACTGACATTGCAAGTAATGCTATTAATATTATTGTCCTTAGTATATAATTTGTTAAAGAAGAAATATTATCCATAGGCGCTACTGAGACATATGTCCAGTTATTATATGATGAAGTTTGATATGATATTACTACAGGGATTCCTTCAACATTTGATATAAAATACCCAGATTCATTATTTACTTGTAATAAGGTGTTATAATATTGAAATTCTGATATATTATGACCTATGTATGTACTATCTGTATGTGAAATAATAATACCATCTTTGCTAAATATATAAATACTACCTAAGTCTTCAGGAGCATATTTACTTATAAAGTTTTTAAATATATCTCCACTTACCGTAACAATAACAGCTCCTCTAATATTATTATATCCATTAGTTATTCTGACAGCATGTATTACTGTTTCTGGAATCTTTTTTTCTTGAACATTAGAAGACTTGAAGTTTAAGTTTTTCCCATAATCAAAAATAAGTGATACATATTCTTCATTATTTAGACTAATTTCAGCTGCTTGCTGAACAATATTATAATAATGGTTAAGGTATTTTTGAGATTCTAACGTTTTATATAGGGTGTGACGGATACAATCATTAGATACCAAAAGATTATTATTAGAATAATATATTGATAAAGAAAAAATTAAAGGGTTTAAAATACTCATGTTATCCAAATACTTACTTATATCATAGATATTGGCGAGATTTCCTGCTAAAGGGTTATTAAAATAGCAGTTAAGATAAAAGTTATTATTAAGATCATGCATTAATTTTAATGAAACATCCTCAACTGTTTCAACTAGGACTAAATCTATACTGGTTTTATATTGAGTCAACAATTTATTATTTGAAGATATTGTTTGGTTAGTTATAAAACTTGTCATTGTCTGAGATAATGGAATTCCCATAATAAGAGCGCAAAGTATTATTATTGATATAAAAGAAACAAGAAGCGAAGGCAAAAAAGTTGAAAAATTTCTTTTAATTGGTATTCTTTTTATATAGTTCAATACTACAACCCCCTTATTTAATGTTATGACGTGATATAGAATAAGATAATATCAAAAATTTTATACTGATGTCATGATAAGAATCAATAAAATTATATCATAATGTATATGGATTATGTATGAAATTATCTAAAATCATTGTATGCGGAAAAATTGTTATCCATAAAATATGCAATGTATAGCTTGAAACTATAGGTATTACACTAATAAATAACAATATTTACTTCAGAATAAATTAACATTGTTTTAAGTTCTATATCAGAATATAATTAGTTGCATAAGAAGATGTGCGCATATCTCATATCAAGTTTTTATTACTGTAAAATTGCTACTTAAACTCTATTCAACTACTGTAACTTAACTTTTTAATGCTTGTGCTTGAATAACTTAATTAAATGTGTTGCTTAATAACTTGACAAATTAGAGAATAATAGGAGGTATTATCTATCATGAAAAGAAAAATTGCAGCACTTCTAGTGCTAATATCTGTAGTTTTAATGTTGTTCTCAGCCTGTTCAAAAGCAGACATATCAAGTAATAAATCATCAGAACAAGATGGAGCTTCTAGTTCGTCATCTACTACGGATACATCAGGAAATGCAGTAAAACAACCAGATAAAATAAGAGTATTTTATGTTACTGCCGGTATAGCTACTCCAGATAATTTTAACTTTCAGAGTAATGTTATTCTTGATGAGATAGCTAAAATAGCTAATGTAGAAATAACTGAGGTTATTGTTCCACCATCGTCAGATACTATTACTAAGTATAACTTAATGATGTCATCAGGCAATATTTGTGATGTCGTACATCTTGCATCAAAAAATACAATGATTAATGATGGAAAGAATGGTGCATATGTAGAATTGTCTGATATAATAAAAAAATCTGCCATTATAACAGAACGCTATTTGCCATATATTGATCAATTAAAAGCGGATGATGGTAATATTTATTTCCTGATTTCATTACCTGTTGACGGTGATGTAAATGATGGCATCGCCATACGGTATGATCTCCTTAAAGATATAGGATATTCAGAAATTCCTGTAACTATGGATGAATGGCTGGAAGCGATGAGAAAACTTAAATCAAAATACCCAGATTCCATACCATATGCCAGCAAGGATACACTTTTTTGGTGCGAGTTTGTATTTAAGTCATACGGTTGTGCTGGGGATGGATATAGTTGGCAATACTATAAAGATAAGATCATTCACACCTTTGAAAATCCTTTATACAAAGAGGCAATAAAAACGTATAGACTAATGCTAGAAGAAGGATTGATGGATAAAGAATTTGTAACGACTAAAGAACAGGATTATCAGGATAAAAGACTTAACAATAAAGTATTAGTAAACCCCCAAAACCTTGCTTCAATAGGTGGTTGGGTAAACCGTTATACAGAAAACAACATAACAGAAGCAATATTTGTTCCAGCTCAGTGGGCTAAAATAGATGACCCAAGGATTGATCCTAGAAGTGTATATGAAGGTCCACTTCCTTTGGGAACTCACTGCATGGGAATAGCTTCGACAAGCAAGCAAAAAGATGCTTCAATAAGGTTTATAGAAGCATTATTGTCGGATAAAGGTTTCGAACTCTCGGTATGGGGACGTGAAGGTATTGAGTTTAATATCGTAGACGGCAAGAAAGTTCTTAACTTTCAAAAAAGTAATGAAACAAATTGGCGTTTCATTTACAATATGTTATTTGGCTATAATACAAAGGAAAAAGTTGAAGTACAACTAAAAACAAGTATTGCAAATACTAAATTTGATGATGAAGGTAAAAGAGAGTATGAAAGAATTTACTGGGAGCAGTTTGATAAGGTATATGCAGATGCCAATTCAGTGCTAATGAATCCCATGAAATTTATAATACTTGAACCTGATACTACAACAAGAAGAACTGAAGCTCGTAATGAAGCAAGAACAATCGCAGTAAAGGTAATCTTAGGTGAGCTAACCTTTGAAGAATTTGATGTACAGGCATCAAACTTTCTTAAAAAATATCAATTTATTACTGATGAATATAATCAAAAACTACCTGCAGCAAAGAAACGAGCAGGGCAATAATAAATTACGCAATTATAATAATGTAACTAAAATATAATTTGTTCTTATATAACCGGGGCCTTAGAAGTAACGCCTTCGGTTATATAAGAACTGTTTATAGCTTTTTAATGGTTTGACTAATAGCAGAAGGGCAGGAGGTGACAATATTGGTACAAAACACAAGCAAATTGACGACAAATATAAATAAAAGCCGAGGTTTTAAGATGAGTAGAGATTTGCCAATTTACGGTCTTTTACTTCCAGGAGTAATTTTACTCATTATATTTCACTATTTACCCCTCTTTGGAATTGTAATAGCTTTTCAGGATTTTGTACCGTTTAAAGGGGTTATAGCAAGTAAATGGGTAGGATTTAGAAATTTCGCATATTTTCTTACGGATGAAAACTTTTGGCTTGTTATGAAAAATACACTTGAAATAAATATAATGCAGATTATTTTTGGTTTCCCAGTACCTATTTTATTTGCTCTATTTTTAAACGAACTCTGGTCTAATAGATTTAAAAAAACAGTTCAGACAATAAGTTATTTGCCTCACTTCATATCCTGGGTTGTGGCAGCAAGCATTGTTACTTCAATACTTTCACCGAGTACAGGTATTGTTAATCAGTTTTTAAAAAATGTTTTTGGGATACAGCCAATTCACTTTCTTGCCATGCCCAAATATTTTAGACCTATAATTATTATTTCATCCATATGGAAAGAGTTTGGGATGAATGCAGTATACTACATGGCAGCTCTTTCTTCTATTGATCTACAGTTGTATGAAGCATCCAGGATAGATGGGGCTGGAAAACTAAGACAAACATGGCACATAACTTTACCAGGAATAAAAAATATAACTATAGTGCTATTGGTACTACAAGTAGGTTCTTTAGTAACAATAGGATTTGAAAGGATATTTTTGTTATATAATCCTCTTGTTTACGAAGTTGGTGATGTAATAAGTACGTACACATATCGGATAGGTATTGAACAAGCACGTTATTCTCTTACTGCAGCTATTGGATTTACTCAGTCCTTTGTAAACTTTATACTTGTATACTTAACAAACCGTTTGGCAAAAGCTTTTGCCGGGTGGGCGTTATGGTGAGTGAAGGAGAGACATGAAAATGATGAAAAGAAGCTTGGGTGAAAAGATATTTTGTGTAATTAATATATTTGTTATGATTTTTGTCATATGTGTTGTAATTTTTCCATTGTTGCATATATTCAGTGTATCAGTAAGTGATAGGATTGCAGTTGCATCTTTACAGGTCGGGATATGGCCGAAGGGTTTCAATTTTGCTGCATACCAGAAAATATTATCCAATCCGGTTTTTAAGCGTTCATTTATTAATACAGTATGTTTAACTATTGTTGGAACATTTTTATCGATTATTGTTATCACTATGATAGCATATGCATTATCCAAGGAGTTTTTCTTTGGGAAAAAACTTGTAACTTATTTTTTTGTAATTACAATGTATTTTTCAGGAGGGCTTATTCCAACATATCTGGTAATATCAAATTATTTGAATCTTAATAATTCATATCTTGCGTACATATTACCATCACTTGTAAACGTATTTTATGTTATAGTAGTCAGAAGCCAATTGGAAACAGTACCTCAAGATCTCATTGATTCAGGATATATAGATGGAGCTAATGAATTTAGAGTATTGTTTAATATAATATTGCCTGTAATAACACCAACAATCGCTGCAGTTAGCATGTTCATTGCCCTTGGACGATGGAATATGTGGTTTCCCGTCCTATTATACAGCACAAAAGAAAACATGTGGACACTGCAATATTATCTAAGAAATGTTGTTTTTGGTAAATTTTTAGAGAATACTAAGAATGCACCCCAAATGGTAGATGCTGATATAATTCCGCCTAAAAATTATCAGATGGCATCAATTATCCTTGTTGCTCTCCCTATAGTCTCAATATACCCTTTTGTTCAGAAATACTTTGTTAAAGGTATTCTGGCAGGTAGTGTTAAAGGATAATATGAACTTATGAAATAAATGGAAAAGGCCAATAAGTATTAATGATATGTTAAATTGAGACAATCAAGTTAGTGCTGAAGGTAATAGTGACAATTAACCTAATATTGGAGGTATAGAATAATGAAATTTTTCATATCAAAAGAAAAAATAACACCAGATATTCCTGTGCTTCAAAGTGGATTTGCAGCAAGGAAACATAAGAGTGAAGGTATATATGATGATCCATATGCCACAGTTTTAATTATTAAAGAAAACAAAACAGTGGTTATAATAGCATTAGATTTGCTCTATGGAGATAGAAGCTTTGCTTATGGTATAAAAAAGTCTATAAATGAAAAGTATGGACTAAAACAGGACGAGATTATAATAAACTATTCCCATACTCATTCAGTGGTGAGAGTAACAGGAGAAGATGAAGTGAGCAGATCGGTGCGACCATATAGTATAAGCATGGATAAGTTTTTATGGGATATAAATGGGAAAGATATAGATTATGCTGAAGATATAAGATATTTCAATATAATTAAGACCAAGATTATGAATATGCTAGATAAAGGGTTTCAAAATCTTATTGAATGTGGTGCCTACATATGTAAAAGCAAGTTTAAATTTGGTATAAATAGAAGGTATCCGTCTCCAGAAGGTATATTAATGAAGCCAAACTATGATGATAATTGTATAGATACTGATTTATACCTTATAAAGTTCGTAGATATAAACGATAACATAATAGGGCTTATATACAATTATGCTTGCCATCCGGTTATTCTTGGATCTGGCAATTACTTGATATCGGCAGATTATCCCGGGGTTGTTCGTAAATACCTTGAAAAGTGCAATACTGGAATGACTCCGATATTTCTTCAAGGTTGCGGTGCTGATATAAATCCTTATATAGCAGCGGATAAAGACCGATTTAAAAGTTGTAATTTTGATGAGTTGGAAAAGGCGGGCATATCCCTGGCAAAGGAAATTCAAAGGTTAATTGATAATCATAGTGAAAAACGAACTATAGAAAATAATATAAAACTTCACGAAAATTTCGAAGAAAAAAACGAAGATTGCTCCAGCTGGAAAAAAGTTGGCAGTTATATTCAAACAGGATATAGTGAGGTTAAGTTATATACGGAAATATGGGATATCCCAAAATGGGAATCTATTACAAACGACCCTAAAGAACCGATATATATTAGGGAATCAGCCAAAAAAGTTCTTTTGGATATAAAAAAAGGTAAAATCAGAAACTACCTTCCTTATTATATTTCAATACTAATACTTGGCGGAAGAACATATATTATTGCGCTTGAGGGTGAAGTTGTCAGTAATATTGGAAAAAGCATAAAAAGAATACTAAGTAATGAAGATGCTATTGTGCTTGGATATTCAAATAGTAGTGAATGCTACATACCAACAAGAAAAATTTTATATGAGGGTGGTTATGAAAGCACATCATTTATTTCAGCAAAACTTGCAGGACCATTTGCTCATGAGACAGAAGATATTATAGTGGGAAGAGCAATAGCTATGGCAAAAGTTGAAATGAGTAATAATGCCTAATTGAAAAATAAGTAAGAAATAAAGTGAAAGGTAAATATGTAAAAAATAAAAAGTGTAGAAAATGTCCTTAGGCAATGATATGGTAGCTATTTGATAATCGTCTTTTAATAAGTTTTCGAGGTGTAAGTAAATGGATATATTTGAGAAATATAATCTTAAAAGAATTATAAATGCCTCAGGTACAATGACTGCTCTGGGTGCATCTAGAGTGAGTAAAAGAATATCTGATGCGATGGCGCAAATTTTACCAGAATTTATTGATATGAAAGATCTGCAAAAGGTTGCATGTGAAATCATTTCCCGTTTGACAGGAGCTGAATACGGATGTCTTACTGCTAGTGCAGCTGCAGCTATTACTATTGCAACGGCAGCTTGCATGACAGGAACGGACTTCTATAGAATCAGTAAATTACCTGATACACAAGGTTTAAAGAATGAAGTAGTTATACAGAAGGGTCACTCAATTAATTTTGGGTCAAGTATAGCTCAGATGATTAGTATATCAGGAGCAAAGTGTATTGAAATAGGAGAGGCAACATCATGTGGCAGTTACCATCTTATCGGAGCAATTAATGAAAATACAGCAGCAGCATTATTTGTTGTATCTCATCATACTGTTCAGAGCAGGTTAATTAAATTGAAGGAGTTCATTAGAATTTCAAAGAAAAAAGGCATACCAGTAATAGTTGATGCTGCATCCGAATATGACCTTCGCGGGTTTTCCGAGGCAGGAGCAGATATTGTGATTTACAGCGGGCATAAATTTTTAGGCGGACCTACCTCAGGTATAATAGCGGGCAAAAAGGAGATGGTAAGAGCTTGCTATGCTCAAGAAAGAGGTATTGGAAGAGGCATGAAGATTGGAAAAGAAAGTATCATAGGCATAATAGAGGCATTGGAACAGTGGAATGAGCGTGATACAGAAGCTATAAGGGCATCAGAGGATAAGAGAATACAATTTGCTTATAATTTTTTAAATAATATAAAACGACTTAAATGTGAATATTCCCCTGATCAAACTAATAATCCAATTACAAGATTAAAGGTGGTTGTTGACCCGAAAATAAGTCCATTAACTGCATTTGAACTGAGTGTTCTTCTAGCTGAGGGAGAACCATCTATAAGGGTTAGGTCTCATCATGTTGATATGGGATATTTTTATCTTGATCCTTGCAATTTAATAGATGGTGAAATGGAAATAATTTGTGACAGAATTAAAACGTTAATGGAAAACCCAATTAATAAAGATTACAAAACAGAAAATCTTGTAGATATAGCTGTAAATCATTTAAAACTGTGGTGATAGTTAGTATATTAAAACTATATATTTTAAGGATAAAACACCCATAGATAATTTTAACCTTTTCGGAAAGAATTCGCCCGCCTCTTAATTTCCCTGCTCGCAAAGTGAGAGTGTAGGTAGTGTATAGTTCACATTTGGACTCTTGAAGAAATATGATAAATATGTTATCATTAATATAACATTGATGATAAATAAATCATCAAATGAAGGAGAAATTAATAGGTGTATGAAGTAATTTTTTATCAGGATAGTAAAGGGGACAGTGAGCTTTTAGAATTTATTGAAAAACTTAATGAAAAAGCAGCTACAAGTAAGAATGAACGTATAATATTAAAGCAAATACGGTTTTATATAAACGTTCTTGAAAATTTAGGTACTAGAGCAGGAGAACCTTTTGTAAAACATATACAAGATGTACTATGGGAACTTAGACCGGGTGAAAATAGAATATTATTTTTTATGTGGTATGAAAATAAAATAGTATTGTTACACCATTTCACGAAGAAAACAAATAAAACTCCAAAAAGAGAGATAGAAAAGGCGTTATATGAGATCACAGAGTGGAGAAGGAGGAATAGTAATGGATAAGTTTGTTAAGTGGCAGGATGTTAAAGCTTCAATGACATCTCTAAGTGAAGAAGAGAAAAGGGAAATTGACATTATGTCTGATATAATAACTAAGATTATTGAAAGACGGCAAGAACT
>DAOSDD010000008.1:0-36580 GCA_035362115.1 Clostridiales bacterium | reverse complement strand
ATTAGTGCTTTGCAAAGGCGTTTTTCCATTTTTTGTGTGCAGAATTCAGGATATAATTAATTGGCAAAGTCAACGGGGCATATTTTCTTCTTTTGATGCAAAATATAAAAAATGCTCCCAAATTATCAGAACAAATTAATGAAACTCATAATAAGGTTCAATATGAACTATAACCTGCACATTTTTATTAAATTCTTCCCTCATTTTCATCTCAATACCATGAGTTAGAGTATGGGATTCCTCTACGCTCATTCCAGGGTCAATAAGAATATGCAGATCTATATAAATGTCGTCATTTCTACCTCTGCTTCTTATTTTATGACAGCCCTTAACTTCCTTAAACTCCATAACAATGTCTCTTATCTTTTCTTCATCGATAGCTACTTTATCAAGGAGAATTTTTCCGGTAGAATTAATAATTTCGTAAGATGCATAAAGAATAAATCCTGCAACCACTAATGAAATGATAGGATCAATAATCGGAGGCAGCCCCAGTTTTATACCTATTAAAGTCATTATGACTCCTATTGATATAAAAATGTCACTTTTTGTATGCTTTGAATCAGAAATCAAAATATCGCTCTCCAATATCAATCCTTGCTTGAATTCATATTTTGAAACCAGTATATTAATTGCTAAAGTAATTACAAGGGCTATTATACTCTCAACGGTAACTTGAGGTGCTGCAGGGTGTGTAAGGTTTCTTGCTGCATCCGGGATAACCTTGCCTGCAAGTATAAGTAAAAAAACAGCAATAAATAAACCTGCCATGGTTTCAAACTTTTTATGTCCGTACGGGTGATCTTCATCTACAGGTTTCGAGGCAAGTTTTATGCCAAAAAGTCCAATTACATTAGAACTACTATCTGTCATCGAATGAAATCCATCAGCGGTTAAACTGCCGCTTTTTATAATGTACCCTGTAATAATTTTAATCAAAGCTACAAATATATTTAATAGCAAAACAATCCATAGGACTTGATTTATCTTTTTGTATCTGTTGTCTCCCATATATTATGCGCTCCTTTATATGGCCAGGTAAATTAGAACCTTTTTTATACCTCTCTGAAAATACATTATGTAATAAAATGAGTTTAGGAGTTAATATATATATATTATATATATTATACTATCTATTTAAGAATATTATGATGAAAATCAGCATGACTTAAAGCCATACTGATTGGTTTACATTGTTTACTATTTATATCGCTATATGGTTTCAGGCTTTATATTGTATTCACTTAAAACTGCCTCAGCTACGTTATTACAGTGGTCGGCAATTCTTTCAAGATTATGAATTAGTTCAATAAAGATTACTGCTGCCTGAGGATCACAAAGTCCTGAATTAAGCCGCTTCAAATGCCTGTCACGTAAGCGTTCCTCAAGGTTGTCCACCTCATTTTCCTCTGACAAAACTTTTTTTGCCAGTTCGATATTACCATCATGTAGAGCATATATGCTATCATCTACCATATTGTTAACCATTGTAAATGCATCTGCAACTTCTGACAGTGCTTCCTGAGAAAATGGAATGTTTTCATTAACTTTCCATTCGGCAAATTCAGCAACATTTTCACAGTGGTCACCTATACGCTCAATATCATTGGTAATATGCATTAGTCCTGCAAGCCTGATCGATTGTCTTTCTGTAAGTGATGCCCTTGACAGCATGGTTGACAAATATTTTACAATTTCTGTCTGTAACGTGTCAATAGTTTCTTCAATTTCAAAAACCTTTTTAGATTCTTCCATATTTGACATTACAAAAGCCTGGCGTGCACTTGTCATCATCTGTTGTGCCATCTTCGCCATTCTGGCCAGTTCTCTTGTGACAAGATTCATTGCAATAGCAGGGTTGTTAAGCATTCTATTATCCAGATATAGTACTCTTTTTTCTATTTCGTCATCCTCACCTCTTACAATAAAAGTTACTATTTTTGTCATAAGCCATATAAAAGGAAGCCATATAATAGTGTTTACTATATTAAAGGAAGTATGAGCATTTGCTATTTGTCTTGATACTATCAAAACTTCATCACCTTTAGGTGAAATAACTTTCACAAGTTTCGCAAAAGCCGGTATAAACCATATAAATACCAGAGTTCCAAATATATTAAATATAAAATGGGCTACGGCTGCACGTTTTGCATTAATTTTACCTCCAATTGAAGCTAAAAGAGCTGTAACAGTAGATCCTATATTACTGCCAAAAAGAATAGGTATGGCTGTTTCCAAATTAATCATAGCATGTACCCCATCAACTGCAGGGTGAGCAGCAATATTCTGAACAACAGCAATAACAGCACTGCTGCTTTGAACCAATACTGTACTTACCAGGCCAACCAGGACTCCAAGAAACCTATTTTTATTTAACCTTAACATTATGCTGGCAAATTCCGAGCTTTGTGCAAGGGGCTTCATTACATCTCCCATTAAATTCAGACCTATAAACAGAAGTCCAAATGCAAATATTGATTGTCCTATATATTTTATAGTCCTTTTTTTAAATAAAAAGTAAATAACAAAACCTAATGCAGCTATTACATATGCATAGCTGCCTAGTTTAAAAGCTACTATTTGAGCTGTAATAGTTGTGCCTATATTAGCTCCCAATATTACTCCTATTGCCTGCGTAAGAGTCATAAGCCTTGCGCTGACAAATCCTATAACCATAACAGTAGTAGCACCACTGCTTTGTACAACCGCTGTAACTAGTGCTCCTACCAATACTCCTATAAAAGGGTTTCCTGTTAGAACTTCCAATATACGCCTCATCCGTTCACCGGCAGCTTTTTGCAAGCTGTCACTCATGAGGTTCATTCCATATATAAATAATGCAAGTCCACCTAAAATTCCGAATATAATTTCTTTCAAGTCTAACTCAGCTGGCATATTTTTTTATTCCTCCAAATTTATATTTTAATAAGGTCAATTGTAACATATATTGCTGATAAAGGACAATATGTACAAAATAAATTTACCATTTGACTGTTTTTTCTTGATAAATAGACTTTTTTTTATGTATTTTGCTACAATAAATAAAGATAGAAAAACCGACAAGGTATACAATAAAGACTTTGTCGGTTTTTGAAGAATTTCTTTAACTTTATTATTTTTACTAGCAAGTTGATAATGTTATCGCCAAACAGATCATTCGTTTGCTGCAGCTGTTTCAGTTTCCTCAGCTTCAGTATTTTCTTCCTCAGCTTTGTTTTCTTTTACTTCATTCAATGTAACTACTATTTGGTCAGGTTGGCTCTCCAAAGCAACTCCTTCCAGAAGCTTTACATCTCCTGCAGCAATGCTTTCTCCCGGAGACATTTTTGATACATCGATTTCAATATGTTGCGGCGCATTCTGCGGCAAACATTTTACAGATATTTCATCCATCTGTTGCAATACCACCATTCGAGCTGCTTCAACAATTTCACGTCCCAATATTTTTACAGGTACTTCAACCTTTATTTCTTCTGTCAGAGATATTTGGTGAAAATCTGCATGCATAATTTCACCTGTAGCAAAATCGTTTTGTATTTCTTTTATAATTGCTGAAGTATCATCTTTGCCGGGTAGTTTAATACTAAATACCGCATTCTTTCCGTACTTTAGTAATGTCCCCCTTAATTCGGACTTTTTTACTTTTACAGGCAAAGGTTGCATTCCTTTCCCATATAATACTGCCGGTATATATCCATTGTTTCTTAATCTCCTACTACTTCCACCACCGGTATTTTCCCTGCTTTCAATATTTATTGTTGCTATTTCCTGCATAATATTCAGCCTCCTTGGTTATTATTTGGTTCATATATACCTATAATATTGTGTGCATATTTTATTCACATTAATAAAATCAATATATACTTCCAATTAATTATGATCACACCAGAGCAAGTTTCATACATTCCTGAACCAGGCGTATCATAGGTGCCCCTACCTCTGCAAGAGATAATCTTTACTATGTGCTGGTATAGCTGCTTATATATAATATAAGCAGCTGTATTCATAATTTATAAATATTATACCAGTCATTAACATTGAAATCAAATTTTCAGTTTACACCAGTTGCCCTTCTAAACCGCAAAAATATAAGAAAACCCCTATATATTAAGATTAGAGCTATTTTTCACTTCCTTGCAATGTATCCTTCCGCTACAAGCAATTCCGCAATTAAAACCGCTCCCCCTGCTGCACCTCTTATAGTATTATGGGACAGACATGCAAATTTATAATCTAGAATATTATCATTTCTCAGCCTACCCACAGTAATTCCCATACCATTTTCACAATCTCTGTCCAGTTTGGTCTGTGGTCTATCATTTCCCTCAAAATATGTGATAAATTGTTTTGGAGCACTTGGCAGTTGAAGAATCTGTGGTTTCCCCTTATAGCTTTTCCATGCTTCTAAAATATCAGATTCCGAAGGCTTTTTACTGAAGGAAACAGATACTGATGCCATATGTCCATCAGATACGGGAACACGATAACACTGAGCGGATATTACAGGTTTTTGAGCCTTAACAATTTCGTTTCCGCTTATGGAACCCCAAATCTTCAAGGGTTCATTTTCACTTTTGTCTTCCTCTCCGCCAATATATGGTATTACATTATCCATTATTTCAGGCCAGTCCTTGAATACTTTTCCTGCACCTGAAATTGCCTGATATGTGCTTACTATTATTTTCTCCGGCCCATAATCCATTAAAGGGTGTATTGCCGGCACATAACTTTGTATAGAACAATTAGGCTTTACCGCTATAAAGCCTCTTTTAGTACCGAGTCTCTTTTTTTGACTTTCTATTATAGACAAATGATCAGCATTTATTTCAGGTATAACCATTGGGACATCAAAAGTCCATCTGTTTGCAGAATTATTTGAAACTACTGGTGTTTCCGTTTTTGCATATAGCTCTTCAAAGGCCTTTATCTCTTCTTTTTTCATATCAACAGCACAAAATACAAAATCAACTTCTCCGGTTACTTCTTCTACCTGATTAATATTTTTTACAGTAATATTTCCCAGTTCAGCCGGCATAGGTATATTAAGTTTCCAGCGTCCCTCAACAGCTTCTGCATATGTTTTCCCTGCAGACCTTTCACTTGCGGCAATGCAGGCAACTTCAAACCATGGATGGTTTTGCAGAAGAGTCACAAAGCGCTGACCTACAAAACCAGTACCTCCAATAACCCCAACTCTAAATTTTTTATCCATTATTATCCACCTCTTCTAAAGATTTTGGTTAATAGTTCTTAATAATCTTTATTTACTACCTCTATTAATATTCTTTTCTTTATTGCTTTCTTAAAAAATCTTTAGTCAAATATTTCTCATCTCTGTATGCAGACATATATTTTGAGTTATTGTAACATAACTTAAAATAAAATACAATAAAAGCTTTAAATTCAATTTTATTTCATTTGAGCCTTTCGTTTCATTTCATATATATAATGCAGTTTAAGAATAATTATACCATAAAATATTTTATTAAATGTATTTATTTTTCCAAATATATATTATAAAATGGTATGTAAAATTAAATTGAAAGTATAGATACTCGGATTTTCTTTTTAAATATTATTAATAGCATATACTATTAATAATACATTACAATCCGGGAAACGAGGTAGTAATATTTATTTATGAACATTTTTAAATTTAACACAGTGAAGGATGGAGAGGAAAAATTGACTCACTTTTCTCCTACCAAAGCTTTGGTTTTTGGTTTTGCTTTTTTAATATTAGCAGGTGCTATCCTACTGTCCCTTCCAGTATCTACCAAGCCTGGTTATAGTGTCGGTTTTCTAGATGCTGTATTTACAGCAACCTCTGCGGTATGTGTTACAGGATTGGTTGTTGTAGATACCAATACAACATGGTCTGCATTCGGACAAACTGTTATAATTATATTAATTCAAATCGGAGGCCTGGGCATTATGTCATTGGCAACCATGTTTTCTCTTGTTTTGGGAAGACGTATAGGGTTAAAGGAAAGGCTGGCCATACAGGAATCTCTGAACGAATTTACACTTACAGGCATAGTCAGGGTGTTTAAAAAAATCCTTTATGCTACTTTTGCAATAGAATTTATAGGAGCTGCAGTACTTTCTACAAGGCTTATACCGCTATACGGGTTAAAATCTGGTATAGCAAAGAGTGTATTCCACTCTATTTCGGCATTCTGTAATGCAGGGTTTGATATATTCGGAAGTGTGGGAAATGAATTCATAAGCCTGACACAACTCAATCGGGAACCTGTTATTATAATAACTATCGGGTTATT
This sequence comes from Clostridiales bacterium, assembly GCA_035362115.1. Taxonomy (GTDB): domain Bacteria; phylum Bacillota; class Clostridia; order Acetivibrionales; family DUMC01; genus DUMC01. Next base: position 30,299 of record DAOSDD010000008.1, on the reverse strand, counting down.
AATAATAATTGGCGGCCTTGGATTTATTGTCTGGAAAGATGTTGTACAAAATAGAAAGTTTTCATCTTTCATGCTTCACACTAAAATAGTACTAATTGTAACAACCATCTTGATAGTTTCTGGTTCCGTCCTTTTTTTTGTTTTTGAATCAAATAACCCCGAGACTCTAAAAGGCCTGCCTTGGGCAGATAAGATACTAAATGCATGGTTTCATGCAGTTACCCCCAGAACAGCAGGTTATAATTCTCTCCCTATCGCTCAAATGACAGAACCCTCAAAGCTGATGACTATTTTTCTGATGTTTGTGGGTGGTGCTTCAGGCTCTACAGCAGGAGGTATAAAAGTTACAACCTTCAGTGTTATAATTTTTGCTACATTGTCATTTATTAAGGGGGAACATGATGTTAATCTATTAAGTAGAAAAATTCCGGATACTGTTCTTAGGAAGTCCTTAGCCATCGTTACATTAAGTTCCGCTTTAGTATTTGCAACTACCATAATACTTTTGATAAATAAAGAAGGTACTCTAATGGAGGCATTATTTGAAGCTGTTTCCGGCTTCGGAACAGTAGGACTTACTACAGGTATAACACCTGGACTTAAGGTCATAAGCAAGCTGCAGTTAATACTCACTATGTTCCTTGGTAGAGTAGGTCCTTTATCGGCTGCCATGATTATCTCCTTTGGTCAGGGTTCAAAGATACTTCCATATAAATATCCCGAAGGCAAAATAAGTGTAGGATAAAGGGGAAGGTAGTGGGTGGTGGATGGTAGATAGTGAGTGGTGGGTAGTGTGTAGTGGATGGTGGATAGTGGGGATTGGGTAGCGGGTAGTGGATAGTGAGTGGTGTGTGGTGTGTGGTGTGTGGTGTGTATTGGGTTGGTAAGTTGGTTAGTTGATTAGCCAATCAGTAAATAAATAAATGAAGGTATGAATAGATAGAGGAGGAAGAAAGTTAATATGAAATCATATCTAGTTTTAGGACTTGGCAGGTTTGGCGAAAGTTTAGCAAAAACTCTTTCCAAACATGGTCATGATATCCTGGCTGTAGATAAAAATGAAGATATTGTACAGCAGTTTTCCAGCGAAGTAACCCATGCTATTGTTGCAGAATCATCAAACGAAGAATTTCTCAAATCTGTAGGGATTAAAAACTTTGATGCTGTTATTGTAGCAATTGGAGATATTCAATCAAGTATATTAACAACTGTTTTATTAAAAGAATTAGGTGCAAAATATGTACTTGCAAAAGCATCAAATGAACTTCATGCAAAAGTATTATATAAAGTAGGTGTGGACAAAGTTGTTTTCCCGGAAAAAGATATGGGAATAAGGGCGGCAAACAGCATATTATACAGAAATATTATAGATGTGATGGAGCTTTTCCCGGAATATAGTATAATGGAAATAACTGTCCCCTCTACCTGGATAGGAAAAACTATAAGAGATCTTTCTGTAAGATCAAAATTTGGGGTAAATATTATCGCTTTAAGGAAAATTCAAAATCTGAATGTATTACCTAACGCAGATGCAAAGTTTGATGAAGGAGATATTCTTGTTGTTATGGGGAAAAATTCTGATTTGAAAGCGCTTCAGAATCTAAAATAAGGAATACAGCAAATGGGAAGGCAAATGAAAACGGTTTCTGCCGCTTACATTTGCCTTTCGATTTCATATGTTCCAAACTATTCCAGACTATTCCAGTATTTTTTCAATGCTTACCAGTTGAACGCAAATGCATAATAATTCTATAGCCTTTTCCAATTCAGATAATGATGGAAATGAAGGTGCAATTCTAATATTGCTGTCATTTGGATCTTTGCCATATGGGAAAGTCGCTCCTGCCGAAGTAAGCTTTACACCAGCCTCAGCAGCTTTTGCCACCACTTTTTTAGCGCATCCGTTCATAACGTTAAGGCTCACAAAATAGCCGCCCCTTGGTTTATTCCATTGTGCAATATTCTTTTCACCCAGTTCCTTCTCCAGACTATCAAGTACCACATCAAATTTCGGTCTTAAAATAGTAGCATGTTTTTTCATATGTTCATTTATGTTATTTAAATCCTTCAGAACAGCTACATGCCTCAGTTGGTTAAGCTTATCAGGCCCTATAGTTTGTCTGGTCATGCGTTTTTTAATTTCTGCTATATTGTTTTCACTTGATGCTATTGCAGAAATACCTGCACCCGGGAAGGTAATTTTTGAGGTTGAGGTAAACATGAATACTCTGTCAGGATTGCCAGCTTCCTTGCATGCTTTAAGAATATTCTTCAATTCATCATGCTGATCATATAGATGGTGTATAACATAGGCATTATCCCAGAATATACGAAAATCACTGCTTTTTGTTTTCATTCTTGCAAAACGTTCAACTACTTCATCAGAGTATGTGATGCCATCCGGGTTACTATATTTGGGTACACACCAGATACCTTTTATATATTCATCTTCAGTTGCAAGTTTTTCCACCATATCCATATCAGGTCCGTCACTTTTCATTGGGACAATAATCATTTCGATATTAAAATATTCGCATATTGCGAAATGACGGTCATAGCCAGGACTTGGACATAAAAACTTAACAGCCGGCAACTTACCCCATGGAACTTCACTGCCTGCAACACCATGAGTCATAGCTTGAGAAATTAGATCATACATTAAATTAAGACTTGCATTGCCTCCTACAATAACTTCAGCGGGAGTTACATCAAGTACATCTGCGAAAATCTTCTTCATTTCAGGTAAACCGTCAAGTCCGCCGTAATTTCTGCAGTCTGTACCATCAGAAGCTCTATAATGCTCATGATCTGCATATTCAAACAAACCCATGGAAAGCTCCAATTGATCTGCACCCGGCTTACCCCTTGACATATCTAGTTTCATGTTCTGTTTTTTAAAATCATCGTATCTTTTTTGCAGTTTTTCCTTCATATTATTTAGTTCATCTACACTCATATTCCTTAAATCTTTCATTGCTGTACCTCCAAAAACCTTTAGTCTATGTTATATTAACTTATACTATACTATATATATTAATACTTTTTTGTCAATTTGGGAAGGTTTCTATGATTTATTTGCTGAATCCAAGTCTACCCTTAATGGTTGAAACAAATAAATATACATCCAAAACAGTCTGAAAGTTATCTTCATGTTCCTGGACATATTTTTCAGCCAGTTTCCAAATAGCAGACGCTTTTGCATTGTTACCCAGTGCTCTTGCTTCTAAAACTAATGCCAGAATACAACATAAATCGGAATGATGTTTCAAGTAATTCCAGGATGCTGCATGACATGGATTTTCACTGGATACATTTGAGTCAATTACTTTCCTGAATTCATCTACAAATGTACATATGCCTGAAAATCTTTCAGCTGCTTCACTACTGACTATCTCCTTTTCCTTCCTCAAATAGGGGGGATCAAAAAGCTTAGAAAGATCGACCATATAATCTCTGCATTTTTCCCAGTCTATTCCAAAAGCACGTTGGAAATAGCTATCCCTAATTACGTTAAAATCCAGGCTGCTATCCCATAATGTTCTCCCCATTATGTACATTCCCAAACCCGTAGGGAAAAATGCTCTCTGGGTTTGGCAGCTTACATAACCATTCAGACCAATTCCTTTTAGGTTATTAATATCTTTATACAATATTTCAGCTATTTTATAATACCCCGGATCAGCATAATGATCCCACATAAAATGATAATCAAAGTCAAAGCTGTCTCCTTTAAAAGCCTTTTCCCAAGATTTAAGGAAAGCGAGATTTTCTTTGACACTGGATGCAAATTTCAGCTGATTTCGTTTATAGGCTGGAGGCTCAGGTAATTCTTCGTCGGTTTCAAAAGGCATGCTGTAAGTCCTTGTAATAGGGGCAAACATAAGAATAAATCTGTCGGGATTCTTGATTTTTTCCGTTTCCGGTGCCCATAGCAGGTCAACATAAATTAAAAATACAATTTTTGTATCTATGCCTCTTGCAGCAAGTATTTCATCAAGTTCATTCAGCATCATCACATAATAATCTGATGGCAGTTTTTTTCTGCAGTTTTCGCATTCGCATTGATTATTGCTGCCATCTGCCAGCCAGAAATGGAGAATATCAATAGTTGTATTTTCTTCAAGATAATCAGCGATTGCACCTGTAATCGTATTTCTTACTTCAGTGTTTGAATAACATAAGTTTGTGTTAAGAGGTATACCACCCCACAATTCACGTTTCCCATTTACTTCAGCCAGATATTTCTCAACTTCGGGTTTTACAATATAATCAGCCTTATCCCAGCTTAAGCCTGGTATCCCAAAAGGTTCACAGGTCCACCCATGCCCTACTGCATGGTATATTATTCCCCTCTTTTCAATCTCTTTCTCTGCTCTTTTCAAAAACTCTCTTGCCATTTCCACTGTAAATTCCTCAGGCTTCTTTAAGGGATTGTTTGTATGAGAATACCAGCGTTCAAAGAAGGTGTAGGCTTCTCTGAATTGGAAAAAGTAGGCGTTAAAGCCGGCTTTTGGAGCCCAATCAATTATCTGCTCTATGTTTTCATAGCTGTTTGCACCCTCAATACATATTCCTCTATGCCTGTATGAAGGCCTTTCATGAAGCTTAACCGAAATATTGAAAATATTTTTTGCAGGTATGAACTCACCATCTTTTCCGGGCCTTACCCACATACAACCTGCTTCAGTAAGAAAACGGTAGACTCCAAGAAGTACACTTCTGGGGTTAATTCCTGCAATGATTCCCTTGCCATTTTCAATATCAATATGTATTTCGTCATCAAACGCAGTATTTTCAACTTCTTTTGAAGTTATGCCAAAATTTTCAAAAAGGCCCAGACTAATTGCCTCTTTCTCAGGTTCACAACAGGAGCAACTTTTAGAATATGTAACATCCAGATTATTTTCCATCATCATTTCTGCATATCTGCCCAACTCTCGGGCTGCAAATTCAAGAGTCTGTTCCTCTTGCTTCCAGCATATTTTGAGTCCATGTTTACGCTTTTCCTTCAATATCAACGCCCCCTTTAAGCTTTATATGGATATATAATATAATTATGGCATATTTATACTATGCAATTGTATTATAATTGACGGTGGAAATCAATGGTGTATAAGATAGTCAAATAGCCAGATAATCGATTGCGAATTGGGCAAATGCTGCGGCACCAATTTTAATACACTCTTCATCTCCCTGGAAATTAGAACTATGAAGTGGGTGTATCATACCCTTTTCTTCGTTTCTGCACCCAAGCCAGAAATATGTAGAAGGTACTTTCTCAGAGAAAAAGGCAAAATCTTCACTTACCATTGCAGGTCTTATATCTGTAATAATATTCTCTTTCCCTGCAATTTTGGATGCTGAATTTATGAATAATTCAGTTATTTCCCTGTCATTCATGACCGGAGGTGCTTCATTCATAAACTGTACACTTACTTTTGCTCCCATAGGTTCTGCAATTCCCTTTGATATTTCACAAATCATTGTTTCAATCTTTTTTCTTAAGTCCAGATTAAAAGTTCTTAATGTCCCACCTATAACAGCGGTATCAGGAATTATATTTACACTTGTACCAGCATTAAAGCTGCATATGGAAACTGTTGCCGGTTCGAAGGAATCAATTCTTCGGCTTTTTATTGTTTGAAGCGCATTTATTATATTACATCCTGCTATTATAGGATCTACGGTATCATGAGGCATTGCACCATGCCCGCCTTTGCCGGTAATCGTTATTATAAAATTATTAATAGCCGAAAATGAAGGTCCATATATAACAGCAATTTTCCCTACCGGTACATATGGCCAAACATGTGCTGCAATACAAGCATTAACATGTGGATTTTCAAGGACATCTTCCTCAATCATTGCCAGTGCTCCATCAAGTCCTTCTTCACCAGGCTGAAATAAGAGCTTTATGTTTCCATTTATTTTATCTTTTAACCGGTATAAAATCTCAGAAGCCCCCAATAGGCATGCTGTATGAAAATCATGACCGCAGGCATGCATAGCACCTGATATACAGGATCTATACTCAAAAGAATTCTCTTCATTAACAGGCAAGGCATCAATATCAGCTCTTAGAGCTACGGTTTTTGAACCTGCCTTACCCCTTATTAATCCAACCACCCCTGAGCCATCTGCCGCTTTTGTAACTTCCACTCCCAGCCCGGTTAAGTGACCTGTAATAAGTTCAGCTGTTCTATATGTTTTCAAACCCAATTCAGGAAATTTATGAATTCCCCTTCGAATGTCAATAAGCTTAGCATAAATATCATCTGCTATTTTTTTTACTTCATCATGAATGGCCATCTTTTACAACTCCCCTTTTATTTCTACATTTCCATATATAGGTACTATTTGAACCCATGTCTGTCCAGGATTTAAAAGAACCGGTTCTCCACTTTCATATTTATATTCAGTTGCTTCATTTCTTGATTTTTTAGTCCATTTAACCTTTACTGCTTTTCCACAGGTAATATACCAACCTTCGCCGTTTCCTGTGGTTTCAACTTCCTGACGATCCTCAGTATCACCTTTTATGGTGTAATTTTTTGTGAATTGAATGATTATATTTTTTGTCTTTAGTTGCTCCTCAGTTGCTCTTTCCATATGAGGTTTGCCTTTTCTCAGGCGGCTATATTCACGTGTTTCTGCATTATATAAGTATTGGCTTGTATTAGCCTGGTTATATTTAATTAAAACACTTTTTGCATCAACGCCGCCAGGAATTTCCACATCTTCTTTATTATAGCTGAATACGGACTTTTTATCAGTCTCAGTTCTGTATTTCACCTTCTTTACATACTCATTAATTTTTTGCATAGAGGTATATGAATCCTGCCAATTATTTCTATCTTTTGTTAAATCCCAAAATATTTCTCCTCCATTGGCAACACCATTTATATTATTTATTTTGAGTTTTGGAATATCACTCATAGCTCTTGGGCTCCATCCAAAATGTACATATATAGCATCAAGTTCAAGTACATAGTCAAGGAAATAATGCCTTGAGCTCCTTACCGGTCCTATTAATTCAAGTTCCGGGAATCTGGCATTTTGAATGTTTTGAATGTCCTTAGCCTCCTGGGTGCCATTTGTTTCCTTTGTACCCTGGGTTTCCTGCTGTGTGACCTTGCTCTCCTTGCTGTCCTCAGAAGGGAGTGATGCCCAAAAGACTGGCATAAATCTGGTTTCACCACCCTCAACTATTATTTCATAAATAACCTGAGCCTTGTGAAGCCCACCTTGCGGCAGACATTTTGTTCCCTCATTATCTATCATTACAGCATAAGGCCTTACCCCACTGATGGGGAATGCAAAGGATTCATCTTTTGAGTTATTATTTTCGGCCATATCTTGTTCATTGTCTTGAAAATTATTAGATTCACTTTCTTCGGGCTGTTTAGCAGTGTTTTCGTCTGATTGCCTGTTGTTATGAGAAACTATTACAACAATAAGAGAAAAAATAAGTAAAATAACAACTGCAATTGAAGCAACAGCTATTTTCCTTTTCTGAAGTATAGATGTTGTTCTAGTAAAAAATTCTTTCATTTGTGTAAAAACCCCCGTAATTATTTTCTATCGTAAATTTTCTACTACATAAACTCTGATTTCAGTATAAAAAACGTGAATAAATATATATTATTCTACTATAATACACGAAATCCCTCTACATAGCAAAGAAATTAGTAAAAAAAATTAAAAAACAGCCTGGGCATTTTATATCCCGGCTGTTATTGAACTTAAGCAGTTTCTATTGTTTATCCCTTGTTTCATTCATCAATACAAGTATGAAAGTTATAATTCATCATCATCATCATCATCTTCTTCTTCATCTTCATCATCTTCGTCTTCTTCATCAAAATCGAAGTAATAATCATCTTCTATTCTCATTTTAAACTCTTCGAACACGGCATCAAGCTCGTCTTCATTTTCTACAGTAACAAAAGATTCTTCTCCATCTTCTTTTTTGTCTACTTTTAGTATAACTACTTCTTCATCAAAATCATCATTATCGTTTTCATCTTCACTTACAGGGGAAAGAATTACATATTCATTGCCATCCATTTCGACAGTATCAACGAATTCGAATTCTTCCTCTTCCCCATTTTCATCAACCAGTACTACAATATCATCTCTTTCTTCAGGCATTAGATTCCCTCCTTAATTTTAATAGGTATTTATTATAGCATAGCATAATATCAAAAGCTTTCCTATATTTTCCGTAAATTTTTTTATAACTTTACTGCATCTCGGTATCACCGGTATTTTTCGAATAATTATTTCGGAGACTGTCCAGATATCCCTGTAATATATAAATAGCAGCTATACGGTCAACACATTTTTTTCTCTTTGACGCTTTTACACCAGCTTCACTGAGTATTCTATGTGCTGCAACAGTTGTCAGCCTTTCATCCCATTTTATTATATCAATATTTCCAGTCCTTATGACTAGTTGCTTAATAAATTCTTCAGTTTTAAGTGCCCTTTCACCTAACGTGCCATTCATATTTACAGGGTATCCCACTATTACTTTTTCTATACCATATTCTTTAATGATATTAATAATCTTTCCTATGGGATAATTAATATCATTTTTCCAATCTATTGTATCCAGACCCTGCGCAGTCCAGCCAAAAGGATCACTGATTGCGATGCCTATTCTGGCATCTCCATAATCTATTCCCATTATTCTCACGGATTCACCTCCAATGTTTTCTTCATGTTATTAACAAACTCACTTTGCTCAGGAAATAAAGTGCTAACATATTTTAATCGCAAATTGCGGGCAGACACTTCCACAATAACCACACAATACACATTTTTCATAATTGACTTTTGCCTTGGAGTCAACAATTTCCAATGCACCTTGTTTACATCGCTCTACACATTTGCCGCACCCTTCACACCAATAATCAATATGAAGTTTTTTGTTAATTTTCCTTATTCTTGCTTTTAGTTCTTCAGGTATTTCATGACTTTCAAAAATACCAACATTAATTTCTACTTCTTCCTCCGATTGCATTCCAATAGCTATTGAATGTATATAAGGAATATTCAACACAAATTTAATACAATCCTCAAAAGATCCAAGAAGATTTCCCCCACCAAGGGGTTTCATGCTATATATGCCTTTGCCGGCACCATAGGCTTTTTTAACAGCTTTCAGCATTTCATCAATTGTACCGTCACCAATTCCAATACCTTTAATATTTACAAGGGGATGTATAACATCTATTTCAGGCATTTCAGAACATGCTTCAACTACTTCTATATTATGTGTAGATACACCAACAGCCCTAATGATTCCTTTTTCCTTTGCAGATATAAAGTAATCGAGAGCTTCTTTATGACCTTTAAGTGTCAGTCTGCTTTCCTGCTCATGAAGAAGAAACATATCTATTACATCCATGTCCAATTCTCTTCTTGCTTTTTCAAGACTTTCAGCAGCCCCTTCTTTTGTATAAGCATAGCATTTTGTAGCAATAACAGGCCTTTTTCCCGACCTTTTTACAGCCTCCCTTATATGAGGGTAAGTACCGTAAAGCTCTGCAGTATCTATGAAATTAATACCGAGCTCAAGACCTCTCTTAATTATTTCCGCACCCCTGTCTACAGGCAGGTTAACCTGCAAAGGGCCAATAATAAGAGCACCAAAACACATTCTTGACACTTCTATTCCTGTATTCCCTAATTTTATATATTCCATATACTCCTCCAACACAAAAACCGGGTAACACAATATTCCCGGTTTAGCCAAAGCACCAAAAGATCTCCTGCCTCTTAAGCAGGATCTTAATTGGTGCAAATTATAATAAAAACCCTTGAAAAAATTATCTGTTCTTATTGGATTCAAGATAAAATTTCAAAACTTCTTCCAGCAGCTCATCTCTTTCAAGTTTTCTGACAAGACTTCTTGCATTCTTATGGTTTGTTATATAAGTAGGATCTCCTGAAAGAATATATCCCACAATCTGGTTTATAGGATTATAACCTCTTTCCTTTAATGCCTGATATATTGTCATGAGTATCTCATGAGTTTCATCAGCATTGTCTTTATCTACATTGAACATCATTGTTTCATTGTTAACCATAATTATCACGCTCCAATATAAAAGCTGTATTGTTATTTTACCACCCGATACCAATATTATCAGTATATATATAATATTAATATATCAAAGCGATTTATGCAAGGAGAAAAGGAATACAGGGAGGTGCATTTGAAATTTTTGTAGAAATATTTACGAAGGGCTACTGTTACGGGTTAATTATTTCCCCGTCCATAAAATCATTATAGGTATTTTTAAGTACAACATCCCTAATCTCTCCCTTTAAGCTGTTGCTTCCTCTGCAGAAGACACGTATATAATTTGGAGTCAGTCCTTCAATACTATTTTCACCTGCTTCCTGCTCAAAAAGCACGGGCATTGTTCTTCCTTCAAACTGCCTTTGGAATTTCAGGGCACATTCATCAGAAAGCTCGATTAGCTTTCTGCTTCTTTCTTCCTTCACATCTCCAGGTACTTGATTCGTAAAAGAATAAGCAGGTGTTCCTTTACGAGGCGAAAATTTGAAAACATGCATTTTCGAAAAACATATTTCCTGTAAAAATTCATAAGTTTGTTCAAATTCGTTATCAGATTCCCCTGGAAATCCTACCATAACATCTGTTGTTATAGCAACATCATTGATATTGTCCCTTAGTCTTTCAACTACACTTCTATATTCAGATGTGTCATATTTTCTGTTCATTCTTTTTAGGGTTTCATCACATCCACTTTGTAGAGAAATATGGTAATGAGGGCAAAGTTTATTAAGGTTTTTTACAATTTGCACAAAATCATTAGTAATGGTTGTAGGTTCAATAGAACTCAGTCTTATTCTCTCAATCCCATCAACTTCATGTATTCTGCAAATAATGTCCAATAATGAGGTATTCCTCAAATCTCTTCCATAGGATGCTACATGTATACCTGTTAAAATAACTTCTTTAAAACCGTTATCTGAAAGCCTTTTAACCTCTTTGAGTACTTCTTCAGGATTCCGGCTCCTTACAGGTCCTCTTGCATACGGAATTATACAGTAGGAGCAAAACTGGGTACAGCCTTCCTGTATCTTCAAATAAGCTCTGGTGCGTTCCTTGTATTTGTCAACATGCAGCTCTTCAAAGTCTCTTTTCTTCATTATGCCCTCAACAGTATTCAATTGCTTACCACACTGCGTAATTTCCTCCACATATTCAATTATTTTGTTTCTATCACTGGTGCCAATTATTAAATCTACTCCCGGAATATTGCTAACTTCCTCAGGGGAAGTTTGTGAATAACATCCCATAACAACAATAATTGCTTCCCGGTTAAGGCTTTTGGCTCTCCTGACCATCTGCCTTGACTTTCTCGCACTAATACCTGTAACTGTACAGGTATTTATTACATATATATCTGCTATTTCATCGAAATCTACAATAGTATAACCAGCATTTTCGAACAGGTTTGAAACAGCTTCCGATTCATATTGATTGACTTTACAGCCAAGAGTGCAAAATGCAACTTTTTTCATAACATCTCCCAATTATCTATAATATATCTTTAACTATTTTAACCACATATTACCCTAATAATTATAATGTACATATTTTATAGAGTCAATTAAATGACATTTAAACTGGAAAGTTTAACAATAATTTAATTGACTTATACTATCAGAAAGGGTATTATAATTACAGATGTTTAATTGCAGATGTTTATTTATGGACACTCAAGTATTAAATTTAAGTACCAATAAAAAGGGGGATGTCTAGTGAAATCATTCAATATCATGTTAAAATCTATTAATGATGTAAAAGATTTTGTCAACATTGTAAACAAGTACGATTTTGATGTTGATCTTTCATCAGGACGTTATGTGGTTGATGCAAAATCAATTATGGGTATCTTTAGTCTGGATCTTAGCAAACCGATTAAAGTAGAGGCACACGTCGATGATTGTCAAGGTTTCTGTGATGAAATCAAAAAGTTCGCAGTTTAACCATGTATAAAAATTCTCCTTCTGTAAGTTAAAGCAGAAGGAGAATTTTCGTTTCTAAAGTGAATATTATTCGTGGAAATGAACTCTTGCTATACTTTTCTTCAAATATAGAAAAATGCACCCGCCCTGCTCTATTTTTCTTTGTCCCAACGCAATACAGGTTCTCTTGCAGCCCTGACCTCATCCAGACGTCCTACCGGCGTGCTGTAGGGAGCATTTTTTACTGTTTCAGGATCGTGCTCGGCTTCTTCCGCGATTTTAATCATAACTTCAGCAAATTCATCAAGGGTTTCTCTGCTCTCAGTCTCTGTAGGCTCAACCATTAATGCTTCTTTAACTATTAGCGGGAAGTATATAGTCGGTGGATGTATTCCATAATCCATAAGCCTTTTTGCAACATCAAGGGCTGATACCCCTAGATTTTTTTGCTTTTGTGCTGAAATAACAAATTCGTGCATACAGCTGCGCTCATATGGGAGTTCATAATATTCCTTAAGCTTGTTCATTACATAATTTGCATTTAAGACTGCTGTCTCCGACGCCATCTTAAGGCCTTCAGGACCCATTGATAATATATATGCATATGTCTTAACTACAACTGCAAAATTTCCGTAGAAAGACTTTACCTTACCTATAGATAGAGGACAGTTATAATCGAAGCGATATTTTCCGTCTCTAAACTCCACTATCGGCGAGGGAAGGAAAGGTACAAGCCTGGCTGTTACTCCAACAGGTCCTGAACCAGGTCCTCCTCCTCCGTGAGGTGTGCTGAAAGTTTTGTGAAGATTCAGGTGCACTATATCAAATCCCATATCTCCAGGCCTTGTTATTCCTAAAATAGCATTTGCATTAGCTCCATCATAGTATAGGAGACCTCCTGCCTCATGCACTATATGGGCAATCTGTTTTATATTTTCATCAAAAAGCCCCAGAGTATTGGGATTGGTTAGCATAAGGCCTGCAATATCAGCACCCATTATTGATTTTAAGGAATCCAGGTCAACACCTCCTCTTTCATTAGATTTGACCTGTATAACCTCAAACCCTGCGAAAGCTGCAGATGCAGGGTTTGTTCCATGGGCTGAATCAGGAATAATAATTTTTCTCCTTTGCTCCTGACCGTTGTGAATATGCCATGCCTTCATTATCATAAGTCCTGTCAATTCACCATGTGCTCCGGCGGCAGGTTGAAGTGATACTTTTTCCATTCCTGTTATTTCGGCCAACATTTCCCCTGTTCTGTATACTAGTTCAAGACACCCCTGTACTGTATTTTCAGGCTGCAAAGGGTGTACTGAAGAAAAACCATTTAAAGCTGCAACATCCTCATTTACTTTAGGATTGTACTTCATAGTACATGATCCCAGAGGGTAAAATCCTGTATCTACTGCATGGTTTAGTCTTGACAAACCCACAAAATGACGTACAGCTTCTACTTCACTAACTTCAGGAAGCTCAGGAGCATTTTCACGCATATACTCCCGTGGAATTAACTGTTCAATGTTTTTTTCAGGAACATCGCAGTCAGCAAAAGAATATGCCATACGCCCCGGCTTGCTGATTTCAAAAATTAAAGCTCTGTCATTCATTTCAAGCTCCTTTCCTGCCATGTGCAATCTATTTTTTGTAAATATTACTGTGCTTAAAATATGCACATGTGCATTAATTTTTCAGAAATTTACCAATTTCCTTCAAACTAACCTCTATTTTCTTTATTATACAAATTTAAATTTGCTTACAAGCAGTTGACTTTCTCTACCAACCTATCAATATCTTCCTTTGATCTCTTTTCGGTTACGGCCACAAGCCATCCGTCTTTCATCTCCTCAAAGTCTTTGCCCAGGTCATATCCACCGATTATCTTGTCATTTAAAAGTTTCATGTTTAGTTCTTCTATTGAAATTCCATTTTTAGCTTTTAAAGCAAACTCTTTAAAGAAAGGAGATGTAAAAGCAGCTTCAAACTTACCTGTTTCAAGTAGTCTGTCATATGCATAATGGGATTTTTGAACACAAAGTTCTCCTACTTCTTTTAAACCTTTCTTGCCAAGTACAGTTAAATATATGGTAGCTGTTAAAGCATTCAATGCCTGATTTGTACAAATATTGGATGTAGCCTTTTCCCTTCTTATATGCTGTTCCCTTGTCTGCATAGTAAGGACAAAACCTCTTTTACCATTTACATCGGTTGTCTGCCCTACAATCCTTCCCGGCATTTTTCTCATTAGTTCCTTTTTTACAGCAAAGAACCCAAGGTAAGGCCCTCCAAATCCCATAGGGTTACCCAGTGCCTGACCCTCACCCACAACAATATGGGCCCCATATTCTGCTGGTGGTTTTAGGATTCCAAGTGAAATGGGGTCGACAGACACAATAAAATAAATGTCATTCTTATGAGCAATTTGGCCTGCATTGGTCAGATCTTCAATTGCACCAAAAAAATTGGGGCTCTGGATAAATACAGCAGCTGTATCCCCTGTTATTTTTTTCTCCAGGTCGGATATATCGGTTATTCCATTGCAATATGCTGCTTCTATCACTTTAAACCCATTAAACCGGGCATACGTATTAATAACTTTTTTGTATTCAGGATTTAGTGCAGCGGAAATTACAACTTCATTTTTCCTTTTCCCATTGCAGGCAAGAATAATTGCCTCGGTAGCTGCAGAAGCTCCATCATACATAGAAGCGTTTGCAACATCCATCCCTGTAAGCTCGCAAATCATTGTTTGATACTCAAATATGGCTTGAAGAGTTCCCTGACTTATTTCAGGTTGATAAGGAGTATATGCAGTATAAAATTCTCCTCTCATAAGCATATGTCTTATTATGCTTGGAATATAATGATCGTAAGCTCCGGCTCCAAGAAAGCATACATAATCATCCATATTTGCATTTTTGGATGCCATATTTTGCATATGCTTTATGAGTTCATATTCTGCCATATCATCAGGAATATTCAATGCTCTATTCAATTTAAGCTCTTCAGGTATATCCTTGAATATCTCATCCAAGGATTTCATTCCCATTGTTTCAAGCATACTCTTTTGCTGCTCTTCTGTATTGGGAATATACCTTGATGTATAATTTCTCATAAATAATCATTCCTTTTTGTAATTATTCCTTATGGCTAACAATCTTTAAACTTAACCCTCTTTTGAACAGAATTGTTCATACTCCTTTTCATCCATGAGATCATCAAGTTCTGCCGGGTCTGACAATTCAAGAGCAATTATCCAGGATTCATAAGGATCCTCATTTATACTTTCCGGGCTGTTGTTAAGATTTTCATTTATCTTGGTTACAGTCCCGGATACGGGAGTATATATGTCAGAAGCTGCTTTAACAGATTCCACAACACCTAGAGTGTCCCCTGAAGCCAATTCTGCTCCAACTTCAGGCATTTCTACAAAAACAATATCCCCCAGAGAGTTTTGTGCAAAATCCGTAATTCCTATATAAGCCTTATTACCTGCTACTCTTACCCATTCATGTTCCTTTGAATACTTTAATCCGCTTTCCAGTTTCATAAGTTCATCCTCGCTTTCTTGAATAAAATGGTGTTTCTATAATTGTAGCCTTTAAAGTCTTGTTTCTAATAACTATTTCTATAACTTCCCCTAAATCTGAATATTCCTGTGATATAAGAGCCAGGCCAAGGTTTTTCTTCAATGTTGGCGAGAAATTTCCAGAAGTAACAAATCCTATACTTTTCCCTTCAGACTGTACTTCATAATGACTCCTTGGAATACCTCTCTCAATCATTTCAAAGCCAACCAGTTTCCTCCCGGGCTCGTTTTCCTTCTGGGCAAGCAATGCACTTCGACCTATAAAATCACCTTTATCAAACTTTACAAACCTGCTAAGACCTGCCTCAACAGGAGTAATCTCCTTTGATATTTCCTGCCCATAAAGGGGCAACCCTGCTTCAAACCTAAGAGTATCTCTTGCCCCAAGACCTGCAGGAGCAAGCCTGTCTTCTTTACCCTCATCTAGTATTTTATTCCAGAGCTTCTCTGCATTTTCAGGTGCTATGTATATTTCAAACCCATCTTCACCTGTATAGCCTGTCCTTGACACTAGTGCTTCAAAACCGGCAATATCTACTTTTGCTTCAAACCGGAAAGGTCTTATCTTTTCAAGATTGAAATTTGCAAGTCTTCCTAATATCTCCATGGCTTTTGGCCCCTGAAGAGCAAGCTGTGCATAATTACTGGAAACATTAGTTATTTCAGCGTCACCTTCAGCATTATCCAGCATCCATTGATAGTCTTTATCAGTGTTTGAAGCATTAACTACCAGAAAATATTCTTCATTTGACATTTTGTAAACCAATATATCGTCAACTGTACCACCATCTGGATAACACATTGGAGAATATATTATTTTCCCCTGCTCCATGTTGGCTATATTATTGGTAATTAATTTCTGAATTAATTTTTCTGCGTCCGGACCTTCGATGATGATTTCCCCCATATGAGATACATCAAACAGCCCTGCGGAATTCCTTACATACTCGTGTTCTTCAAGAATACTCGAATACTGAACAGGTAAAGCCCACCCGGCAAACTCAACAATCTTGCCACGGAGATTTACATGCTGTTCATATAGTGGTGTCTTCTTCAATTTATTTCACCTGCCTATTTCCCTATATTTCCTTATATTTTTTATAAGCTTTTATATTAGATTTTACATTTAGATTTTATACCAATTTCAGAAAAAAAGCCAGAGGTTCATTATTGTATGGGCGCATTTTCTTCCTGATCCATAATTCATAATAAAGCCTCTCTTATTACCCTCACAGCAATATCAATGTCTTCATAGGTAAGGGCGTCTGACACCTGTATCCTTATCCTTGCTGTTCCTTCAGGTACTACAGGATATCCAAATCCTACAGCATAAACACCCTTCTTTAACATATTTTCTGCAACTCTTATGGCCTTTGCTGTATCTCCTAATATTATGGGAACAATTGCACTATCGCCTTCAAGAGGTTTAAGTCCTGCCTGTTTCAAGCTATTACGCAAATAGGCCGTCTTTTTATGCAGTGAATCTACAATTGATGGATTTACATCAAGATAGTTTATAGCTGCAATACCTATGGAAGCCATTACAGGAGGAAGAGAATTTGAAAATAAATGGGGTCTTGACCGCTGTATACATATATCGGTAATAGCTTTTCCTGCAGCCACAAATCCGCCCCCTGCACCTCCCAGTGCTTTTCCCAGTGTTCCTGTTATTAGGTCTACCTTACCAATCATATTATAATATTCTTCAGTTCCTCTTCCCGTTTTACCAATTACACCTGTTGCATGTGAATCATCAACCATTACAATTGCTCCATATTTTTCTGCTATTTCAACAATATCAGGTAAATTAGCTATATCTCCCTCCATGGAAAATACTCCATCTGTAACAATCAGTTTTGTGCCTGTTCCCTCTGATTCTTTTAGCTTTTCTTCCAGAGATTTCATGTCCGAATGTTTGTAAACAAATCTTTTTACTTCTCTGCCCACCATCCTGCAGCCATCAATTATACTGGCATGATTCAGTTCATCAGATATTACACAATCACCGGACTTTAGCAGAGCAGGAATAACTGCGGTATTTGCGGCCCAGCATGATGTATATGTTAATGCTGACTCAGTACCGAGAAATTGTGCTATTTTTCCTTCAAGCTCCCGGTGGATATCATATGTACCACAGATAAACCTTACACTGGCAGCCCCTGCGCCATATTTTTTCAAGGTTTCAACACCCGCATGTATTATTTCCGGTTTATCAGCGAGACCTAGATAGTTATTTGAGCATAAAATTATTACATCGCCAAAGCCTTCAATTTCTGCTCTGCCTGAAAGAGATGATTTTAGATACTTGAGACTCTTATATGTACCTGCATTCTTTAATTGGTCAAGCTCTTCATCAAGCTTGTTATAAAACTTTTTAGCCATAGTAATTCATCCTCCTATATTTATTATAACTCAATATCTACAAGCACTTTTGCAGCTAGGTTGTTCTCCATAAGATGAAAGCCATCCTCAATATTATCTATGCTTAAGGTATGTGTAATTATAGGTTCTATTGTCTTCCCATCCTTTAGTAAAAAGCTCTGACACTGATACCATGTTTCGAACATTCTCCTGCCGGTTATACCATGTATGGTAATTCCCTTAAATATTATTTCATCAGCAATATTTATAGGTACTTCTCTTTCAGGTATGCCTAACAAACTGGCTGTTCCCCCTTTACTTAATAAATCCAGACCCTTGCGCAACGCTCCGGGATTACCACTCATTTCAAGAAAAACATCAGGCCCGGTATTGCCCGTAAAACTCATTATTTCTGAGTCAATATCAGTTTTATTTGAATCAATAACAAGATCAGCACCTGATTTGACAGCCAGGTCTCTTTTATATGGGTTGGGTTCAACCACTATTACTTTTTCCGCACCGTTAACTTTTGCAATAGGAATTGCAAAAAGGCCTATTGATCCTGCTCCCATTATAAGAACAGTCTTCATTGATACGGGTTGGGACATTACCGTATGCATAGCATTGCCTATGGGATCAAATAAAGCTGCATACCTGTCAGGTATTGCATCATGTACAGGCCATACATTTCCTGCGGGCATAGTTATAAATTCAGCAAAGCAACCGTTCGTATCCACACCAATAATTTTTACGTCCTGACATATATGACCTTTTCCATTCTGGCAATACCGACAATACCCACAGGTTATATGTCCTTCTGCAGAAACCCTTTGTCCCTTTTTTAGATGTTTTACATTTGACCCGACCTCAACAATTTCACCAACAAACTCATGACCTATTATAATTGGAAGCTTCAAGCGGCTTTTTGACCATTCATCCCATTTATATATATGTAAATCCGTCCCGCATATACCTGCCAGTTTCACCTTTATCAGTACTTCCTCAGGTCCTGGTTCAGGTACTGATGCTGTAGTTATACTTACCCCCTTCCCAGGTTCTTCTTTTTTTACGACTTTCATCATAGTCATAATCATTCCTTCTTTCTACTTTGTATATAGCTCTCACTGCCATTTTTAGGTATTGCAAGAATTAACGCATAATTATATACTATAGATAACACACAAAAGGAACTACGCTATAAAAGTTTTTACGCTTATATTACCTTAATTAATACGCAAAAAAACCAACTTGTTCCTTGTATAATTATTTTTGCGTTATATATATACATAATATATATGTAGCTAAATTTTGTGTAACATATAATTGATTATATTTAATGTTTATTATATTATACTCTATGTTCATTATATTGAACAAGTGAAAGTATGTCAATAGACTTTTAACTAGGATACCAGGAAATTTATACTTTCCTATATGCTATCAGAAAATATAAGGAAAATATAAGGAGTATTATAAAAATGATTGCAATTGAACCGCCGCCAATCGGCAAGAATATAACGATTTTGAGGAAACAAAAAAATATGAGTTTGGACGAGCTTTCAAAAAGGTCCGGAGTTTCAAAATCCATGCTCTCGCAAATAGAACAGGAAAAAGCAAATCCTACTGTTGTAACGGTTTGGAAAATAGCCCGTTCATTAGATGTTTCAATTTCAGAACTAATGGAGAGTAACAATAATTCGCCTATTGAAGTTATCAGAAGGGACGATGCACCTGTTATTTATTCAGATGACCGTTCAGTTAAATTCAGAATTAATTCACCTGTGCATATGACAGATAACCTTGAAGTATACCACACTACTTTTAAAGCTCTTGGGAAAAACAAATCAAATCCGCATTTTCCTAATGCTGAAGAATTTTTTACAGTTATTTCTGGAAAGTTCAGGGTTACATCAGGAGATTATTCGGTTATTCTATGTGAAGGTGATACAGCACGATATAAGGGAGATCGTGAACATACTATAGAAAATATTACTGAATCTGAAGCAGAGGCATATCTGGTTGTTCATTTCCCGAAATCATGAGATAAGCCAGGGTGCATATTTTATTTTTGAAGAAATTAGAAAAGATTATTGGAAGAAACATCAGTGAAGGCTCTAATAACCGTAATCATAGCTTCTGTAATACATTTCTTCAAAATTTTAATTGCACCCGATAAGCAATTGTTCACTCTGACTCGTTTTTTCGTGATCTTTTCTTACTGGAATGTTTTTTATTAGGCTCATTCACCAGCTCAAATTCTATTTGGCGGGCAATTTTATCAGTTTTTACAACCTTTACCTTTATAGCATCCCCTATTCTATACTGTTTTCCTGTCTTCTCACCCAGGAGAAGATATCTCATGTCATCAAGATAATAATAATCATCATACATGCTTGACAGTCTTACAACCCCTTCAACAGTATTGTCCAGTTCTATAAACATGCCGAAGTTAGTAATTCCTGTAATAATGCCTTCAAAGGTCTCACCAATAAACTGCTCCATGTATTCAGCCTTTTTAAGATCATCTACCGCCTGCTCTGCATCATCTGCAGCCCTTTCTCTTTCAGAACACATCCTTGCCAGTTCCTGAAGATGCTTATCATAGTATTCTGTTTTTTCCTTGCTCATTTCGCCTTTTAGAATCTGTTTCATAATTTTATGGATTAAAAGGTCTGGGTATCTTCGTATAGGAGCAGTAAAATGACAATAATACTTTGATGCAAGCCCAAAATGGCCCGCATTTTGTTCACTGTATCTTGCTTTCTGAAGTGAACGAAGCAGCATTGTACTTATAAGTCTTTCTTCCTTTTTACCTCTTACTTCATCAAGAAGATCCTGTAAAGCCTTAGGATGAACTTCACCTTTCCCTTTTATACGGTATCCCAAAATGCGGACAAAGCTGCTGAAATTGGACAATTTTTCTTTATCTGGTTCCTCGTGTATTCTGTATACAAAAGGAGCTTCTAACCAAAAAAAGTGTTCTGCTACAGTTTCGTTGCATACTATCATAAACTCTTCAATGATTTTTTCAGCAATTGTCGATTTAAATTTTATAATATCGACTGGTCTGCCTTCCTCATCAAGAATAATTTTTGCTTCCCCAAAATCAAAATCCATGGAACCCCTTTCTATTCTTTTCTTTCTTAAAACAAGGGCAAGCTCTTCCATGGTTTTAAAATCATCAATAAGGTGGGAATACTTATGGCACACTTGAGGATCATTTTCTACAAGCATCTTATATACATTGTTGTAAGTCATTCTCTCAGTAGTTTTAATAACACTTTCACATATTTCATGGCCTATTACATTACCTGAAGAATTGATTGTCATAATTACCGAAAAAGTAAGCCTGTCCACACCAGGGTTTAAGCTGCATATACCGTTTGATAATTTAGGCGGGAGCATTGGTATAACCCTATCAGCAAGATAAACACTGGTTCCCCGGATCAAAGCCTCTCTATCAAGAGGAGAACCCTCAACAACATAATTGCTGACATCAGCTATATGCACTCCAAGCCTGTAATAGCCTTCAGCAGTCTTTTCTATAGAAACTGCATCATCAAGATCTTTTGCATCTTCGCCATCTATAGTAACTATTCTTAATTGTCTTAAATCCCTTCTTCCTTCCAGCATGGAATCAGGTACGGTATCACCAATTTTATCAACTTGCTGCATTACGTTTTCAGGAAATTTTTCCGGAAGGTTAAACGTCCTAATTATAGATAATACATCAGCCTGGGGACTGTTTTTATCTCCAAGAATTTCTACTATGCATCCTTCAGCGTGCTTTGATTCTTCCGGCCATCTGATTATTTGTGCGACAACCTTCTGTCCGTCAACAGCACCGCCTGCTTCATCCTTTGGTATTAAAACATCACCTGTAATCCTCTTATCGTCAGGTATAACAAAGGCAAAATACCTGCTGCTTTGAAAAGTGCCTACTACCATTTCATTCGCTCTTTGAATAATTCTGAATATTTCACCTTCAGCTCTCTTATCATAATAACCTTTGTACATTATGCGGGCATACACTCTGTCATTGTTCATTGCTCCATGCATAAACTCCGGAGATATGTATATATCTCCATTACTGTCATTACTACCATTATTGCGGTTGTCAGGTATTACAAAACCAAAGCCCCGCTCATTCATTTGCAAACGGCCTGCTATTAAGTTAAAATGCTTTGGCAAGCCATACCTGTTTTTCTTTGACTTAAATACCTTCCCTTCTGCTTCAAGCTCATCAAGTACACTTCTGAATATACCCAGTTCTGTATCAGGAACTGCCAGGAATCCTGCAAGCTCTTCAAAAAGGAAAGGTTTGTATGTGTCACTTTCCATATATTCCAGTATTCGTTTTTTTCTATCTTCTTCCATCCGGCACCTCATTCATAATATAATCTAATCATGGATTATCTTTTATTTATTATACCACAAACCCTTTTAATTATCTCATATATCATTCACGCATAAACACAAAAATAAAGCTATGTAATCCACATAGCTTTATTTTTATATAACATTTTAGTTAAAGTAAAATTTACAAACCATTAAATAGCTCCACAAATTATTTCAATAGCAAGTAAAGTACTACTGACAATATTATAAAAGCTATAGAAGCAAATGTAGTATATTTGCTTAGCATTGCATCAATTGTACGTCCCTTGTTCTTACCGAAAAATGTTTCAGCACCACCTGCAATAGAACCGGACAGCCCTGCTGATTTTGCCGATTGCAGCAAAACAATTACAACCATGGACAATGAAATAATTATATAAATTATGTTTAGTATAATGGTACCTATTTTCAAAAAAACACCTCCAAATAATAAAATGGAGAAATATGCATTCCCACGGTATAAAATTGTAACATAATATAACCTAAAATACAAGTGGTTGAAGAGCGCATTTTGAATTTTTGAAGAAATATAATACAATAATTTCTTCAAAAAAATAATATGCGCCCTTCTCTACGCTTTTTTAATTTCCATTTGATTGTTTTTATTTATTCTTCAGGTTAAACCATGCATCCAATCCAAGATACTGAGCAGAAGCGCCCAGCTCTTCCTCAATCCTTAACAGCTGATTGTATTTTGCAACACGGTCGGTTCTTGATGGCGCGCCTGTCTTTATTTGACCGGCATTGGTTGCAACTGCAATATCTGCAATTGTAGCATCTTCAGTCTCACCGGATCTGTGGGATACAACCGCTGTATAACCGGCTCTATTGGCCATTTGAATCGCATCAAGAGTTTCAGTAAGTGTGCCAATCTGATTTACCTTTATTAGTATTGAGTTGGCTACTCCCATGTCAATACCTTTCTTTAATCTCTCAGTATTGGTAACAAACAGGTCATCTCCAACAAGCTGAATCTTGCTTCCTATCTTATCTGTAAGCAGTTTCCAGCCCTCCCAGTCTTCTTCTGCAACTCCATCTTCAAGAGATATGATTGGATATTTGGAAGCCAGGTCAGCCCAGAAATCTACCATTTCTTCTCTTGTCTTTCTTATGTTGGATTTCCAGAACAGATATGTTCCATCATCCTGATACATTTCTGTAGCTGCAGCATCTATAGCAATTCTGAAATCATCACCAGGTCTGTATCCTGCTTTTTCTACAGCTTCAAGTATAACCTGTATAGCTTCTTCATCAGTTTTAAGGTTTGGAGCAAATCCTCCCTCATCACCTACAGCTGTACTATAGCCTTTTGCACTTAAAACCTTCTTCAGGTTATGAAATACTTCGGCGCACATACGAAGTGCAGTTTTAAAGCAGCATGCACCTACAGGCATTATCATGAATTCCTGAATGTTAACACTATTATCAGCATGTTTTCCGCCATTAATAATATTCATCATAGGCACAGGAAGTACCTTAGAATTTACACCGCCTATGTATTGATAAAGGCTTAATCCCAGAGACTCTGCAGCAGCTTTTGCTACGGCCAGAGATACTCCCAATATGGCGTTTGCCCCAAGTCTACCTTTATTGTGTGTTCCGTCAAGGGCTATCATTAAATTATCAATTGCAACCTGGTCATATACATTCATGCCCTCAACTTCATTGGCAATTATGGTATTAACATTCTCAACTGCTTTCTGAACACCCTTTCCAAGATATCTTTCCTTATCTCCATCTCTTAACTCAACAGCTTCAAAAGCACCTGTTGAAGCACCTGATGGTACTGCTGCTCTACCTAAATTACCGTCTTCAGTTATAACATCCACCTCAATGGTAGGATTCCCTCTTGAATCAATAATTTCTCTTGCATATACGCTATCAATTTCCAAATAAAAACTCATATTAATTATATCTCCTTCCTTGGTTTATATTATAGTTTGTGATATTTTTAGCAAATTATTACGAAATCTTTATATAGAATACCCTATTTATCGCAAAATGTAAACATTTTTTTCGGTCAACAGCCTTTTACAGTTCTTTCATTTTTCAGCCAACGGCTTTTCCAACAGCTTTTCCAACAGCTTTTTCATCAGCTTTTTCATCGGAGGATTTTTCCGGAGGTTCAAGAACAATTTTTCCCTCTTCAAGTGATACCTTGACCTTATTTCTGCCTTTAAGGCTCATAGCTTCAATGTATTCGGCAGGGATTTGAAGACGCCCCGCTCTATCCAGCACAGCATATTCCACGTGAGTATCATCATCCCCGCTTGATATTCCAACCTTCATGCCTTCCAGTTCCTCTGCATAAGACCTTTTTCTGATTATCTCACTGCTTGTTCTACCATCTCTTATTGCCACTACCCTGTCCACTTTACGTGCCAATCTCCTGTCATGAGTAACAATAATAACAGTAATACCCAAAGTCTGGCTCATTACACGGAATACATCCAATATCTGGTCTGCTGTCCTGGTATCTACAGAACCGGTAGGTTCATCAGCCAGAAGAATTTTAGGGTTATTGGCAAGAGCAATAGCTATTGCAACACGCTGCTGCTCTCCACCTGAAAGCTGGCTTAATTTACTGTAAGCTCTATTGGTAAGCCCAACCATATCCAGTAATTCCAGCGCCTTTGCAGCCTTTTTCTTTTTCCCCGTTAATATTAGAGGGAGTTCTACATTTTCTCTTGCTGTCAAATAAGGAATCAGATTTCTAGCATTATTCTGCCAGACAAATCCAACGGTCTCTCTCCTATATTTCATCAGTTGCCTATCACTAAATTTAAGCAGATCCTTTCCATCAATAATAAGTTTTCCTGCAGAAGGTCTATCAAGGCCTCCCAGCATATTAAGAAGGGTGGACTTGCCACTTCCGCTGTTCCCTATTATGGCCATTAATTCACCTTTTTCTATTGTAAGATCAAGGCCCTGCAAAGCAACAACCTCAGTTTCCTTGGTTTTATAGATTTTTACCAGGTTTTCGCATATTATTATATTTTCGCTTTGATCATCTTGAGTGCCTTCATGAACATCAACCTGAATTTTATCCTGTTTGTTAATACTATCATGCCCATTGTTCATCAACAATTTCACCATCCTCAAGAGTATATACACAATCTGCTATTTCCATCATGCTCGGATCATGTGTAGTCATTACAACTGTTAGTCCTTCTTTCTCAACAAGGGATTTGAAAAGTTTGACTATCTGAAGTCCCATATATGTATCTAGCTCTGCAGTGGGCTCATCGGCGAAAATAACACCGGGGCGATGGGCAATTGCCCTGGCTATGGCGACTCTCTGTTGTTCTCCACCCGAAAGCTCATGAGCTCTATGATGCATCCTTTTACCCAGTCCCACCAGGGTAAGGCATTCTTCCGCCCGTTCTCTTCTGTGTTTCGAATCAAACCCTGCAATTCTCAGGCCAAACTCAACATTTTCGTAAGCCGACATTACAGATATTATTGCAATAGATTGGAAAATAAAGCCGAAATTTTTCTTTCTAAGCTCATCCCTTTTAGAAACTGTCATACTTGTTATTTCTTTATCTTTAAAGAATATCCTTCCTTTTGTAGGGGTGTCAAGTCCACCAAGAAGGTTTATTAAAGTTGTTTTGCCGGAACCTGACCTTCCTCTTAAAATAGTAAGCTTCTCTGGTTCAATTTTTATGTTAACTTTTTTAAGCGCATGCACTATTTCTCTTCCTGAATGAAAATCTCTATCCAGATTATCAGTAACTATTATTGGAGCTTGCCGAATAATGCTTTTTTCCTTGACAGCCAGCATTTCCTCACCCATTTAACTTTTTACCCCCTTTTCCTAGCTTCTTACTTCCCTTTCTCCCTGCCATTAACTGCTTCCTGCTCCCACTACCCATTAATAGCTAGTCCTCTCCAAGTTTAATTGCCTGATTAATATTAATCCTGGATACAAGGATTGCTAAAATTGCAATTCCTGACAACAGCATAGTCCCTACAATCGTATATAACTTGATATAATCCCCTCCATAAGCAAATACCTTGAACGGAAGAGCCATTTCTTCAGCACTGTAAGCTATTTGAATAAGAGGAATAAACAAGTCGCATGTGGCACCTCCAATTATGATCCCCAGTAATATGGCAACCCCTGAAATAAGTATTTGCTCGCAAATAAGCATAGTAATAATATTCCTCATTGATAGACCCATAGCTCTGAAAATGCCAAACTGAAGAGCTCTGCTGCGTATAGATAGTACCCAGTATATTAAAAACCCAATTGAACTTATAAGCATAGTAATTACAAAGCCCATTGTTAATGCCCCGTTTGTACCTTGAAGCATAGGATCATTCTTTTTCTTTATAATTTCATTTTTTGTAAATTTAATGTCTGTAATAGCAATCTTCTTTTCTTTAATATCATTATAAACTTGAGTATCAGTAACACCCGGTTCTCTTTTTATCCAAACCTCATAAGGTTCCAGGGACATTCTTGCCGCAATATAAGAATAATTTGCTACTATAAAATCTTTTGGTTCACCCTTTTGGTTTTTAAAATTTGGATTATATGAAGGCCAATAGTCTATAAAGGCATATATATAGCCTTCCAAATAAGTTTGCCCCTTCCAGGTTAAGTAAATGGAATCTCCCTCTTTTAATTTATATTTATCTCTTGTAGAGCTTGATACCAAGAAAGCAGTAGGTGCCTCAGCCATAAGGTTTAAATAATGATACCAATGATATGGCATCAATTCTGGACGAAGCCATGATACTTTACCGAATTCATCAGGAATAATTCCCAACAGATCTACATTATATGTACTGCCCGCTATACTTCTCATCTCAACATTACTTTTTTTGAAAACCTTTGTGGCAAGTTCAACACCATCTAATTCCGTGAATTGTTTAAATGGCGGTTCAATATATTCAGTAGGTTTGTTATCACTTCCGAATCCGACACTTCCAACCATTTCAGGCTCTGCACCCATCATGCCGCCAAAAGACACCTCATTACTTTCCCATTTGGCTTTGATGGTTATGTCTGCTCCAATATCATATCTGATCCTCTCTTCAATGTTTCTGTTAAGAGTCCTGGCTGCATTGGCGTTAAAAATTCCTAGTGAAATAGCAAGGATTATAAATAACATGAGAAATTGTTCTTGTCCTCCTGATCTTCCTACATGAAGGAAAGAAGCATAAAGTGCAGGTGACCATATTTTTCTTCCCAACCAGAAAATGAAACTTACCAGATAAGGGAATAGTCTTAATAGTACAAGTCCTACCCCAAGAATAAACATTGTAGATATAAGGAATAAAAGTGGGTCTATAGCAATATCTGTGCCCTTTATACCCGTTAATACTTGAGTAAGTGTTCTCATTTTATAGCTATATAGACCATATCCGGATATAGCCAGCAGTATTATATCAAGAAAATAACGCTTCCATATTGGGTTTTTACTTTTTCTTACCTTACTTTGTTTATAAAGGACAATGCTGGTTCTCGAAGATAGATAAGCAGGTAAAAGCATAGATATAACAAACAATCCTAAAGCTATTAGAGAGTATAAGTAAGCAGTTTTACTCAATTCAACCGGCAGAGAAGTTCTTTGTACAAATTCCAGGAAGCCGTTTGACAATCCCAATATTCTGCATATAAATAAGCCTAGGGATGGACCCGCAGCAAAAGCAATTCCACCAAGCAATATACTTTCAAGCAAGTAGCTGGTAAATATTTGGAGGCTGCTGGAACCCCGGCTTTTCACAACTGCAATTTCATTTTCTTCACTTTTGACTATTAACTGTGCAACCATGAACATATAGAATGCCAGCATCAGCAATATTGGAACCTGCAGCACCCATAATGTTAAACTAAGCTGTTTTTCCCTCTTCTGATATTCTTCAAGGATTGGAATGATTGGCAACCTTGCATCAAGTATTGCAGTATATTTTTTAAACCATCTAAACTGGGTATCATATGCAGATAAAATATGACTTATGTTTTCTATTTTAATTTTATGGTAATCAAGAGCATAATTCCAGCGAACTTCGGTCAATATGGGATTTTGAGATTCTATAAACAATTGACTAAATAGTTTATTATCCATTAAAAAGCTCTCATCAAAATTCCATATTCCATCGAACCAGTAAAGATCTGCAGCATCTTTAATTGTAAATGTTCCAACCACCTTGACTTTGCATAAAAGTTCATCTTCATTTAGAAAATTACTTACATGATAAACTTCATTAAGACGAAGGTCCAGCGAATCAAAAGCTTTTTCTGTTACAACTACTTCAATAATATCTCCTTCTTTTTTATCTGAAAACATTCGTCCATTAATGATTTGGGCATGTTCAACAAAAGCGTCCATACCCTCAAATTTAAAGAACCTGGTTTTCGGCTTTTCCTCTCTTTGAATTTCAGGAAGTGCTGTTAAATTATCAGCAATTAGAGAATTATTATCAATAATTACAGGCACATTAAGCTGTCGAGGCAAATCAACAATTCTTTCAGCAAACCACTTATATGCCTTAACTCTGTCGTCTACATTATCAGTATAATAATGCAATTTGACTTTAATGGAATACCTTCCGGGGAAGCCGCCATAATTTTTTTGATAACCTTCTAAATCACGGGTTAGCATTCGCTGTAATACTCCATTTGTATATATAGGTACACTGCTTACCATAGCTACAGTGATAATTGATCCAATAAGGAGACATAGGACCATCCATTTATTGCTAAGTATTTTTCTAATTAGAATTATCAGCAAGAATCTTCCCCCCTCAACCTTCTATAATCTCTTCGCCTTCTTCAAGACCTTTTAAGATCTCCACTTCTGTTGGAGTTTCAATTCCCGTTTGAACAGACCTATCTTTCTTAAGTCCATCTTCCAGTATGTAAACTGTCTTTTGGCCCATAAATCCATGAAGCATATCTCTTGGAATTACAATTACGTCTTCCTTATATTCAAGAAGATAACTTATTCTTGCAGAATAACCCAATGAAACACCTTTAGGAAGTCCTTTTACATTTATAAAAATAGACCTTTTTATACTTTCATCGGCATCAAAAGGTGCTGTTGAAGGAGTCATAACAACCTCTCCCTCATATTCCGCATCGTCAATTTTTACTTCTACCTTGCTGCCAAGCTTAAAATCCGAAATGTTATCCCCGGTATATTTAAGCTTCAACCTATTTACATCAGCTATCCTTATAAGATTAGTATATGCCTGTATAGATTCACCCGGTTTGGTAGATGTTATCCAGACCACCTTTCCTGTTACCGGTGAAACAAGCTTTGTTTTTTCAAGTTCAATACTCAGATTTTGTATTTGAAGTTCTATAGATTTAATATCTAATTCAGCAGAAGTTTCTGCATTATTATATTTTTCAATCTCACCATTGAGTATAAATTCCTGTCTTTCGATTTGATCCTGTATATCTTCCATATTAGCACCAGGCATTATATCCTGAAGAGAAACTCCATCAGGTAGATTTTCCATGGTTTTTTTGATTTTCTCCAATTTTTTCTTCAAGTCATCAAGTTGAAGTTCAGCCAGTTTAATTGATCTATGTAAATTTGACAAGGTCTGACCTGTGCTTAGTTTAAGTTTTTCGAGAGCCATTTCCTGCTGCATGATTTGATTTTCAAGGTTTTCTGTTTCAAGCTCAATTATAATGTCGCCTTCATAAACCATATCACCATCTTTTACATTTATTGACTTTATTCTTCCACCTCTGTACTTAAAACAAAGATCAGTTTGCAGATCAGATACAAAATATGCTGTTCCATTTATACGCTTTTCTATATTACCTTTTTTTACTTTTATTGTTTTATACTCTAATTTTTGAGGTTCCTTTAATGGTGGAGCCAGCACTTCCTCTTCCTGTGGGAAAAAGTAACAACCTGTAAGTGAAGTAAAAAATGAAAAGATTATTACGGTTAATATGGATACTTTGAAATACTTT
>DAOSDD010000007.1:0-38669 GCA_035362115.1 Clostridiales bacterium | reverse complement strand
CAGCTATTAAAATAAGCAATTTATTGAATAAATTTGGTATAA
This sequence comes from Clostridiales bacterium, assembly GCA_035362115.1. Lineage (GTDB taxonomy): Bacteria > Bacillota > Clostridia > Acetivibrionales > DUMC01 > DUMC01. The sequence continues at coordinate 38,627 of DAOSDD010000007.1, read as the reverse complement.
ATATAACAAGGAAACTATTTGCTCCCGTATATAATAATTTTGGCGGAAATATAAGGTTATTTATAAGCGGGGCAGCAGGTATAGATCCACATATAGCAAAAGGATTCAGGGATTTTGGATTGATTTTTGTTCAAGGCTATGGTCTTACAGAATGCAGCCCTATAGCTGCTCTTAATCGTGACGTATATTGCAAGGATGATGCTGCTGGATTGCCTCTTCCAGGCCTTGAAGTAAAGATAGACTTGCCAAATGAGGAAGGTGTAGGTGAGATCAAAGTTAAAGGCGAAAATGTTATGCTTGGTTACTATGGTGATTCTGAAGCTACAGAAAAGGTATTAAAAAGCGGTTGGTTTTATACCGGTGATTTGGGGTTTATTGACAGCGATGGATTTGTTCATATTACTGGCAGAAAGAAACATGTTATTGTTACTAAGAATGGCAAAAATATCTATCCTGAGGAAATCGAAACTCTCCTTAACAAAAGTCCTTATATTATGGAATCCATGGTTTATGGCAAGGACGATTCTGAATTTGGTGATGTAGTAGTATCAGCAGCTGTTGTACCTGATATGGAAAAAATACAGGAGGATTTTGCCGGTAAGACCCTTTCACAGGAAGAAATTCATGAGCTGATCCGAAAGGAAGTAAAACAGGTAAATAAAAAGCTGGTAACATATAAGTATGTAAAGGATTTTCATTTACGAGAAAATGAATTTGCTAAAACAACTACGAAAAAAATTAAGAGATATATGGAAAAAGTTGAATGATTTCTTGTTTATATATACCCCTATGGGGTATATATGTAATAAGAGCAATAAAGTTCTGAGTTAATGGTAATATTATAGATAATACTAAACATTAGGTTTTTAAGGAGGAAATAGTTTGAAAGAAATTGTTAAATTTCTGAAAAACTAATGCGCATGTGCATATTTTTTGCACATTAATATAAAAAAATAAATTGCACGCGCGACTGAAATGAATTTAAGCCCATAAAAACTTTTTTAATAAAAAAGTTTTGTTCCTGCAAGGGCGAATTCATTTCGCACGCGGCAGGAATGGAGCTTAACATGACTGTTAAAGTATATTCAACACCCGCATGTCCCTGGTGTTCGGTGGCTAAAAAGTACCTGTCTTCAAAAAACGTAGCTTTTGAAGATTACGATGTATCCGCCGACAGGCAAGCAGCTATTGAAATGGTTCAGAAATCCGGTCAAAGAGGTGTTCCTGTAATAGAAATTGATGGCAATATAATAGTAGGCTTTAATCAGGATGCCATCGATAAACTGATTACGAAACCTTAATGGCATATACTCTACAGAAAATTATATTATGCTATGTTCTTAGGAGGGTGGGTCCTTAACTCACCCTAATTTTATATACCTGGCATCGACCTGAATTTGCTGCGTTTTCTATACTTTTCCATACTTGTCTATGCTTGACCATACTTGTATTTAACTTTATGTGCCAGTGTCACTGCCGGGAATATTTTAAATTCAGGAGATAAATAAATGGCAAAAAAAATTTTAACTGTTGAAGAAAAACTAAAAAAAATTAAAAAGAGATTTGCTATTCTTCTATCCTTTTTTATCGCATTTATTGCAGGTACAGGGTTTTATATTTATCTGAATTACGATTATTTGGTTTTCAAGCATTTTATTTCTCATCACTATATATACACAGATGCACTGGAAACTCTGTATAAAAATGAATTGAAAAGGGATGTAAGCGGCAGGTACTTTCAATATTTCGATGATTTGGTAATATCAGCAGTTACTGAAAAAATCCGGAAAACCAATAAGGACAGGTATACTTATCTTTATATACCCGAGCAGTATAAAAAGTACAAAGAAGAGGAAAAAGAAGAAGCATCCTTATCTGAGCTAAAAGTTCTGAATGAGAATACAGTTTATATACATATTACCAATTTCTCTACCTATACGCAAAAATTTTTGCAGAACAATGTATCTGAAATCAATAAGTATCCGAGGCTTATAATAGACTTAAGAAGCAACTATGGCGGAGATACATTGGCAATGAACAAAATGTCAGATCTCTTTATTCCCAAGGGCAGTGTAATTTCAGTTGATAAAATGAGGTTGTTTAATAAAACCTATAAAGCAAAAAAAGAAAAAGTGATTAAAAATGAAACAATAATTATACTTCAGGATAAAAACACTGCAAGTGCTTCAGAAAACTTTATTGCGGCGCTAAAGGACAACCTTGACAATGTTACTCTTATAGGAGATAAAACCTTTGGAAAAGGAATCGGTCAATTCACCATACCTCTAAAAAAAGGGTTTGCCGTTAAAGCCACCACTATGTTATGGTACACTCCGAAAGGCATAAACATACAAGGTAAAGGTATTGAACCTGATATTTATTATATGGATGATGATATAATAGATTTCGCCTTGGATAAACTGCCTGACCTAAACTAGGAGTTCAGAATAAATTATCTGGCTCGTAACAGGATACCGCTTCACTAAAATGACTATAATTTTCTAAACTGCGTTGGGGAAAATGCCGTATATTTCTTAAACACAACGGAAAAATAATCACTTGAATTAAAAGAAAGCTGCATAGCTGTTTCTGTAACACTCTTTCTACTTTGTAAAAGTTCTTTCGCTTTCTGTATTTTTCTGTCATTAATGTAGTCCCGGGGGGTCACCCCTGTATACTCTTTGAATTTGTGCTTAAATCCTGAAAGAGAAATACAAAATTTTGAACAAATGTCTTCAGTTTTAATCACATCATATATATTCTCTTCAATATATTTATGTATATTCTCAATTAGCTCATCATCTTTTCTGTTTTGAGTCTGTGTAAAAAGCAAGCGGGAAAGAAAACTAATAAGAAGACTTTGCCCATATATCCTGTTCTCCTCCCTGAGCCTTAAAAAGTTTTCAAAACTCTTCCTGAGATAAAACAACCCTTCTCTGTCAATTTTTAATATATGTGTATCTATAGCCATGAGTTTTGATCTAATAAGATCTCCAAAAGGCGCAGATAGTCCGAGAAAATTTTCTTGTACAGCAGGCTTTATTTGAAACCATATTATTTCACATACTCCCTGTGAAGTATTTCCGCTTCGATGGGGCTGGTCCGTATAGGCTACAAAGACATCTCCACCTGAAAGTTCAAACTTCCTGTTCTCTACATAATACGACTCGTTGCCTTTTACAACCACTACTATTTCAATGCAGCCGTCATGAATATGGGTTCCCATAGGAAGAACGGCCTTTGTTGTAACATTATGTCCAAATAAGGTAAGACCCGGCAAATTCAGTGTGCCTTCACACAATACTTGCCTGTATTTGCTTAACAACATCTTCAACACCTCACTGATGCTTTAAAATCGTGCAAAGTATTTTATCAAATGACTAATATTAAATATCATATTATCATAGATATAAAAGAGATAAAAGCTAGGAGGGGTTTATTATGCAAAATACCACTGACCTCATTATTAAAGCGATTACTTATCAATACCCTGAGGAAATTCCTGTTTATTTTAATTTTTTGCCTGCTACCATGAAAAAAAGTGGGAATGAAATAAAAAAAATAACTGCAAAGTATGAAGATTTCTTTGGAGATCACTAGCTTAAATATGATTATGAAAAAAATCTACCTGCAAGCTATCATTATGGAAGTCTAACTGATGCCTGGGGATGTGTGTGGAGTAATGAACAGGAGGGAATGGAGTCCTATGTAACAAGCCATCCTATCCCAAACCGTGAAGGCATTTTAATTTTAAAAGTTCCTGAATCAGACATCGGTCTGCCACATGGCTTCATGTACCTGAGACTTATTGATTTAAGAGGGTTTGAAGAAGCCATGATTGATTTTGCAGAGGAATGCGATGAACTTCAAATACTTATTGACAAGGTCTGTGATTACAATGTTCGCCAGATGAAGCTAATCTGTGAAAAAAGCGATTCGCCCATCATCCATGTTGGCGATGACCTTGGTATGCAGAACGGTATTGCCATTGGGGCGGCAAAATGGCGTAACTACTTGAAACCTGCCTTTAAGCGCATATATGATGTAAGCCACCAGTTTAAAAAATATGTTTATATGCACACTGACGGTGATATAATAGAAATTATGCCTGATCTAGTTGAAGCTGGCGTCAACATTATAAATCCCCAATACAGTGCAAATGGAATAGATAGACTTGTAAGAACCTGTAAAGGCAAGATACCAATTATGCTAGATCTTGATAGACAGTTTTTCCCCTTCGGCACACCACAAGATATGAGGGATCATATTCGGGAGACTATAGAGAAAATGTACCTGCCTAAAGGCGGACTAGGTATAAATATAGAAATAGGATTTGATGTCCCCATTGAAAATATTGAGGCCATTGTTGACGAAATAAATCGTATGAGGTTTTACAAAGGCTGAACTAATATAGCTATATTAGTGCATTCGGATAGGCATTGACTATAAATCAAGCCTTATTAACCTTTCAAGAGCAGGTTCTATATTTAGTTCATCTTTCAATTCCCGGTATTGTTTCATAGAATTCTTATCAAGCCGTGAGACTTTCTCTGCTTTTATCATGAATTCTCTGTGGCAGTTTTTAATCATCCTCTCTATCAGCAGCAGCTTCAGGCACTATATCGATGGCAGCTCCAGATACTATAGCAGTAGTGGCTTGTAGTACCATGGATAGACTCTTATTTTCTTCTTCTGTTAACTCCCTGAATTGACCTGTTTCAAGATTTTCATCAAGCACAAGACTGCCCATGGCCATTCTTCTTAGATACTTTACCTTTTTACCAACAGTTTCAAACATCCTTTTTACCTGATGAAACTTGCCCTCATAAATAATAACCTCTATTTCTGAATGTGCTCCCTGCTCTCCCTGCTTTAGAATTTTAAGCTGTGCAGGAAGTGTTTTATATCCATCATCAAGGACAACTCCATTATTAAAAGCTTTAATGTCCTCCTCGGTTACTCTGCCATCTACAAGAGCATAGTATGTCTTAGGCACACTCTTCTTTGGAGAAAGAAGCATATGCGCCAGAGGGCCGTCGTTAGTAAGTATTAAAAGTCCTTCAGTATCTATATCAAGCCTTCCTACAGGAAAGGGATTGAACACTTTATATTCATCAGGCAGCAAATCAACAACGGTTTTAAGCTTGTTGTCAAAAGTTGCGGATATAACCCCTGCCGGTTTGTTCATCATTATATAAATAAACTCTCTGTAGTTAAGTTTTTTACCATTTACTTCTATTGCGCTTGTTTCAGGGTTAACATGCATTGCACTGTCAACTGCAGGAATATCATCTACTTTTACCATACCCTGCTTTACAAGCTGCTTTACTTCCCTCCGTGTCCCATATCCAAAATTTGATAAAATTTTATCTAAGCGTTGAGTACCTGCCATGCTCTACCTCTTTCACTATTTCCCGGTTTTATTCTTTTGTTCTTTTATTCTTTTATTATTTTATTATTTTGTTATTTATGTTGAATTACATACATACCGTAAACCTGATATTTTTAATCTCATAAGCAATTCAAGCTGCATTTCCCAATATATCAGCCTTGGTGTATATCATTATACCATTCATTTATATATAATAGTATAACTTATTTCCTTCCCTAAAAAAAGCATATAAAAAAGCTGAAGGCCTCTACTTTAATTTCGTAGAAACCATCAGCTTTTCAAGAAATTTGTATTATTCTAATAATATTGAAATCAATAAATATTTAAGTCAATCAATATTTTAGTCAATCCAAATCGCATAAGTTATTGTTTAACGCTGGAGTACATAAAGTACTTATACCCAAGAGGTGAAGAATAGAAACCATCCAGTTTCTCGTTCTTCAAGTAAATATCAACATAGTAGTAGATTGGGCACAGCATAGAATCTTTGAATATTATATCTTCAGCCTGATGCATAAGTTTCATACGTTCAGCTCTGTCGGATGAAGACTTAACCTTTGAAATTAATGCATCATACTCGGCATTGGACCATTGTGCATCGTTATTTCCGCCGCCTGTGATCCACATATCCAGGAAGGAGATTGGGTCATTATAATCTCCCAGCCAGCCATTACGAGCAATAAAGTATTCACCGTTTTTACGGGTATTAAGGAATGTTTTCCACTCTTGGGAAACCAGTTCAATATTAACACCAATCTTTTTCCACATATCCTGGAGAGCTTCACCAATCAACTGATGTCCAGTACCAGTGTTGTATAGATATTCAATGGTCGGCAAACCTTTGCCATCCGGATAGCCGGCATCTGCAAGAAGCTTTTTAGCTTCAGCAAGGTTTGCTTCATAAGCTGCTCCTGAAGGATCATAGTAGTCTCCGCCTACTTCACGGAACTCTTTTTTAAGATCGGCATCTGAAAGACCTATTGATACATATGCACCGGCAGGCTCTTGACCGGCTTTACCAATGTTTTTAGTGATGTATTCACGATCAACTGCAAGTATTAAGGCCTTACGAACCTTTTCGTTATCAAGAGGAGGTTTCTTTACATTAAAGCTAATATAGTAAGTGCCAAGCTGACCTTCAATATTAAACTCTTTCTTATCTCTCCATGCATCAATTTCATCATTTGGCATGGAGTCTGCTAAAAGGATTTCCTCATTTTCGAATGCAGCAATTATAGCGTTATCATCATCCATAAGTATGAATTTTATGCTATCAGGGCCAAGTTTGGATACATTCCAGTAATTGGGGTTTTTCTTGTAAATCATATGAGAATCATGTACCCACTCAGTCATCATGTATGGACCATTGCCAACATATGTGGCTGGATCAAGTGCCCATTTATCAGGATTTGCTTCCACAATATCCTTGCGTACAGGGAAAAATGTTGGGAATGCACATAGTTCGAGGAAATAAGGTGTTGCTGAAACCAGCTTAACAATAAGAGTTTTGTCATCAGGCGCTGTAACATTAAGAGCACCTTTGTCGTAGCCTTCAATAGACTCGAACATATATTCATAGTCCGATGCAGTTTCAGGATTAATTGCCCTGTTCCAGGCATACACAAAATCATTTGCTACAACCGGTTCACCATCACTCCACTTTAAATTATCCCGCAGCTTGAAAGTGTAGGTTAGCTTGTCATCACTAGGAGTGCAGGATTTTGCCTGTCCGGCAATGGGTTTTCCATTCTTGTCAAGGGTCATAAGCCCCTCAAAGCCATGAATTAAAAGTGTTGCACCATCGACTGCAGAGTTCAGAGCCGGGTCAATTGTATCAGGTTCAGGACCTACACAAACTACAAGTTCAGGTGTAGATGCAATCTTTTGGTTCCCACAGGCACTTAGGAATGTACCAAATACCATGACCATAACCAAGAGTAAAGCTATTTTTTTCATGTTTCTTCCTCTCCTTTTTAGTTTTATATTTTATTATTTTCAAATATGTATTATAATTAGATTAACATATTTGAAATTTATTGTAAACTATTATATCATTTTGGGTTCATCTTTTTCATCAACTGCACTTTTACTTTACTTTTAATGCACTTTATCCAGATGATGGCATGCAGCAAAATGCCTGTTCCCTATTTCCCGGAATTCGGGTTCCTTCTCGGCACAAATCTTATCCGCATAAGGGCAGCGTGTTCTGAAACGGCATCCACTAGGCGGATTTAATGGACTTGGTACATCTCCCTCCAATATGATACGCTTTTGTGTCCGGCTTGTGTTTGGGTCCGGTACAGGAATCGCGGAAATTAAAGAGCGTGTATACGGATGAACACTATGGAATACCAGCTCATAGCTATCTGCAAGCTCTACAAGCTTTCCAAGATACATAACACCTATACGGTTACTTATATGTTTGACAACTGACAGATCATGGGCAATAAACAAATATGTCAGTCCCATTTCCTCCTGCAGCTTTTCAAACATATTTACAATTTGTGCTTGTATAGAAACATCCAGTGCGGATATAGGTTCATCACAAACTATAAATTCAGGATCTACTGCCAAAGCACGGGCAATTCCTATACGTTGACGCTGTCCTCCCGAAAATTCATGTGGATAGCGATTGGCATGTTCGCTGTTAAGCCCAACCCGGTCAAGCATTTGAATGATTTTTTCTGAACGCTCCTTATTTGAGGCGGCTAATTTATGAATATCAATAGGCTCTCCAACAATATCTCCCACGGTCATGCGTGGATTTAGTGAAGCATAAGGATCCTGAAAAACAATTTGCATCTTCCTCCGGTAGGGCATCATATCAACATAAGTTATATCTGTGCCGTTGTAAATTATTCTGCCGCCGGTAGGCTCATAAAGTCTTAGTATAGTTCTTCCTGCAGTAGTTTTGCCACAGCCGGATTCGCCAACCAGACCTAAGGTTTCGCCTTTATCAATATAGAAAGAAACATCATCTACAGCTTTAACATACTTTTTCCCGAATAAACCGTCCTGTATGGGAAAATATTGCTTAAGGTTTTGTATTTCAACTAATGCTCCTTCTCTGAGTGTTGCAAATTTATGCTTTTGATTTATTGATTTACCCATCATTTATTACCTCCTGCCGATGCTTCAAATGCTTCCTTCTGTAATAACCAGCAAGCACAATAATGAATATCACTTATTTTCGTGAATTCAGGCATTTCCCGCAAGCATATCTTCATGCACTTCTCACAGCGTGGAGCAAACGGGCAACCTGCAGGCGGATTAAGCATATCTACAGGTGTTCCTTCGATTGGAACCAGTTTTTCATGTTCCTTGGTATTAAGCTTGGGAATACTACGCAGAAGACCTTTCGTGTACTCATGCTTAGGATTGTAGAAAATATCATCAATTGTACCTGATTCTACTATTTTCCCCGCATACATTACCATTATTTTCCGGCATACGCTAGATACTATACCAAGATCATGGGTTATGAGAATAATGGACATATTTATCTTATTCTTAAGTTCTGTCATTAACTCCATTATCTGTGCCTGTATAGTAACATCCAATGCTGTAGTAGGTTCATCCGCAATCAGCAGCTTAGGTTCACAGGCCAGTGCAATAGCAATCATAACACGCTGTCTCATACCGCCGGAAAGCTCATGCGGATACTGCTTAAGCCGTTTTTCAGGCTCATTGATTCCTACAAGTTTTAAAAGTTCAACAGATCTTTCATATGCCTGTTGTTTGTTCAAATTTGTATGCAGAAGTATTGCTTCTCTTATCTGATTACCAATAGTATATACAGGATTAAGAGATGTCATGGGATCCTGGAATATTATGCTGACCTCGTTTCCACGAATAGAACGCAACTCTGCTTCAGTCATATCATTAATGCGATGACCATTGAAATCAATAGTACCGTCAATTATTCGACCTGGAAAAGGGACTAAACCCATTATTGAATAGGATGTGACCGATTTGCCGCTGCCGCTCTCACCTACAATGCCCAGGACATCGCCTTCTTCCATTTGGATTGATACATCATTAATGGCTTTCACCTCACCAGCCGGTGTAAAAAAAGATACTTTAAGGTTTTTTATATCTAATAATATATTACTCATCATTTCGTCTCCTTAATTCTTTAGCTTTGGATCAAAGGCATCTCGTAATCCATCACCCAATAGGTTGAAAGATAATATTATCAGGCTAATGGTTATAGCCGGCAAAAGCAACCGATGCGGGTATGATTTAATGCCTCCGAGAGCCTGCGAGGCCAATGAGCCAAGACTTGGCATCGGAGCATTTACACCTAATCCAAGGAAGCTCAAAAAGCTTTCGGTAAATATGGAAGATGGTATCTGTAATGTAGTTGTTACAATCAATGTCCCGATACAGTTAGTTAAAAGATGCTTTCTTATAATCCTGCTGTTTGATGCTCCCAAGGCCTTGGCAGCAGTAATAAAATCCTGCTCCTTTAGCGTGAGTATCTGACCGCGTACTATACGTGCCATACCAACCCAATATAATAGAGAAAATACAATAAATATACTTATAAGACCTACTCCAACAGTGTTTATCCAGCCAAAGCCCGGTACATTTTCAGCTAGATCTTTTAAAGGATATTTTAGCGTAACAGAAAGCAATATAATAATCAGGATATCCGGAACGGTATATATGATATCAACAATACGCATCATTATTAAATCGACTTTCCCGCCAAAGTAACCTGATATTGAACCATAGATTGAGCCAATTAAAAGTATAATTGCACTAGCTATAATTCCTACAAGTAATGAAATTCTGCTGCCCATCATTATCCTTACAGCGTAATCACGACCAAGACTGTCTGTTCCCAAAATATGAGGGAAAACAAACTCGCCTTCTTCTTTACGTGCAAGCTCTTCTTTAGAGTATTCCATCAAATTTAAATTCTCGCTGCCTCTGATTTGCTGTTCATAAGAATAAGGATAGAACACTGGTACAATAAACGCAAATATCATAATAACTATAATTACGGTCAGTGAAATCATAGCAAGCTTGTTTTTTCGTAGTCTGCGAAATCCGTCCTTCCAAAAATTCACACTTTCGCGCATTACTACCATACTCTGCTTTTCACTCTCTTCAGCAGGTAAAAAATCAGAAACATCTATATGAAGACTTAAAGGGTTCATTTTATCACCTATTTTTTGTGTCATTTTCTGTTTTTCGCTCCTCACTTCAATTCCAATTTATTTCATATCTGTTCATACATGATTGTATTCATATTTGTTTTAATTCTTATTTGAATTTCAATACAATTCTCCTATGAATTTCCGGTTTAATTACTGGTCAAATTCTTATTTTAACTTTATTCGCGGATCTACAATCTTGTATACAATATCCACAACCATATTCATCAAAATGATTAAAAACGCCAAAAATATAGTTGTACCCATAATCATAGGATAGTCACGGTTTGTAATGGAACTGATAAACTGACCACCCAGCCCCGGTATGGTAAATATTTTCTCTACCACAAAGCTTCCGGTTAATATATAAGCAAGCAAAGGCCCCAGATAAGTTACAACAGGCAGTATAGCATTACGCAATGCATGCTTGAATAAGGATTTAAACTGGGAAAGACCCTTGGCCCTGGCTGTACGCATGTAATCCTGACCTAGCACATCCAACATACTTGAACGCATTAACCTGGAAATATATGCGGTTGGATAAAAGGCCAGGGAAATTACTGGTAAAATAAAATGCTTCGGTGAGCTAAGCCCGTAAGTAGGAAGGATACGCAGCGTCACACCAAAGTAGTACATAAGAATTGTAGCTAACACAAAACCGGGTATGGCAATACCAAGTGTAGATATGAATAAAACTATGTTATCCAGCCACTTTCCTCGATTAACAGCAGAAAAAGTGCCCAATGGAACACCTACTAGCACCGCCAGAATTACTGCAATACCACCAATACTCGCTGATATAGGGAATCCTGTACTTATAACTTCATTTACTTCACGCCCACGAAGCTTCAATGACGGACCAAAGTCACCGCGAATAAGACGTTTCATATAATTAATATACTGTGCACTCACAGGTTGATCAAGACCGTACTTCTTTTCCAATGCAGCAAGTGTTTGAGCCGTAGGAGCTTTTTCAGCAAGAAAAGGGCCGCCCGGTACAAGAAACATAAGGAAAAAGGTCAGGGTAGCAACCAAAAACAGTGTAACAACTGCTAATGATATTCTTTTTATTAAGTAAACCCCCATTTATGTCACTCCTTAAAATAGTTAAATATAACATAGATAAATATAAAACAAACAAAAACCCGTCCTATACTGATTTTCTCAAATAGTTGCAAAATTTCAAATTCAATATGCAAAGCCATGTAGCATAAGCATTACATTGCATTAATTGAGAAAATATATTTCCTTAATTCATCCCAGCATATACTTGCCGGCACATACTTGTTTAATTACAGTAATTGCAGCCAACTGCTGTTATATGATATTAATTCCATATTTATATTCCGGGTTACATAATATAATCTGTTTTTAAAATTATATGACATTACTATCGATTTGTCAAATAGAAGCTTCTGGTTTTCTGGTTTTGGAAGCATCTGGCTTTCTGGTTTTATCGGTTTCTAGTTTTCGGTTTCTAGCTTGAGTGTAATTTATTGATGTGAATAAATAAAGATCTGCGTCTGTTTTTATCTGTGTTTTCTCCATCCTTTAGGATATAAATTTTTTAGCATACCCCCTGTCTGCTTTGCCCACCCGATTGTAAAACCATCAACACATACTGCAGTTAAGCCCTTTTGACCATCAGTAATCAGAGTCTCCCCTTTAAGATATTTTAGTATTTCACTGGAATCAGCTGTAAAATTGCTAGTGTTTTTAACATCATCCATTTTTAGAGATATCAGTAAGGGATGAGATGGTTCAAACTGTCCTTCCAATTCTCGTCTCTTTAGAACCAAATTCTTTGAAATTTGATTCATTAAATTTTGCTCTTTTGAATATTGCCCCCTTAAATATTGCTCCTTTGATTTTTGCTTATTTGCATTTTGCTTGTGTGGACTTTGCTTCTTAATAGTTGTTTGCTCATTAGAAACTGGTCTTCCCAAGGCTTGTACATTTATAAACTCCCCCAGATACCATCCGAATTTAACAACCTTTATACCTGATAGATCGGGTAAGGGTACCGGGAAATAATAAAGGTTATTTCCAATTAACATAAAGTTGCCGTCTATTTCAATGTTAAGATTGTCCTTCATAAATTCTTTGAAATATCCTGCATATTCTTTTGGCAAAGTATCTATGCCGGAGTTAATGTCTTTACTATGGTTGATATTTCTACTATAGTTGATATCTTTAATATAGATATTTTTGCTAAATGAATTATCACTAAAATTGTCCTCTTGATTTTGAGTCTGTTTGTCATTAATATGGCCATCAAATGCAGCTGTCTTCTCAAGAACAGCAGTAAAATGCCCTTCTCCCTTAACTTTATGAGGCCATAACCGTACAGTGCCTGCTAGTCGTACATCTCCCCCGCCCCATTCCGGCTTGCCTCTCTCTATTCCCGCTGTTAAAGGTATTTTCAAAACATCATAGTCATTATGTTTCTTAAGGAAGTTACCTATTATCATTTCATCTTCCTCAGGTGAAAAAGTACATGTGGAATATACAAGCCTGCCACCGGGCTTAAGCATTACATCTGCATATTCCAGTATATCTTTTTGAATAACTGCACAATTATCGCACTTATATTTTCCCCAGCTTTTTATAGCATTTTCGTCTTTTCTGAACATGCCCTCTCCAGAGCAGGGTGCATCTACAAGAATTTTATCAAAATAGCCCGGAAACTTGGCAGCAAGCTTTTGAGGCTGCTCATTAGTCACAATAGCATTTCTTACACCGCAAAGCTCTATATTTTTTACAAGAGCTTTTAATCTTTCAGCGCTTGTATCATTGGCCATAAGAAGGCCTTCCCCCTTCATACCTGCAGCAATCTGAACAGTCTTCCCCCCCGGTGCGGCGCATAGGTCAAGAATGTACTCTCCGGGTTTTGCATCCAGCACAGTTGCAGGAAGCATGGCACTGGGCTCCTGAATATAATAAAGCCCTGCATAATAAAAGGGATGTTTCCCTGGATTTTCACCTTCATTATAATAGAATCCATCTTTTGTCCAAGGTATCCTTTCAAGTTTGAAGGGCGATATCTCCATAAAACGCTCTACACTTATCTTTAAAGTATTCACTCGCAACCCATAATACCTCGGCATATTATAAGACATTAAAAAGGCTTTATATTCATCTTTATTTAAAATTTCCTGCATTTTTGTCAAAAATTCATCTGGTAGTTTCATATGTGAAATATTATATATTTTACTTATAATTCCTTTCTGTAATAATGGTTTAATATGACTGATTTTATTATACCACTTATTAGTTTATGAATGAATATTATACTCCGAAATAGGTGCATTTATCAAATCTGAAGAAATATTTACCAGGGGCTATCGTTACAGTGCTTAGAGCCTTTAAATTCAGCTACGGGCAAAATCAAACTCACAAAATAATCTGAACAAAAGGGTTGTAATTATTTTGTTCAAACACTGATTTTGCTTATCCTTCACTCAGATTAAAAGGCTCTACAGCACCTTCACTTATGCCCCTTACCAATATTTTCTTCAGATAAACTAAATGCACCCCTCCGAAATAGTGTTCACTTTGCTGCAGCGAAGGATAATATCACCTTAAACAAATCCCCATCCAGTACTATATCAAATTTTCCGCCGCACACTTGCGTGAAATTCTTTGCTATAGCTAATCCCAGGCCGGAACCTTCGGTAGAACGTGCCTTATCTCCTCTGACAAAGCGTTCAAGTATTTCTTCCTGACTGAAACTCATTTCATAATTTGCGGTGTTTTTAATTATGACAACAACCTCATAATCTATTTCTTTTGTCTCTCCATTAGTCTTATTATTCATATTTTGAACAATCAGGTCAATATATACTCTGGAGCCTGGGAGAGAATATTTGAGCGCATTTGAAATAAGATTCAGGAATACCCGGTAAAGCTTTTTCCCATCACTAAGTATAAATACCGGCTGCTCAGGGATATTTACCCTAAAAGCCAGTTCCGAACGGGATATCTCTTCATTTAAATCTGCCATGGTCTGTTTGATAAGCTTGCCCAGGTCAAGCCTTTCATAATCAACTTTTATCTCACCACTGGAAGCTCTGGTTAAATCAAATAAATCCTCAATGAGTGTTTTTAATCTATTAGATTTTTGTATTAATATTTTAACATAATCATTTACATGCTCAGGTAATCCTTGTTCCTTTGACAATAAGTCAACATAACTGATAATTGACGTAAGAGGTGTCTTTAGATCGTGAGAAACATTTGTTATAAGCTCCACTTTTGTACGTTCACTCTTGACTTTTTCTTCTATAACTTTGTTCATGCCCTCTTTTATACTATTTAAGTTTTTAGCTGCATTGTACATATCAGTATCAGGGTCAAGAACAAGTTCATCTGTTACTCCTCCGGCTTTAATTGCTTCAATTTGATCAACCAGCCTGCCTATATCAGTTATAGTATTGGAATATCGGCGCTGATAACGGTAAATAAGATATACACCAATTGCTGCAACTATAAAAATACAATAAAAGAAAAAGGAATCCATTCTTTGAATAATAATAATGCAAAATGCTCCTGCAAGGAAAACAAGTATAGCTTCTGCTCCAATAAACATAAACAGGCGCAAAATCATTCCTTTTTGAAAAGGCTTTTTCCCTTCAAAGGAACGATATTTTCTAATAATCATATTTATTGAATTGTTTGAGAAAAACCTTCTTTTGTTTGTCACTAAATCAATAAACATTAGATAAAACCACCAGCCGGCTATTATCAGGAAAAAAGCAAATCTTAGTTGGGTGCTATACATAAGCTTGGAAGTATTTCTTTCAGCTTCCATAATAACTGCAATAACAAATAACGATACTAATGCTTTGGGCTCAAACCATAACTTCCCTGAAAGCTTTGCAAGCCTAAAATCAAACTCATGTTTCAATTTTCTATTTAATATTGAAATTATTAATAGCGCAACTCCAAACAGGAAAACAACTATAATTCCAATAATGGTCCATTTCATAACTTGAAATCTTTTTTTCAAGTTGTAAAGACGGCTTGTTTCACTAATAACCTTTGTTATATCTTTCTTTACTACAAGTAATATGCGGCAATCTCTAATTCCGGGAAACTTACTATTTATATTCTCCGAGAAACAACCCCAATGATATAAGTTTGAATATCCTATATCCTTTTTATCAATATTCTGTGGCTTATCAGAATTCCCTGCAAAAAACTCTTCTCCGTTATAATAAAAATAGTAATCATACCCCTGAAGTAGTGAAGGAAAACCTTTAACGGAAATACCAAGATCGGTTTTTGAATTGGCTATTCTCTTTCCGGTTTTAAAGTTTTCAGCATAGAATATAAGGTTTTCCTCTTCCTTATTTAAATCCTCTCCCATAGCTTCAATCATTGATGAATAGTTGTCGTCGGTCAAAGATTTTGCCAGCATATTAAACATTAGAGTTATTGTATGCTTAAACTGTCTTGTATCCTTTATATCAGTTTTATAAACATCTCTTATGGAGTCAATAGTGTCAGTATAGCCGCTATTTATAATTTCAACAATACTACCTGATGCAATGAAGCCAACAATGTTAACCCCTATAAAAAAACACAACCAAATTATCATTCCCTTAGATTTTTTCGATTTTATATCCAATACCCCACACCACCTTTAAGTATTTGGGATCTTTGGGGTTTATTTCTATCTTTTCACGAATTCGGCGAATATGTACCATAACAGTGTTTTCAACGCTGTAAGCCGGTTCTTCCCAGACCCGCTCATAAATCTCTTCAGCGGGGAATATCCGGCCCGGACTCCTCAGTAAAAGCTCAACAATTTTCATTTCTGTGGCTGTAAGTCTCACTGGTTCTCCATCAACTGTTACAATTCGAGTGTCAGGATCAAAACAAAGACCGCCTGATTTTAGTATATTAGTTTTCCCATTGGCTTCTATGTCTCCAAGCGTCATGTATCTGCGAAGCTGGGATTTGACCCTTGCCATAAGTTCCAGAGGATTAAACGGTTTTGTTACATAATCATCAGCACCCATGGAAAGCCCTAGTATTTTGTCAGTATCCTCCGACTTCGCAGATAGTATTATTATAGGGATATTTTTCTCCTGACGGATTTTCATAGTAGCCGAAAGGCCATCAAGCTTAGGCATCATTATATCGAGAAGAATAAGCTGAATACTCTGACTGTTGATAAAATCCAGAGCCTGCAGGCCATCATATGCTTTAAAGACATTATAGCCGTCATTTTCAAGGTTTATGGCTATTGCTTTTACAATATCCTTATCATCATCCACAATCAATACTGACGGTCTTTCGGTTTCGTCATTCTTACACACAGATGTATCAACCCCCCATTTGTTCTGCTTCCATAATCCGCTAGCTTGAATTATAGCATAAATAAACCCCTACGCCCTGTTTAAATAATAAATGCTATTTCTTAAAAAGATGTAGAGGTTTTTCTTAAGAATTTCTTACAATTCTGCTCTTCAAAAAATTAAACAGAAACACAGGTTATTCAATTTCACTTAAAGCTTCTTTATCCAATATAATAATCCGCCTATGCCCGATAAGCTTGATTAATCCCATTTCCTGAAAAGCTGACAACTTTCTGCTTAAGGTTTCCTGGCTCATACCAATATGAGAGGCGAAATCCTTCTTACTCATCTTCAAAATAACTTCATTTTTATCATTAACCATAGATATTAGAGTATCTGCCAATCTTTTTTCTACACCATGAAGACTTATATTCTCTACCAGATTTTCTACTTTCTCCAACCTTCTGCTGAGTTCCTCCATCACTTTGAAGGAAATTACCGGGTATTTTGCCATCAATTCTTTAATTTTATCCTTTGATATAATACAAACTGTAGTCTTTTCCAAGGCTTCTCCATTGTCAGTTAGAGGGCTGGAACTAAAAAGGGAAAGCTCTCCCATGAATTCACCTGGACCCAAAACTCTTATAACCTGCTCTTTTCCAGACTCAGACACTCTGGAAATCTTGACTTTTCCTTTATGAATGACATAAAGCTTTTCCCCCTTATCTCCAGCAATGTAAATCATTTCACCTTTTTCATATGTCCTGTCTGAAGTTATCCCGGCAACCTCCATCATTTCCTCATGATTAAGGCTGCTGAATATAGGCACTATCTCTATGCAGTTTCTCCCTTCCCTTTTATGACAATTGCAGTTCATATAATAATTTACCTCACTAAGCATACCCTGATTTTTGTTTTTTCCCATAACCAAGAAGTCTTACTGCATTAATTATAACCAACAACACACTTAGCTCGTGAATCAACATTCCAAAAGCTAAATCTACTGTTTTAATTAGTACTCCGGTCAGAAGTGTCCCGGCTACAACTAAAGCAAAGATAATATTTTGCTTCATATTCCTTACGGTGGCACGACTTAAACCCACTGCAAAGGATAGCTTCCTTATTTCATCAGACATCATAACTATATCAGCCGTTTCCATGGCTATATCCTTCCCTGCGCCACCAATTGCAATGCCTAAATCCGCTGAAGCAAGAGCCGGCGCATCATTGACGCCATCACCCACCATCGCCGCCAGACCATACTTTTCCTTTAGTTCTTTTAAGGTCTTTACCTTTCCATCAGGAAGCAATTCCGCATAGTAATCATTTATACCCAATTCATTGGAAATGGCCTTTGCTGCTCTTTTATTATCTCCGGTTAACATCACAATTTTTTTTACGCCAAGACGCTTAAGATTAGCTATTAACTTTTTTGCATCTTCCCTCACTTTATCTGCAATTGATATTATTTCGAGTACTCTTTCCAAATTCGCCACTATAACTGCTGTTTGTCCATGTTCTTCTTCAGAGCTTATATATTTTTCATGATTATCGTCAAGTTGTACTCCATTTTCTGACAGTAATTTTCTATTGCCTATTAGTATTATACTTTTATCTATTGATACCTTCAACCCCTGTCCTGCAATTATTTCCGATTCCTCCGGCACTTGAGATATAGTTCCTAAATCCTTTTCAGCTTTATTAATTATCGCCTTCCCCAACGGATGCTCGGAATAAGCTTCTCCAATAGCAGCTATCCTAAGCAGCTCATGTTTATTTATTCCATAAGCTTTTATATGGTTTACCACTGGCTTTCCAATTGTTAAAGTACCAGTTTTATCAAAAGCCAGCACCTTAACTCTTCCAAGTTTCTCCATTATCTCCCCGCCTTTTACAAGAACTCCATGTTTAGCTCCGTTGCCAATACCTGCAACAATGGAAACAGGAGTTGAAATAACCAGAGCTCCGGGGCAGGCAATAACAAGTAGCGTGAGAGATAATACCAAATCTCTGGTAAATATAAATAGCAATGCAGATAAAACTATAATAGAAGGAGTATAGTACCTTGAGAATTTTTCAAGAAACTTTTGTGTTCTGGCTTTCTTGTCCTGAGCTTCCTCAACCATCTGAAGTATTCTTGCAAAGGTAGTATCCCCACCTACCTTATCAGCTCTTACTATTAAATATCCTGATTCAATTATGGTTCCCGAGAAAACGCTATCTTCTATATTTTTAGCAACAGGTATAGATTCTCCTGTAATAGCCGCTTGATTAACATAAGCTGTTCCCTCGGTTACTATGCCGTCAACCGGAATTTTCTCTCCCGGTTTTATAACTGCCATATCGCCTTTAACCAGTTTTTCAGGAGAAACTTCAATTTCTTTTCCATCTCTGATCACTCTGGCAGTATCAGGAGCCAAATCCAGCAAAGATTTTATGGAAGATCTGGTCTTTTCAATTGTTTTGGACTCTAGATATTCACCAAACATAAAAAGGAAGGTTACAGCGGCAGCTTCCCAGTATTCGCCTATAAACATAGCTCCAATAACTGCAATAGATACCAGAGCGTCTATACCAAGTATCCTGTATCTTAACGCTGATATTGCATTCCTTATTATGGGAGTTCCTGCAACTATTGCAGCAGCTATCATTACTATGCTGGTAATTAGTTGATGTCCAATAGTGTTTTTCAAAATAAAAGATACTGCAACAAGGATGCCTGAAATTAGGACTCTTTTTCCCTTTGTTAACTTAATCACAGCTATCCGCTCCCTTCCTTTGCTTAATGCTGTCTATAACCCAAAAATGATTCTGCAAGATGGGGACACTCCTCAACGTAAAAGGAATACCCTCTGCTCGAGAGAGGAGTGTCCACCTACCCTAACACCTACCCTAATACAGCATAAATTAAATGCATCCGGTTGTATTTGTGCCTTATGCATATCTGCCGGTCACTTTTCGCCAAGTATCTTAAAGCCCAGGCTTTCTATTGTCTTCTTTATTGTATCTGATGATACCTGGTCTTCGTTAAAGCTTACTTTTGCCCTACTGGTATTAAACAATACCTCCGCTTCTTTTACTCCTGCAGTTTTTCTTAAAGCACCCTGAATTTTAGCCATGCAACTGGGGCAGGTCAATGTTTGTAATTGATATGTTTTGTTTGTCATGATAATATACCTCCATTTTTAATATCTTTTTTACGAGACTTAATATGTTTTTGACCATATTAGCAATGTAGTATTAATTACTATGAGCTTATTATACGTGTATATAAAGAAAAAAACTTTGACCTGGGTCAAAATTTTTAAAAAGTGAAGATATTATCATAGTTTTTAATTTTATTTTTTCACTAAATTTATTCCTTACACAATTGTTTTTGCACCAAAATCAATCTTTATCTTTTGAAAATTGTAAAATTCCCACTTACCGAATTAGCACTGAACCTAGCTGTTCCATCTTTATAGCTATGTCTGTTCCCGTTAGTCACAAGGGCGAAATCGCTTTTCAAATTTCCAGAAACCTTGCTGAAGTCAATTGTAAAACCATCATTTTCCGGAATGGCTATAGTTACATTGCCTGATACTGCATTAGACTTAACATTTTTTATCATGTCTGATGAATATACCTTAGCATCACCACTAATTGTATTGATATCAAGTTCTGTTAAGCTGCCCGTCAGAGAAATGTCACCCGAAGTTGTGTCCAGAGCAATTCTCTGTACATCCAGATTTTCAGCTCTTATATCTCCGCTGACTGTCTTAACATCAACCTCTGAGAATTTCCCAGAAAGTATAACATCCCCTGATGTTGTACTAAAAGTTAAAATCTCAGTATTTAAACTTTCAGAAGTTATATCACTGCTTACAGTATTAATTCTAATAGAATTAAACTCTTTTTCTGGAAGATAAATTTCCAAATCAGAACCATTATTAAAATTATTGAAGTTAAAACCAATGCTGGTTTTTCCCTTTCTTTCATCAATAACAGATAATTTTCCTCCCCTTATTTTATAAGAGAAAAGATCATTATCAGAAAATTTTTCTCCAGCTAATTGAACAATCTTTATTTCATTATTTTCGCTTTTAAAAATATCTACATTACCGGAAATCCAATCCACTGTAACATCATTTATATTATGTGTATCATTTTTAATGGATTGTTCCTTTACAACTACAAACTGTGATCTATTGGCCGTTTTCATATTGAACGGAAATCCAAATGGATTGCAGTAGTTTCCCCGTGCAAATGCAACAAAAACGGCGATTGCTATAACCAAAACTACAGACCAAAGAATAATATTGCCTTTTATTAATCTTTTATCCATCATTCTTCACCCCTTAACTGTATAATACCTGCTACTATTTTTTCTATTGCTCCTGCTATAATGAATATAACCCAGGAATATCCCCATATCCCATATATAAAACTTATAAGAAAATATACTGCTACAGTGATACTCCAAAATGCACTTTTAAAAGAATTAAATGCTGCTCTTTGCTTATTGCTGCTTGCACGATAAGCTTTAAAATCCTCAACCAGACTATCGTCCATCTTAATATAATTCTTATATGTCATATTGCTGTAAATAATTAACCCGGTGGCTATGGCAATAAATAGGAACATTATAAAGATTCCGGTTACAGGTTTTCCAAAGTTTATGGTATAAATAGGTACCATAAATACACTGATAATATAAATAGCAACAGCTATTGATATGAAAAGCGCATGCCTGCTGCGTTCCTTAGTTGAAGGCTGAGCAAAAGGATCTACATCCCTCATGCTTTCAACTAGTTCCGAGATATCGCCTATTCCGGAAATGGCAGCGGTATATGCTTCATCTTCAGCTTTTCCATTTTTTAGGTAATCATTGTATTTTTCTATAAGATTTCCTACAAGCTCTTCTTTAAGTTCCAGTACTTTTTTTGTTTGAGGTATACCTTCAAATGCATGGTCAATGTATGCACGAATTTTATTGATCATTATAATTCCCCCATTTTATCATTTTTTTAATTTATAAACACTTGCATATTATGTTTTATGTCCTTATACGCTGGTTAATGCTGTATTCTTATGCATATAATTTTTCAAAGGATTCTTATTACACTTATTACATTAATTATGCTTATTGTAATTATTGTATTAGTTTGTCAATTAATGTTTTTACATTTTTCCATTCTTCAACACATCTTTCATAGTATACTCTGCCTTCAGCCGTAATGGAGTAATATCTCCTCCTTGCTCCTGTTGTTTCATCGCCCCAATAGGATATGATATACCCTGATTGCTCCAGTCTGCGAAATGCAGAATAAAGAGTAGCTTCTTTTCATTCATATTGATTGTCTGTTTTTTCTTGTACGCATTTATTTATTTCATAGCCGTAACTATCATTTGGGAGCAAATGCCTTAAAATTATCGTTTCAGTATGCCCTCGTATCATATCCGATGCAATTGACATATTATTATCACCACACTTTCTAATATAGATTATAATAATATATACTTCGCCTGTCAAGGTATATTTTAAAAAAATATACCTTGACAGGCATTAGCAAGGTTGAAAACATAAAAAATGATTCTACTGCATTAGCTCAGATTTCGGTACAAAAGGCAAATGAAGCTTGTCCCGATATTAGTCTATAATGTAATTCCATCTTTAAAAATTGCAATTTCTCTATAGCAATTTATCTCATTTTTTGTTTTTATCTCCCCTGAAGCAACAGAAATAATAAATGAGAAAAAATCATTTGCCACTGATTTAATGCTCTTGCATTCCAGTAATTGACCTGCGTTATAGTCAATCCATGCACCTTTTCTATTATAGAGGTCAGTTGTTGTAGATACTTTTATCGTAGGAACAGGTGCTCCAAGGGGTGTCCCCCTGCCGGTAGTGAAAATAATCAGATTAGCACCTGCTGCAGTTAAAGCTGTAATTGATACGGCATCATTCCCGGGGCCTTCAAGAAGATTAAGCCCTGTCTTTTTCACTTTGTCAGCATATTTTAATACATCCGCAACAGCACCTGACCCGCCTTTTAAAATGCATCCTAGAGATTTTTCTTCAAGAGTTGATATTCCACCTTCTTTATTTCCAGGAGAAGGGTTTTCATATATCGTCTGGTTATGTCTTATAAAATACTCTTTAAATCCATTAATCATTTCTACAGTTTTATTAAAAACGTCCTTATTTACGCACCTATCCATTAATATGGTTTCAGCACCGAACATTTCAGGCACTTCCGTAAGTATTGTTGTACCCCCCTGCTCTAAAATAATATCAGAAAATTCTCCACATAAAGGATTTGCAGTTATTCCTGAAAAAGCGTCAGAGCCTCCGCACTTGAAGCCAATAGTCAATTTCGAAATCGGGCAATTCTGCCTCTGAAAAGGGGCGGTATAATCTATTAATTCTGCGATAAGCTTGATTCCTGAGCTGACTTCGTCCTCACAATCCTGGGTTGACAGGAACCTGATTCTATCTTTATTTTTTTCGTCAAGAATTTTTTTGAATTCATCTATGTTATTATTTTCGCATCCAAGTCCCAGTACTAATATGCCTGCTGCGTTAGGATGTTTAGCCAAAGCTGACAAAAGTTTTTGAGTAGTGAAATGATCCTCCCCTAGCTGTGAACACCCGTAAGGATGGGGAAATGCAAAAATTCCATCAAAATTTTGCCCAATCTTATTTGAGAAGATTCTATTTGCTTCTCTGGCTAATATTTCGGCTGTTTTATTTACACAGCCCACAGTATTTATTATCCAAATTTCATTTCTGGTACCCACATTCCCATCTTCTCTTAAATAGCCCTTGAAAGTGAATGGGTTTGCCTTGTTGTCGTCCGGGCTGCTAAATGCTTTATCACCTGTATCACCTGAGTTGACTAATGTTTTGCAATCTATGTTGCAATCTGTGTTGCACTTATAAGTATATTCCAAAATCCCGTGCAGGTTTGTTCTTGCGTTATGAGTATGAACCCATTGACCGGCACTTATATGGCATGTTGCATGTCCAATAGGATAACCATACTTTATTATATTCTCTCCTTTTGGGATATCTCTAATTGCAACTTTGTGCCCTGCTTTTATTCTTTCTGCTTTTCCGTCACATACAGTCGTATCATTAATATCCTCAATTGTGTCACTAATATCCATGGCTGCATCACCAGCGACCGAAATTATATCGCCAATATCCATATCTTTAAGTGCTACAGCAACATTGTCTTTCTTATCCAATATAATAAAATCCTTCTGTCCTGATTCATTTTTCTGTTCCATTTCCTCGCTACATCCTTTCGAATACTTTTCAATATATACTTTGGAATATTTCGCTGATCTTTATTTCCAGACCGCTGAACATATTTGATTTAAGGACATGTTCAACGCCTAATGTCTTTTGAATTATTAATTCCTTTTCTCTGAAATACCAATAATAAACTATTTGTTCTCTCGGTTCCACAAGAAGGTACTCACTGACCCCTTCACGCCAATATAAATTCAACTTGGTCATAGTGTCTTTGGTACATGATGCCGGGGATAAAACTTCTACAACCAGAGCAGGTACACCATAATACTTCCCATCCCTAAGATTTTCTTTATCGCACATAACAAATATATCCGGCTGAACACATGCTTTATTATGGGAATTTTCGAAATGAATATCATATGGGGCTACAAAGGGCTTGCATTCCTTTCCATTAAAGAAAGTATAAAAACTATTGAACAGATATCCTACAATCGATTGATGAGTATGATTCGGTGAACCCATGGCGTAAACTCTGCTATCAATGTATTCAAGCCTCTCCTCAGTCTTTTCGTATCTTTCAATAAATTCCTCATAACTGATTTCTTTCGGGGCATAATCATATGCAAAAAATATGCATATGTGCATGGGTACATTTTCTATATTTGAGGGAAAATATGGCAAGAAGCGATTTCCATGTATAATATTCACTTCAGCAACGGATTGTAGTGTTTAAGTCTACAGAAAAATTCTACCCGTCACATTCATCATCCATGATTCAGGTGACGGCTCACGACATCCGTGTCGTGAATTACGAATTTTCCCTTGCCTTAAACATAACAATCCGTAAACTTTGTTCAAATTTTATACTCAGAAAATCGTTTGCTGCCATATTTTGTATCATAGGAAGAAAATGCACCCCATGTGCATTAGTTTTCCAGAAATTTATCAATTTCTTTAAAACTAACACCACCTTTACTCTTATAAGCCAAAAATCTCAGAACACTTGACTTCCAAACCTTCAAAATTAAAAGACCGTGCAACATCTTCTTTCTTATTCGCGTATGCAACAAAATCATCTATTTCATAATCCTTAAAACTATAAATAAGAATACTTTCATTTTGGGGATCAACCACCCAGAACTCCTTTACTCCTGAAATCATATAAGTATTTAATTTATCTACCATGTCTTTTGAGCGGGTACTAGAAGATAGAATTTCTACAACCAAAGCAGGGGTTCCCATATAACGTCCTTTTTCATTAACCTTTTCATCAGTATCGCATGCAATAAGCAGATCCGGCTGCATAACATCCGGTTCTTTGAATCCGACTTTGAAAAAATGTACATCAAAAGGAGCATAAAATACCTTGCATTTCTTGTCTTTAAGATATTCTTTAAATATTACATGTAAATCGCCTGAGATTTCCTGGTGCCTTGTGCTGGGTGAAGATAGCAGCACAATCTCACCGTTAATAAACTCCATTCTTAAATCACTTTTTTCATAAATTTCCATGAATTCTTCATATGAAACTTTCAAACCACCGTATAAATAATCAAGAGCCTTTTCCTTCAGCACGAAATAACGGTCATAATCATTTATATATGGTGTAAGCCTGACTGCTTTTGTGCCATTCTTTGTTACAACAACTTCCTTATCTTCCATTACATAATCCAAATATTTCCCCAGGTTATTTTTTAACTCCGTAGCTGTTATTACTTTGTATGAATTAATATTTTCACTCATAAAGATCCCTCCGTTGGATAGTAATTTCTCAGTACAAATATAATACGGCTTGGTATAGTATTATTGCTCTTTATCGTACTATTATTATAATATTTCGTACGTATTTTGTCAATATTAAAAGTTTTACCGTACGATTAAAAAAGCCTGAAGTCCGGGGAAATCCGGGGACGCTTCTCTTCTCTTCTTTTCTTTCCATTTCTTTTAAGAAATTTAAAAGTTTTTTCTTTATTAAAAAAGAAGTGTCCTGGAGATAAAAATGAAGGAGTGTCCCCCATAAAGTGTCTCCCCCATAAAGTGTCCTCCATAAAAGCTCGCCTAAATATTGGAACATTTCTCATTGAATAATAGTCTAGATAATAGTATGATAAAAATATGTGAATATATATAAGACCAATATCGAAAACGGGGGTTTTAAATTTGAATAATAAAGAACTGCTTAAAAACAAAAAATTAATCATCAGTGTTTCTGTCATCACTGCTATCTCTATACTTATAATATCCTTATTGGTAATTCCAAATTTGCTGTCCGATAGGGCTCCTGCTTCATTCAATCCCGGAGATTCTTATACCAGCGGCAGCAGTTCAAGCCTGAAAATCGACGGTGCAATTGATATTGTCCCAATGACAGCAGACAGCACAGGAGTAGATATAAATTCCTGTTTCAAAATTGTATGTGAGAATAAGCAATCCAGGTCATTTTTTCAAAAGACTCTGTCCATCTCACCACAGCAGAATTATGAGATTAAAGAAATTTCGGATAAGGAATTTCAGATTAATTTTAGCGATGCTTTAAAGCCCAACAGCATTTATAAGATGAGCTTAACAGGAGTGAGTAATAATAAAGACAAGAGCAATGACAATACATCCAACACATTCGATTATAATTATTCATGGGCATTTCAGACAAAAAAATCATTTGCATTGGTCAGAACACTGCCTGGTGACCGAAGCACCTATGTCCCTGTGGATTCAGGTATAGAATTAAACTTTAGCCATGAAGGTGTGGAAAATATAGAACAGTATTTTGAAATAAATCCAAAGGTCAATGGAAGATTTGAACATCATAATAAGACAGCGGTCTTCATACCGGAAAAATTGGATTATGGTACCATATACACAATAACTGTAAAAAAAGGATTAGGTATTAAGGGAAGTGATGAAGTCCTATCCGAAGATTGTGTTTTTGCATTTGAGACACGCAAATCACCTGAACAGGAAAATACAGAATACTTAAGCTTCACAGACATACTTTATAACTTTACCCCACAAGCTGAGCCTGTATTATCGGTATATGCAAGCCAGGACTTTAAAGATCAGGAGATTGCAGTAGAGGTATATAAATATTCGAATACAGATGATTTGCTTGAGCATCTAAAGCTATACAATACGCCTGCCTATCAGGCATTTGGCAGAAGCGATAGCCTCAAATTTGATACAACTAACCTTCAGAGGGTAACTGAATTCAACACTAAGGTTATGAACAATAACGATATCTACTGGTATGGCAGCTTTATAATATTTCCTTCAAATTTACCGGAAGGGCACTACCTGATAAATGTAAAATCTAAAACTACCACATATCAGACTCACATTCAGGTAAACGATATGGCGGTATATGCTATGGCAGGTACACAGGAAGGTCTTGTCTGGATAAATAGTTCAAGCACTGGTCAACCGATTGAGGGTGCAGCGGTATCCACAGTATCTTTACCGTCTTCATCATCGCCATCGGTATCATCATCTTCTGCACAATCGAATTCGTTGTCATCTGATGTAATTCAAACAGTAAAAACCGATAAAGATGGTGTTGCAATAATACCGGGAAATATACTTGAGATTTGCAATAAGCTTAAAGATCTGAAAAGGCAAAAAGATCAGAGGTTGTTCTTCAGTATTTCGAAAAACAATAGCAGCGATAGCCCGGTTTTCCTGGCCCCTCTTACATATTATTCCTGGCAATATTCAAATTACGATTATCCGGGCCGCAAAAGCTCCCAAAAATATTGGGCATATCTATACACTGACCGAGATTTGTATCTTCCTAGCGACGCTATACAAATCTGGGGCATGGTGAGACCAAGAATTAAGGGCAATTTACCTTCTAAAGGTATACTTCGTCTGCACCGTGCGGATTATTTTTATGGAACAGGTTATGCTTACGGAGAAAATTCAAGCTTGTCAGAAATTATATCCAAGGAAATAGATATATCTAGTCTTGGTACTTTCAAAAGCAGTATGGAAATATCCAACCTTAATCCTGGCAGCTATTTTATTGAGCTCAAGCTTGGTGACGAGTCAGTTATACAGAAGTATTTCTCTATAAGACAATATACAAAGCCTGCCTACAAAGTTGATATTACTCCGGATAAGAAAGTAATGTTTGAGTGGGAAAAGCTAAATGTAGATATCCAGGCTAGTTTTTTTGAAGGCTCACCTGTATCAGGTCTTGACTTAAAATATTCCCACTACACTACATGGGATACACGTAAAGAAGGTAATCTTATTTGCGACGAAAATGGTAAAGCAGAGCTGGAGATATTACCTATATCGATAAATAACTCGTGGCATCCCATTGCTTTGAGTCTGAATTTAAACAATGCAAAAGCAGAAGAAGAGGAAATTCATTCCTATAGTAATGTTATAGTTTTCCCAAGAGATATAATGATAGAGGTAAACGCTTCGTCCAAAAATCAAGCAGGAACAACAGGCAAAACAGAAGACAAGTCCGGAATGGCAGGAGGCCAAACAGGGCTTATAGAGATAAAAACCAATCGAATAAACTTGGAAAAACTTAGAAGCCAATCAGACTCGTGGTATATGAATACAGACGAATTCCGGGGAGACCTTGTAAATATTCCTTTAAATATTAAGATTTACGAGCAGCACTGGGGCCGTGAAGAAACAGGCGAATATTATGATTTTATTAACAAAAAGGTTCGTAAAACATACCGTTATTTCAATGTCAAAAATCTCCTGCAGGAATTCAAGGCCAACACACTAAATAGTGAATATTCATATGAGTTCCCAATTAAGGAAAATGAAAACTATGTTATTGAAGTAGAAGGTGCAGATTCCAGGCAAAAGCCTATAGTAGAAACAGCACATTTATATAGATATGCTCACCCCCAGGATGGAAATATTGACAGGTATACTATTAGTACAGGATACCATAATGATATGGAGTTTGGAAGGTTCAAGTCAGGTGATACTGTGGCGTTAAATATAAAAAAGAATAACGAATATCTGTCATCAACTCCTGGCAGCCGGTTTCTTTATATGATTTTAAAAGATGGTATAGTCTCGCATATAGTTGAAAACGATCCTGATTATTCTTTTAGTTTTAAAAAAGATTTTATACCAAATATTTATGTAAAGGCAGTATATTTTGATGGTAAGAATATATTTGATGTGGAAAATACATTAATTGGTTATGATTACAAAGAGAAAGAATTAATAATTGATGTAAAAACTGATAAGCATGAGTACCGGCCCGGCGACACTGTTCAGCTGGAAGTTGATGTAAAAGATGTACAAGGAACTCCATGCATTAGCGAAGTAAACTTAAGTGTTGTAGATGAGGCTTTCTTTGCTGTTTATGGTCAACAAGTGAATACCCTGGCTTCTCTATATCAATATTGTTTTAATTCCGGAATACTTACGGAATACTTATCTTACAAACCTATTAATATCAATTTTGGTGCACCGGAAATGGGAGGAGAAGGCGGAGATGAATCCACCAGGTTCATATTCAAAGATAACGCCTTTTTTGATACTATTACTACAGATAATAACGGTAAAGGTAAAGCAAGCTTTAAACTTCCTGATAACCTGACATCTTGGCGAATTACCTATCAGGGTATCGCTTATCAGAAGAATAGCGATGATTTAAAAGCCGGAAGCGGCAAAATTAACATTCCTGTAAAATTGCCATTTTTTGTTGATGTAATATTTAATAATGTTTTTATGGATGGGGATACAGTTGCCATATCCGCCAGAAGCTTCGGCACACAGCTTGAAAGTGATAAAAAAGTAGAATATACTGTTGTGCTTGAAAAGGAGGGTATTGAAAATAATAATGTAAGCAGCGGTACAATAAGTGATGCAAATAAGACTCTTGAAAAGAAAACATATCAATCTGAAGGTAAAGGTAATGACTTGACCAATATAGATTTGGGTAAGCTTGAAGAAGGCAGTTATTCAGTTACAGTGAAAGCAAAGCATGGTAATTACAGTGATGCAATAAAAAGAGATTTCAAGGTAGTAAAAAGTTTGCTGGAAGGAAGTAAATTAGAGCATTACAAGCTTACGGACAGTTTGCAGCCGGAAGGCGGAAAGTCTCTCACGACCCTCTTATTCAATAACGAAGCAACATCAACCTATTATAACACCCTGCTTTCATTGCTATATAGCTGGGGGGAGCGGGTTGATCAGAAGCTTTCGAGAAAAATTGCCCGGGAATTAATGAGCAAGTACTATAAAGATGATATATGGTGGGCTGAAGGCACAGAAGACTATCAATTGAATTCATACCAGCAGTATGATGGTGGTATAGCTCTGCTTACCTATGACAGCAGTAACCCGGAATTAACTGCAAAAATCAGCTCCTTATCAAAGGATTTGTTATTAAAGAACTCAGCATCTGGCAACTCAGCATCGATTAGTTCATTAAATAGTTTATCGAATAGTTTATTTGATAATACATCAATGAAGTGGTACTTTTACAAAACCCTGGAAAATAGAAATGTCACTCCCGAAGATGCTGCAGCTTCTCTCTGGGGATTGGCAGCACTTAACGAGCCTGTCTTAATCGATATTGAAAATCTGCTAAAATCAGATGATATAGGAATCAAAGAAAAATTGTACCTGAGCATTGGTCTTGCCGAATTTGGCAATGTAAAAGAAGCCCGTAACGTTTATGATGATATAATCAAGCAATACGGGGTAACAGGCAGCCCATATGTATATATTGACTCTAAAGCAGGTAGGGATGATACTATTGAGCTTACCTCACTGTGTTCTGTTCTTGGGTTCAAAATCAATGCACCTGAAAAAGCCGGATTGTTAAAATATGTACAGGATAATTCTACAAAATATATTCTGACTAATATAGAAAACTTGATATGCGTTGCTCATATGACCCCTGACACTGCTCAAAACGGAAGCTTTACGGTAGATGTAAACGGGCGGAAAGAAAATATAACCTTGGATAAAAACAGGGTGTTCCGGCTGGTTCTTACGCCTGAAGCCTTGCAAAATATAAAATTTTCCAATGTAGTCGGAGATATTGCCGTAACCTCAAGTTATACAGCACCAGTGAAGGATTTTGCAAAAGATGCAAATAGCCAGGTAAAAATAAAAAGGAGCTATAGCTTGGATGGCATAGTACAATCGAGCTTTAACCAATCTGAATTGGTAAAAATAACCTTGGAGCCGGAATTTTTAGAGACTGCTCCTGATGGTTATTATGAAATTACAGATATTCTCCCTGCAGGATTGCGATATGTATCAGCAACTGGGCACTTCGACCAAAAATGGTACCCCGTGGAAAGAAATGGTCAGAAGATAGTATTTGGCTTCTATTATAATAAAAACAGCAAGTATCGCGAGAGAAGCATTACTTATTATGCCCGGGCAGTAACACCGGGCCGGTTTACAGCAGATCATGCGTTTATTAAGCATAGTATGAGTGATATTTCGGGATTTGCCGATAAGGTACAGGTAGAGATTAAAAAATGAAACATTTAAAAAAGCATTACAAAATATTTATTATTATGATAATAGGCTTATGTATGGTACTCCTTTCGGGGTCATATTATAGTATTGCAATTTCCAGTGCAACTGTCTACAAAATATTCGGGCAATGGAAAGATACACTCCTGCTTCGTCTGCCATCTATGTCACCCAACATTCAAAGCAGCAATATTCAAAGCGGCGGGGAGGGAATGCCTGGCGCTTCATTTAACCAGCAGCGCCAGGTTGTTAATAATTTACAGGTAAATGAAAAGAGACTTCAGTGCAGATACTATAATGAAAAGGATTTCAAGCAATCTGTAAATAGGGTGCAGTTAGATGATTATGGACATCTGGCAGAAACAGAAATAATAGAAAGCAGCATAAAAGGCGGCATAGTCCCTCACCATCTTCTGGCCAGTAATATGATTGCCTCATTTTTTAAGACAATATCAGTAGAGCAGCCTGAAGTAGTTATAATAATAGCACCTAATCATAAAGGTACAGGGGTAAAAGCAGTACACACCGGAAGTTGGAGCTGGCAGACGCCCTTTGGTATATTAGAAGCGGATGTAGATATAGTGAACTCACTGGTAGATTCTAAAACGGCTGACATGAATTTTGATTTACTTGAAGAGGATCACTCTATAGCAGGGCTGGTCCCCTATATTAAGTATTATATGCCTGACACAAAAATTGTACCTATAATGCTGCATGGAAGTTTTGGATTACAGAATGCCCAAAAACTTGGTCAAAACCTACAGGAAAAACTTGAAAATGAAAATAAAAAAAGTACGATAATTGCCTCTGTTGATTTCTCTCATTACCTACCCCTTGAGGAAGCCCGGCAAATGGATGAAATATCAATTAAAGCAATAGAAAATAGAGATATAAATATAATTCAACATTTTAATAATGACTATATGGACTCTCCGCCTTCTATTATCGCTTTGCTCTCAGCTATGAATGCATCAGGAGCAGAACATATGAAAATGCTTGACCACAGCAATTCGGATGAAATAGCAGGTGCAAGAAGCAGCGAAACAACAAGTTATTTTACTGTTGTTTTTTTCCGATAAAAAGGCAGCATATGCTGCCTTTTTATCGTGATCACCTTCCAGGGTTAGCCTGAAAAGACTAAATCACTCTGCTCTTGAATTTTCATTTCCTTAAAATATCGATTTTCTAAAGGTATCCATTCACTAAGAAACCTTTTATGCATAATAGGCCCATTTCTTTTTAAGATTCGAAGACTTTGTTTCTGTTCATTATCCTGCGATTTCATCAAAGAGTCAATATCTACAAAAATAAAAAATGCAGCTCTTCCAAATCTGGGATCCATCATGTTACCTGATGAATTTCCATTTAATCGAACATAGACCTTCATAAATTTATTATTTCCCTTATCAAGAATTTATTGGTTTATGCCCACTATTTCTGGTGATACTAAAGCTTATCTCGTAACAGAATAACACTAATTTCCACATTCATCATGATGCTGATGCTCATGACAAACAGAACCGGAAGATTTAAGTGTCCCTTGTAAATAGCTATTTACTGCTGCTTCTGCTTTTCCTCTTATACCCGTTATAACCTCAATGCCTTTTTCATTAAAGATCTCAATTGCACCTCCACCCATTCCGCCTGATATAATAACGTTTACTCCAATGTCATTGAGAAAATTAGGCAAAAATCCAGGTTTGTGTCCCGGGTTAGGTATAGATTGATTTTTGATAACACAATTGTTTTCTACTTCAAAAACATTAAAATTCGAGCAATGTCCGAAATGCTCTGCAACCATTTCATTTTCACTTGCGACTGCAATCTTCATTTTTATTCTCCTCCATATTTTCTAAAATTTCTACAATTCCATCCAGCCAATTACCGCTAAAAAGTTCAATCAAGCCTTTATCACAGGCTGCTGCAACTTTTGGTTCAATTGGAAGCCTTGCTAGTTTATCTATATTATATTTTTTTGCAATTTCTTCAATATGGCTATCTCCGAATACTTTAATCTCCTTGCCACAATCAGGGCAATTTAAGTACGCCATATTTTCGACCAGTGCTATTATTGGTATATTCATCATCTGTGCCATTTTAGCAGCTTTAGATACAATCATGGAAACCAGTTCCTGAGGTGATGCAACAATGATAATTCCATCAACAGCAATAGATTGAAAAACAGTAAGCGGAACATCACCAGTCCCTGGAGGCATATCAATAAACATAAAGTCTACATCACCCCAAATTACATCTGTCCAGAACTGTTTTACTGTATTGGCAATAATGGGGCCTCTCCAGACAACAGGGTCAGTATCATTTTCCAATAGTAAATTAACAGACATAATATTAATACCTGTCTTGCTTTTTACCGGGTAAATGCCTAATTCATTTCCCGTAACTTTTTCCTTGACGCCAAATGCTTTTGGTATGGATGGTCCTGTTATATCTGCATCAAGAATGGCAGTTTTATAACCTTTTCGATTCATTAATACTCCAAGCATTGAGGTCACAAGGGATTTCCCTACACCGCCTTTTCCACTTACGACACCAATAACTTTTTTTATATTACTTAATTCATGTGGTTTTGCAGAAAAATCCACCGGTTTTTCTTTTCTTTCACTGCAGTCTTCACCGCATGCGCTGCAATTTTGATTACATTTTTCGCTCACCGTTATATCTCCTTTACATATTTAAGATTTTGCTGTGCTGTTAAGAATACACTA
The DNA here is from genome assembly GCA_035362115.1 of Clostridiales bacterium. Lineage (GTDB taxonomy): Bacteria > Bacillota > Clostridia > Acetivibrionales > DUMC01 > DUMC01. The sequence goes on along the minus strand of DAOSDD010000007.1, from coordinate 4,332 downwards.
CATTGTTACCGTGCCTATGCCTGCGGCATCGACCACAACTATATGCTTGTTCACTTCTGTCGCAAAGCTTATAATCGCCGCCTTCTATTTTCAGAACACTCCCGCTTACCAAAGATTGTGCAAGCTTTTTTCGCGCATCATAGTAAATTCTTTGCACGGTTGTTCGTGCAACACCCATTCTTTCAGCACATTCTTCCTGCATTAGGCCTTCTAGATCTATTAAACGTATAGTTTCATATTCTTCGACTGTCATTAACACAGTATCAGCACTTACAATTTGTGCGTTTAACGGCCCAAACAAGTTGCTCTTTGGCAAACAGCATACTTTTCGCCATTTTCTCGGTCTCGCCATAACATTTCACCCCTTCAGTGAACCTAATGACTAAAGTCATGTACTTTCAGCATGAAAAACAATACTCCGTACTATATCAGGTTGCACTATTTTGAGTACAGGTATGCATTCAAACTGTTATCGACATATGTTCGTTACTATTTTATTATATCCCGTTCTGAGCATATGTCAATAATCTTTTATAATGAATTGTAAGGAATAAATTACCATAGATAACGTACAAAAGAAACTATATTACAAAAGTTTGTACGCTTATGTTACCTTAGTGAATAAAGGTGCACGCTTGCACCTAAATGGAGGTACGCAAAAATTCAATTTATTCCATGTATAATTATTTTTCGTTATATATATACGCTAAATTGTGCGAAAAATTTGTGAAAAATTTATGTTGAATTTATCTTAAGGCAGTGTTATAATGTTTTATGTTATGAGTTTCCTATATGAGTTTTGTACTATTCATTATAGCTTAGGAAATCTCATATAAGTTTTAAATATATGGCCCATTGGTCAAGCGGTTAAGACACCGCCCTCTCACGGCGGATACAGGGGTTCGAATCCCCTATGGGTCACCAAAGTAGACTTATCCGAACATGTACGTTTTATATTTGTAAACGGACTTTTCGGATGTATCTTTACGCGGAAATAACCTGTGAAAATTGTTCCTCCTTTTGTTTTATGCTCAAGGCATATCGAAAGGAGGAATTTTTTATGATTATTACACACCACTACCAGCTTGACTATGACGATGAGAGGAAACTCTACATAGTAAAGAACAAGCAAGCACCCATGTGTCCGGACTGAGGGCAGCTGCTCTCCGGATATGACCCCCGGCGCTAGCGCGTAATAGGAAGTGACGGTTAGCCTTATTACTTCCTGCTGCGTCGGATAAAGTGTCTGTCATGCGGAACTCTTCACCTGGAGATCCCGAACGTGATTGCATCTGGGAAACACTATTCGGCCAAAGTGATACGGCAGGTCCGCTCCGGCAGGGGTGAAAAGCGCCCAGCAGATGACTCGACGATCCAGCGCTGGAAGAAGAAAGGGAAAGATGGAGAGAAAATATGAGAGAAATGGATTATAAACATATATATCTTGCATGAGGAGTGATAATTCATGATATACCAGACTACTACTTATGAAAACTTCGGAGTTGTAAAAAGAAGTTAGTAGATTGCAAGGCAAGTTTGAGGTTATTGGTCACAAGGAAATCCTGTCATTTGTTCAGGAACGCAGACCACATTTAGTAAGCTTTGATGGTCAGCGAGCATATACCAGCAGACCCGAAGCACTTGCAGAATATGTTTATAAGATAAAAGGCAGTTTCAACAAATATAGGCTTTTGTTTATACCTGCATAGCAAGGCTATTATTTGACGTTAGAGAACCGGTATTACTTTAGCATGTGATTACCTTCGAAGTGTAATATCGTTCCGTTAATCGGTGTTGCAACAGCTGTAAAACATAAATAATAGTGAGAGGGGGTTAAGATATTTACTTTGTTGATGTCGATAAATTGAACAGGAAAATAGCTGAGCATACGACAACTAAGGAAGCTATTGCTGCTGAAATTGGTATTAGTATTAGCATAAATGTTTTTAGTCGTAGGCTCAGGAGTGGAGAATTCTTGATTGGAGAAATACGCAAAATGTGCTCAGTTCTCCAGCTATCATCACCGGAAGCAAAAGAGATTTTTATGTGTCAAAACTTTTCATAAACAACAAATAACTGTAAAATTGAAGGAAGAGAAAAACATGTTGCAAAATGTAAAGGTGAAAGAAACTATTGTCGGTATTGATTATTCAGAGGTTTGAGGCAGCACAGCGATTAAAAGAGATCTTTATGTTACAGCTTTTCAGCTGCCTCTCCATAGAGATCCAGGATGAGCTTCTCAGCGTTATGCGGGAAATGGTAGATAATAATAAGGCCACATAAAACAAGTAAAAGGTGAAATCAATTCGTAATTGATATGAAGCTCTAATTTCGTTCTAGAGCTTCATTTTTATTTTGGCATGTGTTTACCCGCTAAGACAGAACCAAACCCTTTACAGCCTGTTGCACATCTTTAGAGGACAATTATAGACTACGGACAGGGTCGCGTATATCTAATTGACTTCTTGTATATACTTAGGATATACTATAAATGAAAGGAGTGATCAGTATGTACACCACTATTCAGAAATGGGGCAATAGCCAAGGGATCAGATTACCAAAGCAGCTTCTGGAGGCTTTAGACCTCCGCGAGAGTGACAGAGTTGAGATAGGTCGGCAGCAGGATGCCATCATCATCCGTAAAGCCGGCATGAGACACAGGACATTGGAGGAACGTCTGGTCGGATTCAAAGGACCTTATGAGTTCTCTGAATGGGATACCGGGGCTCCTACCGGAAATGAGGTGTTGTAATGGCTTATATTCCGCAGCAAGGAGATATTATCTATTTGGACTTTGACCCGCAATCCGGTCATGAGCAGAAAGGCCGCCGACCGGCCATAGTGGTAAGCAACAATGCATTCAATGCACTAAGCCGCGGCGCGCTGGTCTGCCCGATTACAAATACCAATCGAGGCATACCGCTTCATGTCCAGTTGGATTCCCGGACAAAGACAACCGGCGTTATCATGTGCGATCAGGTGAAAGCCCTCGATATGCAGAGCAGAAGTGCAGCCTTTATCGAAAAGGCACCTGAGGATCTGATAGCTGAGGCCGTGGACATACTCATCGCCATGGTTGAAATATTATAAAGCATAAAAACAGAGCCCATTGGTGACATAACAATCATCAGCGGGCTTTTTTATTATATCCGAAACTGGATCCTCACTGTTCATCTTTCTTCCCCCCTTGAGGGTAATACAACGATGCCAGCATATAGCCCCAGTTGAAACCTGACTAATATATCACTTTGAGCTTCTCTGCTATGCTTTTCCCTGCATTTTCACTGTAAAAATCATCAAGTCCCTGCAACTCACCTATGAGGTATGCAAGCACAATCTTTTTTTCGATATGTGAATACTTGAAGCCCTCAAGGTATTCTTTTAGAATTACCTGGGTCTTTTTTATTTTTTCCGGTGATATTATGTTAATCAGCTGCTCAATGTTCAGGGATTTAAGGAGCGGATCTTTCTCATGCAGCTGAACAATCTTTCTTCTCCTGTTATTACGTTCAAAGTTTCTCTTTTCCATGTGATATCATCTCCAATTTTAAAAGTAGATGCAGGCATACCAGTCCGAAATGCCAGCTAAATAGGCATGCCTACACCCTATAGAAGGAGGGGAGGATAAAATACCTATGGCAAGATATTCTATCCTGACGTAGAGCCAGCTTGCGATTCGATGCTGAGGGCGGTAACAGCTGCTGAGAGCCCCAACATATCAGATTCGGTCATTCTTGCCAGGGACGTACTGGTCGCTATTCCCTGCGACATATCTATTATCTCTTTAAAGTGAAACTTTTTTATTGTTTTTCGCTCCGGATCCGGAAGCTTCTCAACTTGTTCTCTCACCGAACGCACGAAATCAAAATCCTCAATGCGCTTAAATGCTACTTGAGCTGAGGGATCCTCTTCAAAATCAAGCTAACTCTCGGATGAATGTTCTATTCCCGATTTCGTTTCGGACGTCTACTGGTTCTAATAAATAGTATCTTTTAGCTGTTTTATAACAAGCTAATCATATATTATAATGTCAAAGATGGTCAGCAGATTTCATATATTGAGATGCTGGAAAACGCAGACGAGCTACAGTAAGATTGTTCGGATTTTACTGACAGTGGCTCACCAGAATAATAATAGAAAACCCGGATTTGTCTATATACAAGTCCGGGTTTTCTGTTTAGATCACATATAATAGATGTGATCACATGTGAACAATATAATTATAACTTAAACAATATAACTATATCTGGACGATATAATTACAAATAACCGATATAATCCGCTCATAACCTTAACAAACTTACTTATACCTGGCCATAAATGCCTTTATTT